>NZ_JAQZAB010000115.1:0-96817 GCF_028640915.1 Pseudomonas sp. B3G-3 | reverse complement strand
CGGATTTATACAGTCCGTAGGAGCGAGGCTTGCCCGCGATGCGGATCAGTGCTTGAACATCACATGGCGCACGACGGTGTAGTCCTCCAGGCCGTACATGGACATGTCCTTGCCGTAGCCGGAGAGTTTCTGCCCGCCGTGGGGCATTTCGCTGACCAGCATGAAGTGGGTGTTGACCCAGGTGCAGCCATATTGCAGGCGCGCCGAGAGGCGGTGGGCGCGGCCGACATCGGCGGTCCACACCGAGGACGCCAGGCCGTAGTCCGAGTCGTTGGCCCAGCCCAGGACCTGGGCTTCGTCGGCGAAACGGGTGACCGAGACCACCGGCCCGAACACTTCGCGGCGGACGATTTCGTCGTCCTGCTGGGCGTCGGCCAGCACCGTCGGTTCGAAGAAGAAACCGTCGCCGTCCACCGTCTTGCCGCCGGTGACCAGACGGATATGCGGCTGGGCGATGGCGCGCTCGACGAAGCCGGCCACGCGGTCGCGGTGCTGGGCGCTGATCAGCGGGCCCAGCTCGGTGTCCGGGTCGCCCTGCAGGCCGTACTTGATGCTGGCGACCGCTGCGCCGAGCTTCTCGACGAAGCGTTCGTAGATGCCCTCCTGCGCATAGATGCGGCAGGCGGCGGTACAGTCCTGGCCGGCGTTGTAGAAGCCGAAGGTGCGGATGCCGTCCACGGCGGCGTCGATGTCGGCATCGTCGAAGATGATCACCGGCGCCTTGCCGCCCAGTTCCATGTGCATGCGTTTGACGCTGTCGGCGGTGCTGGAAATGATGTTCGAGCCGGTGGCGATGGAGCCAGTGAGCGATACCATGCGCACCTTCGGATGGGTCACCAGCGGCTGGCCCACCGTGGCGCCGCGGCCGAAGACCAGGTTGAGCACGCCGGCGGGAAAGATCCCGGCTGCCAGTTCGGCCAGGCGCAGGGCGGTCAGCGGGGTCTGCTCCGAGGGCTTGAGCACCACGGTGTTGCCGGCGGCCAGGGCCGGGGCGATTTTCCAGGCGACCATCATCAGCGGGTAGTTCCACGGCGCGATGGAGGCGATTACCCCCACCGGGTCGCGACGGATCATCGACGTGTGGCCCGGCAGGTATTCGCCGCCGGCCGAACTGCTGAGGCAACGGCTGGCGCCGGCGAAGAAGCGGAACACGTCGGCAATCGCCGGGATCTCGTCGTTCAAGGCCGCGCTCAGCGGCTTGCCGCAGTTGTCCGACTCCAGCCGGGCCAGCTCTTCACCGTGGGCTTCGATGCTGTCGGCCAGCTTGAGCAACAGCAGCGAGCGTTCTTTCGGCACGGTTTGCGACCAGCTCTGGAACGCCGCGTCGGCGGCGCGCACCGCGGCATCGACCTGGGCTTCGCTGGCCTCGTTGATGTCCACCAGCACCTTGCCCAGTGCCGGGTTGAATATCGGCTGGGCAGGGCCTTCACCAGTGACCAGTTGGCCGTTGATCAAGAGTTTGGTTTGCATGTTCGTGTCCTCTTCGAAGCTATTGTTTTTCTATGGAAACGAGCCTCTGTAGGAGCGAGGCTTGCCCGCGAAAACGCGTTAGCAGTCAACATCGATGTTGAATGTGCAGGCCTCTTCGCGGGCAAGCCTCGCTCCTACAGGCCCGGGTTCCAAGCCGGTTTTATTTGCCGCCGCTGCCCGCGACGCTCTCGCCGCCGCGGGTCAGGTAATAGGCGCCGAGGATCGGCAGCATGGTCACCAGCATCACCAGCATGGCGACGACGTTGGTCACCGGTACGTCCCGCGGTCGGCTGAGCTGGTTGAGCAGCCACAGCGGCAGGGTGCGTTCATGGCCGGCGGTGAAGGTGGTGACGATGATTTCGTCGAACGACAGGGCGAACGCCAGCATGCCGCCGGCCAGCAACGCCGAGCCGAGGTTGGGCAGGATGATGTAGCGGAAGGTCTGCCAGCCGTCGGCGCCCAGGTCCATCGAGGCTTCGATCAGGCTATGGGAGGTGCGGCGCAAACGGGCGATCACGTTGTTGTAGACGATCACCACGCAGAAAGTCGCGTGGCCGACGATGATGGTGAACATCCCCGGCTCGATCCCCAAGGTCTTGAAGGTCGCCAGCAGGGCGATGCCGGTGATGATCCCCGGCAGGGCGATGGGCAGGATCAGCATCAGCGAAATGCCCTGCTTGCCGAAGAAGTCCCGCCGGTACAGCGCCGCCGAGGCCAGGGTGCCGAGGATCAGGGCGATCAGGGTGGCGATGGCGGCGATCTGCAGCGACAGCTTGATGGCCTCGAGCACGTCGGGGCGGGCGAAGGCCACGCTGAGCCACTTCAGGGTGAAGCCCCGGGGCGGAAAGCTGAAGGCAGCGTCTTCGGTGTTGAAGGCGTAGAGGAAGATGATCAGGATCGGGAAGTGCAGGAACAGCAACCCACCCCACGCGGCAAGGCGCAGGCCCGTTGAGGCTTTTTCCCCGTGCGTGGCTGAATCAGAGCGCATCGAAGGCCCCCAGGCGTTTGACGATGGACAGGTAAATGGCGATCAGCACGATCGGCACCAGGGTGAAGGCGGCGGCCATCGGCATGTTGCCGATCGCCCCTTGCTGGGCGTAGACCATGCTGCCGACGAAGTAGCCGGGCGGGCCCACCAGCTGCGGCACGATGAAATCGCCCAGGGTCAGGGAGAAGGTGAAGATCGAGCCGGCGGCGATGCCCGGCACCGACAGCGGCAGGATCACCTGCATGAAGGTCTGGCGCGGCTTGGCGCCGAGGTCGGCGGAGGCTTGCAGCAAGGACGGCGGCAGGCGCTCCAGGGACGCCTGGATCGGCAGGATCATGAACGGCAGCCAGATATAGACGAACACCATGAAGCGTCCCAGGTGCGAGGTCGACAGGGTGCTGCCGCCGACCCCGGGAATCCCCAGGATGAACTGCAACAGCGGCTCCAGCCCCAGGTGCTGGACGAACCACTGGGCCACGCCGCCCTTGGCCAGCAGCAGGGTCCAGGCGTAGGCCTTGACGATGTAGCTGGCCCACATCGGCAGCATCACCGCGATATAGAAGAACGCCTTGGTCTTGCCGCTGGTGTAGCGCGCCATGTAGTAGGCGATGGGGAAGGCGACCACGGCGCTGGCAAGCGAGACGGCGATGGCCATGCTCAGGGTGCGCAGGATGATGTCGAAGTTCGACGGCTGGAACAGCGCGGCGAAGTTGGCCAGGGTCAGGTCCGGGGTGACCGCCATGGTGAAGTCGTCGAAGGTGTAGAAGCCTTGCCAGAGCAGGACCAGCAAGGAGCCCAGGTAGATCGCGCCGAACCAGAGCAGCGGTGGCACCAGTAGCAGTGCCAGGTACAGGTTCGGCCGCCGGTACAGCAGGTTGGAAAAGCGCCGCAGCGGCGAGCCGCCGGCGCTTTGGGGAGTGATTGCCAGGGTGTTCATGTCACACCCCGCTCGCCAGGGTATCGGCCAGCGGGATCATCGCCTCGCGGGCCCAGCGCGCGCTGATGCGTTGCCCGGTCTGGTGCTGGGCGCTGCTGTCCAGCCATTGGTCGTTGGCCTGGCTGATGCTGAGGGTCTGGCCGTTGTCCAGTTGCAGCTCGTAGCGGGTGGCGCTGCCCTGGTACTGGATATCGTGCAGCAGGCCGCTGACTTCGATCTCGTGGCTGGACAGCGGGCCTTCGGCGAAGCGCACGTGTTCCGGGCGGATCGAAAAGGGCCGCTGGCTGCCGCTCAGGCGCTCGGCCAGCTCGCCGCGAATCACGTTGGAGGTACCGACGAACTCGGCGACGAAGGTGGTGGCCGGTTTCATGTACAGGTTGCGCGGGCTGTCGACCTGCTCGATGCGGCCCTTGTTGAACACTGCCACGCGGTCGGACATCGACAGGGCTTCGGTCTGGTCGTGGGTGACGAAGATGAAGGTGATGCCGAGCTGGCGCTGCAGCTTCTTCAGTTCGCCCTGCATCTGTTCGCGCAGCTTCAGGTCCAGCGCTCCCAGGGGTTCGTCCAGCAGCAGGACCCGCGGCCGATTGACCAGCGCCCGGGCCAGGGCCACGCGCTGGCGCTGGCCGCCGGACAGCTGCACCGGCTTGCGCTCGCCGTAGCCTTCCAGGGCGACCATGGCCAGGGCTTCCTCGGCGCGTTTGAGGCGCTCGGCCTTGGCGACGCCTTTGACTTTCAGGCCGTAGGCCACGTTGTCGCGCACGTTCATATGGGGGAACAGCGCGTAATCCTGGAACACGGTGTTGACGTCGCGCTGGTAGGGCGGCAACCCAGTGGCTTCGGCCCCGTGGATGTGGATCGAACCGGCACTCGGCTGTTCGAAACCGGCGATCAGGCGCAGGCAGGTGGTCTTGCCCGAGCCGGAAGGGCCGAGCATGGAAAAGAACTCGCCGTCCTGGATATCGATGGAAACCCGGTCAACGGCCTTTACCTCGCCGAACTGCCGGGAAACGTTGGTGAACTGGACTGCAAGCGTCATGGTGCGGTGCTCCGGAAAAGCGCGCTGTCGAAATAAGCAGGATCAGGTCTGGCGGCGAAGGCCGCTCCTGCCGGAGCGAACCTGGCGCAGGAACCTGTAGCCGCTGCCGCAGGCTGCGATCGCCCCGCAAGGGCGCGGCGATCCTCAGGGCGCACAAGGTCCAGCGGACCTTGCGCAGCCTGCGGCAGCGGCTACAGGGGGCTCACCTGCCTCCCATGATCGCGATGTAGTCCTGGGTCCAGCGGCTGTACGGCACGAACTTGCCGCCCTCGGCCTGCGGGGTTTTCCAGAAGGCGATCTTGTCGAACTGGTCGAAGCCGTTGGTCTTGCAGCCCTCGGCGCCCAGCAGTTCGCTTTCCTTGCAGGCCGCCGGCACGGCCGGCAGCGAGCCGAACCAGGCGGCGACGTCACCCTGGACCTTCGGCGTGAGCGACCAGTCCATCCACTTGTAGGCACAGTTGGGGTGCTTGGCCTCGCTGTGCAGCATGGTGGTGTCGGCCCAGCCGGTGGCCCCTTCCTTGGGAATGGTCGAGGCGATCGGCTGTTTCTCGTTGATCAGGCCGTTGACCTGATACGGCCAGGAGCTGGCGGCGACCACGCCTTCGTTCTTGAAGTCGCTCATCTGCACCGTGGTGTCGTGCCAGTAGCGGTGAATCAGCGGCTGCTGGGCGCGCAGCAGGTCGAGCACCGCCTTGTACTGGGCCTCGGTCAGTTCGTAAGGGTTCTGGATCCCCAGTTCCGGTTTCGCGCTCTTGAGGTACAGCGCGGCGTCGGCGATGTAGATCGGCCCGTCATAGGCTTGCACGCGGCCCTTGTTGGGCTTGCCGTCCGGCAGGTTCTGCGCATCGAACAGTACGCTCCAGCTGGTCGGCGCCTGCTTGAAGACGGTGGTGTTGTACATCAGCACGTTCGGGCCCCACTGGTAGGGCGTGCCGTAGGTCTGCTTGTCGACCACGTACCAGGGCGCGTCCTTGAGGCGTGGATCGAGGTTTTTCCAGTTGGGAATCAGCGCGGTGTTGATCGGCTGCACGCGCTTGCCGACGATCAGCCGCAGGGAGGCGTCGCCGGATGCGGTGACCAGGTCGTAGCCGCCCTTGGCCATCAGGCTGACCATCTCGTCGGAGGTGCCCGCGGTCTTGACGTTGACCTTGCAACCAGTCTCTTTCTCGAAGCCGGTGACCCAGTCGTAACTCTTGTCGCTTTCGCCACGTTCGATGTAGCCGGGCCAGGCCACGATATCCAGCTGACCTTCGCCGGCGCCGACGGCCTTGAGCGGTTCGGCGGCCTGGAGGCTGGCGCTGGCCAGCAGGGCGGTGGTGATTGCACTGAGCAGTGCGGTCTTGTGCACGAACATGGGGAAACCCTCTTCTTCAAATTATGGTCGGGGCAGTTGTGAACGTGGTGGAGCGCGCCCTAAGGGCTTGTTATTAGCTTAGTGCCGTTATTCCAGGTCATTGCCGTGGCGGGCCATGATGTGCCGCACCACGCTGTAGTCCTGCAGTGAATCGCTGGACAGGTCCTTGCCGTAGCCGGAGCGTTTCAAGCCGCCGTGGGGCATTTCGCTGGCCAGCATGAAATGGCTGTTGATCCAGGTGCAGCCGTATTGCAGGCGGGCCGCCACCTGCATGGCCTTGTCCAGGTTCTGGGTCCAGACCGACGAGGCCAGGCCGTATTCCGAGTCGTTGGCCCATTCCACCGCCTGCGCCAGCTCGTCGAAACGGGTGACGGTGACCACCGGGCCGAACACTTCGCGCTGAACGATTTCATCCTGCTGCCGGCAGCCGGCCAACAGGGTCGGCTGGTAATAGAAACCGGCGCCCGAATGCACCGCGGCGCCGGTCACCCGCTCGATATGCGGTTGGCCCAGGGCGCGTTCGACGAAGCTGGCCACGCGATCGCGCTGGCGGGTACTGATCAGCGGGCCGATCTCGTTGTCGGCATCGCGCTTGCCGGCGAACCGCAGGCTACTCACGGCGGCGCCCAGCTCGGCCACCAGGCGGTCATGGATTCCGCCCTGGGCGTAGATCCGGCAGGCCGCGGTGCAGTCCTGGCCGGCGTTGTAGTAGCCGTAGTTGCGCACGCCTTCGACCACGGCCTGCAGGTCGGCATCGTTGCAGACGATCACCGGGGCCTTGCCGCCCAGCTCCAGGTGCGTGCGTTTCAGGGTTTTCGAGGCGGCCTGGAGGATCTTCTGCCCGGTGACGATATCGCCGGTCAGCGACACCATGCGCACCTTGGGATGGCTGACCAGGTGGCTGCCGACGCCTTCGCCACCGCCGCAGACAATGTTCAGCACGCCGCGCGGCAGCAGTTCGGCCAGGGTCGGCGCCAGGGCCAGGATCGACAGCGGGGTGTGCTCCGACGGCTTGAACACCAGGGTGTTGCCGGCGGCCAGGGCCGGAGCGATCTTCCAGGCGGCCATCATGATCGGGTAGTTCCACGGCGCGATGGACGCCACCACACCGATGGGGTCGCGCCGCACCATGCTGGTGTAGCCCGGCAGGTACTCGCCGGCCAGCTGGCCGGTCTGGCAGCGCACCGCGCCGGCAAAAAAACGGAACACGTCGACGGTGGCGCCCAGATCATCCTGGCGCGCCAGGTGCAGCGGTTTGCCGCAATTCAGCGATTCCAGGCGGGCCAGGTGGTCGGCCTGCTTTTCCACGGCATCGGCAATTGCCAGGAGGATATTCGAGCGTTGCTGGGGCGTGGTGCGCGACCAGTCGGTAAAGGCGCGGTGGGCGGCGAGGATCGCGCCTTCCACCTGTTCGCTGCTGGCCTCGGCGATCTGGGTCAGCACTTCGCCGGTGGCCGGGTTGAGGATCGGCTCGACAAGCCCCTGGCCGGCGACCAATTCGCCATCGATCAACAAAGCGGTGGACAACGGAGTCTGCGCGCCAGCCATTTTCCGGGTTCTCTTTTCTTGTATGGCCATGGTGCTCTCCAGTGACGGAGGCCCGGCCCTCTCTGGACGGATGATCAGAGACTAGTGGCGGGGCCGGTGCTCGACAAATACTAAATACTGAATGCAGCGTTCGATTAAATAGATGGCTTGCGCCCGCCGTGGGGCTGTTCGCGGGCCACGGTCAGGAACGGGTCCACCAGCGTCGGGCGCGCCGCGCCACGGCGCCAGGCCAGGCCGACGTCGAGGGTCTGGCTGAGGTCGGCGATGGGCCGGGCTTCGATGATGTCGCCCTCCAGCGACCAGGGGCGATAGGTCATGTCCGGCTGGATCGACACCCCAAGCCCGGCCGCCACCAGGCTGCGCACCGCTTCGGTGGAGGCGGTGCGCAAGGTGACGCGCGGTTGTAGGCCGGCGCCGGACCACAGGCGCTGGGCGTTGCGGTCCATTTCATCGACGTTGAGCTGGATCAGCGGCTCGCGCGCGACATCCGCCAGGTTGATGCTGTCGTGTTCCAGCAACGGATGCTGGGCAGGCAGCCACAGGCGGTGAGGGGAGTGGGTCAGCACTTCGGTCTGCAGGGCGTGGCGGTCCTCTAGGTTGGAGAGGATCAACACCCCGACGTCGATTTCGCCGCTGACCAGCAAGTGCTCGATGTAGGGGCGCTCATCCTCCATCACGCGGATTTCCACATTGGGGTAGGCGCGCTGGAAACGCGTGAGCAAATCCGCCAGGTAGTAACCGGCGACCAGGCTGGTCACGCCGACGATCAACTGGCCGGCCACCTGGTCGGTGCTCTGTTGCAGGCTGCGCTTGGCGTTGTCGACCGTGGCCAGGATCAGGTGCGCCTGGCGCAGGAACTGGTGGCCCTGGTGGGTCAGAGTCATGCCCTTGGCATGGCGGTTGAACAGGCTGACGCCGATTTCCTGTTCGAGCTGCTGGATCGCCAGGGTCAGGGTCGACTGGGAAATGAACACTGCCTGGGCGGCGGCCGAGATCGAGCCGGTCTCGGCCACGGCGATGAAGTGATGGATCTGGCGCAGGGTCATCATGGGCAATCACCGGTCAGGCGTTTTTATCGATTTTTTCGAGTGTATATCTTTTTAATCGAACGACTGCCCAGGCGCATGGCCGAGTCCGGCGAAGCAACATCTGGAAGCACACTCGAGCCCAAGCGCTGGGCACTTCGATCTAGGCTGGTGGCCTTATTGATTCGATCAACTCAAATTGCTGGAGGTTTGGATGAACACCCGTGGATTGCTCGATCAATTGCTCAAGTCCGGCCAGGAGCTGTTGCAGAACAAGGCCGGGGCGCAGCAGAACAAGGCATCCGCTGCCGACAAGGGCGCGCTGGGCGGGTTGCTCGGTGGCGGGTCCGGTGGGCTCGGCAGCCTGTTATCCGGTGCTGGTGGCGGGGCGTTGGCGGCCGGCGCCATGGGCTTGCTGCTGGGCAATAAAAAAGCCCGCAAGTTCGGGGGCAAGGCGTTGACCTACGGCGGCCTGGCGGCATTGGGCGTGATCGCCTACAAGGCCTACGGCAACTGGCAGGCGCAGCAGGCCGGTGCGCCGAAAAGCGAGCCGCAGACCCTCGACCGCCTGCCCGCGCAGCAGGTCGAGCAGCACAGCCAGGCGATTCTCAAGGCGCTGGTGGCTGCAGCCAAGGCCGATGGCCATATCGACGAGCGCGAGCGCGCCCTGATCGAAGGTGAGTTCACCAAGCTGGACAACGACCAGGAGCTGCAGCACTGGTTGCACGCCGAACTCAACAAACCCTTGGACCCGGCGGATGTCGCGCGGGCCGCCGGCACGCCGGAAATGGCCGCCGAAATGTACGTCGCCAGCGTGATGCTGGTGGACGAGGAAAACTTCATGGAGAAGGCCTACCTGGATGAGCTGTCGCGTCAGCTCAAGCTGGAGCCGGGGTTGAAGCTCGAACTGGAAAAACAGGTGCGCCAGGCCAGTCTTTGACGCCAATCGGGCGTGCGCTGGAGAAAGCTTCGCACGCCCTCTTTGATGGCTGAAATACCCTCTGCTTGTGCCGGATCATCACTGGCGGCGCTCGAGCCATCTGGCGGAAAGTAGCCCTCCAGAGCGGACCCTGCCTTTCGCTCTGAGTGAGACGTGGTGCGCAACACGCTGATAAATGATGGTACGCCCTCGGCTATACTCCCCACCATTTGAATGGCCCCGAGGACTGACTGTGAAGAACTGGACGTTGCGCCAACGCATTTTGGCGAGCTTTGCGGTGATTATCACCATCATGCTGCTGATGGTCATAGCCTCGTACTCCCGCTTGTTGAAGATCGAGGCCGGCGAAGATCGCATGCGTTCCGATGCCATTCCCGGGGTCTATTTCAGTTCGATGATTCGCGGTTCATGGGTCGACAGTTTCCTGCATACCCAGGAAATCATCGGCCTGAACGAAGGCAAGGGCGTCAGTGCCAAGGATGAGGCGGACTTCAAAAGCTTCGAGCAACGCCTGCAGAAATACATGGCCAGCTACCAGGGAACGCTTCGCGGCGAGACAGACCGGCAGGAGTTCGACGAGTTTGAAAAGCGCCATCAGGAATTTCTCAGGATTCAGGCCACGGTCCTGGATCTGCATCGGCGTAATCAGGAAGCCGAGGCTGTCCGCGTGTTCCATGAGCAGTTGACGCCCACCTGGATCGCCGGTCGGATGAAACTCAACGACATCATCGACGAGAACAAGGGGGTCGCCGATTCGGCCGCCTCGCAGATCGACGATGCGGTGGCCGAGGCCAAGGTCACCATGGGCGTTTCCCTGCTGGTGGCGGTGCTGGCGGCGGGCCTGTGCGGCCTGTTGCTGATGCGCGCGATCATGGCACCGATGAACCGTATCGTGAAGATCCTCGACGTCATGCGCACGGGCGATCTGACCAGCCGCCTGAACCTGGAGCGCAAGGACGAATTCGGCGCCGTGGAAACCGGCTTCAACGACATGATGACCGAACTCAACTCCCTGGTGTCCCAGGCGCAGCGCTCCTCGGTCCAGGTCACCACCTCGGTCACCGAGATTGCCGCCACCTCCAAGCAGCAACAGGCCACCGCCACCGAGACCGCGGCAACCACCACCGAAATTGGCGCGACCTCCCGGGAAATCGCGGCCACCTCGCGCGATCTGGTGCGCACCATGACCGAAGTCTCCACCGCCGCCGACCAGGCTTCGGTGCTGGCCGGCTCCGGCCAGCAAGGCCTGGCGCGGATGGAAGAAACCATGCATTCGGTGATGGGCGCGGCCGACCTGGTCAACGCCAAGCTGGCGATCCTCAATGAGAAGGCCGGCAACATCAACCAGGTGGTGGTGACCATCGTCAAGGTCGCCGACCAGACCAACCTGCTGTCGCTCAACGCCGCGATCGAAGCCGAGAAGGCCGGCGAATACGGGCGCGGTTTTGCCGTGGTGGCCACCGAAGTGCGGCGTCTGGCGGACCAGACCGCGGTCGCCACCTACGACATCGAGCAAATGGTCCGGGAGATCCAGTCGGCGGTCTCGGCCGGGGTCATGGGCATGGACAAGTTCTCCGAAGAAGTGCGCCGCGGCATGGCCGAGGTGCAGCAGGTCGGCGAGCAGCTGTCGCAGATCATCCATCAGGTCCAGGCCCTGGCGCCGCGGGTGTTGATGGTCAACGAGGGCATGCAGGCCCAGGCCACCGGTGCCGAGCAGATCAACCACGCCCTGGTGCAACTGGGCGATGCCAGCAGCCAGACCGTCGAGTCGCTGCGCCAGGCCAGTTTCGCCATCGATGAACTGAGCCAGGTGGCGGTGGGGCTGCGCAGCGGCGTCTCGCGTTTCAAAGTCTGATGAACGAGCTCGCAGCGAAAGGCGGCGCAGGGACGGCGACCAAAGACGCGCTGTTCCTGGTGTTCCGCATCGGCACCGAACGTTACGCCTTGCAGGCCGTCGAGGTGGTCGAGGTATTGCCGCGCCTGCAACTCAAGCCGATTCCCCGGGCGCCGTCCTGGGTGGCCGGGGTCTTTGCCCATCGCGGCGCGGTGGTGCCGGTGCTCGACCTGAGCGCCCTGACCTTTGGCCAGCCGGCGCAGGAGCGCACCAGCACCCGCCTGGTGCTGGTGCATTACCGCCCGCAGGCGGCACAGCCCGCGCGGTTGCTGGGGCTGATCCTCGAGCAGGCCACCGACACCCTGCGGTGCAACCCGCAGGACTTCAAGGCCTACGGCCTGGATAACCGCAATGCGCCGTACCTGGGGCCGGTCCATGAAGACGCCCAGGGCCTGCTGCAATGGGTGCGGGTCGACGATCTGCTGGATGCCGAGGTGCGTGCGCTGCTGTTTCCCTCGCCGCCACTGGATCCGGCGTTGCTCGGGGAGTCGTCATGAGCAGCGACCAGCGATTTTTCGATTTTCTCAAGGAGCGCATCGGCCTCGACGTGGCCTCGGTGGGGCCGGCGATCATCGAGCGCGCGGTGCGCCAGCGCAGCATCGCCCAGCAGGCGCCCAGCACCGACCATTACTGGCAGACCCTGCAAGGCTCGCGGGATGAACAGCAAGCGTTGATCGAGGCGGTGATCGTCCCGGAAACCTGGTTTTTCCGGTACCCGGAGTCCTTCGCGACCCTGGCCAAACTCGCCCTCTCGCGCCTTTCCCAACTCAAGGGCATGCGCGCATTGCGCATCCTCAGCCTGCCGTGCTCCACCGGCGAAGAGCCGTACTCGATTGCCATGGCCCTGTTCGACGCCGGGCTTGCCCCCCATCAATTCAAGGTCGATGGCTTCGATGTCAGCCCGCTGTCGGTCGAGCGGGCCAGGCAGGCGGTATACGGCAAGAACTCCTTTCGCGGCCAGCACAGCGATTTTCGCGAGCGGCACTTCACCGCCGAAGATGAGCGCTACAGCCTCAGCGAGCGGGTGCGCGAACAAGTGCGCCTGCAGGTCGGCAACCTGCTGGACCCGACCTTGCTGGCCCATGAACCGCCCTACGATTTTGTCTTCTGTCGCAACCTGCTGATCTATTTCGATCAGCCGACCCAGCGCCAGGTGTTCGAAGTGCTCAAGCGCCTGACTCACGTTGAAGGCGTGCTGTTCATCGGCCCGGCCGAAGGCAGCCTGCTGGGCCGTTTGGGCATGCGTTCGATCGGCATTGCCCAGTCCTTTGCCTTCAGCCGGCATAACGAACCCGAGCCCGAACCCGCGCCGGCCTTTGTCCCAAGCGCATTGCCGGCACGCCAGCCGGTGCGCAGCATCGCGCCGCCCGTGCGCAGCCGGCCGTTTTCCAGTGCCGCCGTGGCAAGCCAGCGCCCCGCGCCGACCAGGCCGGTCAGCGACGCCACGACCCTGCTGGCGAGCATCGCGGCCCTGGCCAACGAAGGTAAAAGCGCCGAGGCACGGGCGGCCTGCGAGCACTACCTGGATACCCACGAGCCGGTGGCGCAGGTGTTCTATTGGCTAGGGCTGCTCAGCGACGTGGCGGGCAGCGCCCTGGAAGCCCAGGGTTTCTATCGCAAGGCCCTGTACCTGGACCCGCAGCACGCCGAAGCGCTGGCGCACCTGGCCGCCTTGCTGGCTTCCCAGGGCGACGTCGCCGGTGCCCGTCGATTGCAGGAGCGTGCGGCCCGTAGCGGCCGTGCAGCAGACAGTGAGCGTAAATCATGAGCGGCTCTGTTTCGTTGAACGTGACCCACGAAGATGCGCAGGCCATCGACGATTGCTGGAACCGCATCGGTATCCATGGCGACAAGAGTTGCCCGTTGCTGGCCGGGCATGTGCATTGCCGCAACTGCTCGGTGTATTCCGCCGCGGCCACCCGTCTGCTCGACCGCTATGCGTTGCAGCAGGAGCGTCCTGAGCACACGGCCGAGGCCGATACGGATGTCGTCACCCGTTCGCTGTTGATGTTCCGCCTGGGCGAAGAGTGGCTGGGCATTGCCACCCGTTGCCTGGTGGAAGTGGCGCCGCTGCAACCGATCCATTCCTTGCCGCACCAGCGTTCGCGAGCCTTGCTGGGCGTGGCGAATGTGCGTGGTGCGCTGGTGGCCTGCCTGTCGTTGGTGGAACTGCTGGGGCTGGACACCAGCGGCACGGTCGTGTCGGGCGCGCGGGTCATTCCGCGCATGCTGATCATCGCCGCCCAGGGCGGCCCGGTGGTGGTGCCGGTGGACGAGGTGGAGGGTATCCATGCCATCGACGAGCGCACCCTGGACGCCGCCGCGGTTTCCGGCCAGCAGGCCAGTGCCAAGTACACCCGTGGCGTCCTGCAATGGAAGGGCCGCAGCCTGCGTTGGCTGGATGAAGAGCAGTTGCTGTCTGCCGTGACCCGGAGCCTGACATGACCCCCGATCAAATGCGCGACGCCTCGCTGCTCGAACTCTTCAGCCTGGAAGCCGAAACCCAGACCCAGGTGCTCAGTGCCGGCCTGCTGGCGCTGGAACGCAATCCGATCCAGGCCGACCAGTTGGAAGCCTGCATGCGCGCCGCTCACTCGCTCAAGGGCGCGGCGCGGATTGTCGGGGTCGACGCTGGCGTCAGCGTGGCCCATGTGATGGAAGATTGCCTGGTCAGCGCCCAGGAAGGGCGGCTGTACCTGCATCCCGAGCATATCGATGCGCTGCTGCAGGGCACCGATTTCCTGATGCGCATTGCCACGCCGGGCAGCCAGGTCGGTGATCAGGACATTGCCGCCTATGTGGCGCTCATGGAGCAGTTGATCGGCTCGTCGGGTGCGCCGGCTGCAGGCGCTGTCCCGCCCAGGGTCGAGCCAGGCCTGTTGCCCATGGCCGAGCTGCAGCTGGAGGCCCCGCGGGTCGAACCCGAACCGCCGGTCCCGCCGTTCGAGATGCCGCAGGAGGTACTGCAGGAAACCCTGCAAGAGACGGCCGCGGCGCTTGCGCAGAAGGGCAAGAAGCTCGCCGAGGGTGGCGAGCGGGTGCTGCGGGTCACGGCCGAACGCTTGAACAGCCTGCTCGATCTGTCGAGCAAGTCGCTGGTGGAAACCCAGCGCCTGAAGCCGTACCTGGCGGCCCTGCAGCGCCTCAAGCGCATGCAGAGCAACGGGCTGCGCGCCCTGGAAAACCTCAATGGGCATCTCAAGGCGCAGGTGTTGGGCCTGGAGGCCCTCGAAGCCCTGGAGGATGCGCGGCGCCTGCTGGCGGAGTCCCAGCAGCTGCTGACCGAGAAAACCGCCGAGCTGGATGAGTTCGGCTGGCAGGCCAGCCAGCGTGCCCAGGTGCTCTACGACACCGCGCTGGCCTGTCGCATGCGGCCGTTCGCCGATGTGCTGATGGGCCAGGTACGGATGGTCCGCGACCTGGGGCGCAGCCTGGGCAAGCAGGTGCGCCTGGAAGTCGAAGGCGAGAAGACCCAGGTCGATCGCGACGTGCTGGAAAAACTTGAAGCGCCATTGACCCACCTGCTGCGCAACGCAGTCGATCACGGCATCGAAATGCCCGAGCAGCGACTGCTGGCGGGCAAGCCGGCCGAGGGCCTGATTCGCCTGCGCGCTTCCCACCAGGCCGGATTACTGGTGCTGGAACTCAGCGACGACGGCAATGGCGTCGACCTGGAACGGGTGCGCCAGAGCATCGTCGAGCGCCAGCTGTCCCCGGCCGAGACCGCTGCCCAACTGAGCGAGGAAGAACTGCTGACCTTCCTGTTCCTGCCGGGCTTCAGCCTGCGGGACAAGGTCACCGAGGTCTCCGGGCGCGGTGTCGGCCTGGATGCGGTGCAGCACATGGTGCGCCAGCTGCGCGGCGCGGTGCAGATGGAGCAGGTGGCGGGGCAGGGCAGTCGTTTCCACCTCGAAGTGCCGCTGACCCTGTCGGTGGTGCGCAGCCTGGTGGTGGAGGTCGGCGAAGAGGCCTACGCCTTCCCGCTGGCGCATATCGAACGCATGTGCGACCTGGAGCCCGATGACATTGTCCAGCTGGAAGGGCGCCAGCATTTCTGGCACGAAGGCCGCCATGTCGGCCTGGTCGCGGCCAGCCAGCTGTTGCAACGCCCGGCGGGGCAGAGCAACGACTCCACACTCAAGGTGGTGGTGATTCGCGAGCGCGACGCGGTCTATGGCGTGGCGGTCGAGCGTTTCATCGGCGAACGGACCCTGGTGGTGCTGCCGCTGGACGACCGCCTGGGCAAGGTCCAGGACATTTCCGCCGGGGCCTTGCTCGATGACGGCTCCGTGGTGCTGATCGTCGACGTCGAGGACATGCTGCGTTCGGTGGACAAGCTGCTCAATACCGGCCGGCTGGAGCGCATCGCCCGTCACAACCGCCATCAGGCCGAGACGGCGCGCAAGCGCATCCTGGTGGTCGACGATTCGCTCACTGTGCGTGAGCTGCAACGCAAGCTTTTGCTCAACCGTGGTTATGACGTAGCGGTCGCCGTCGACGGCATGGATGGCTGGAACGCCCTGCGTTCGGAAGACTTCGACCTGCTGATCACTGACATCGATATGCCCCGAATGGATGGGATTGAATTGGTCACACTCCTGCGCCGTGACAATCGCCTGCAGTCGTTGCCGGTGATGGTGGTTTCCTACAAGGATCGCGAAGAGGACCGGCGCCGTGGACTGGATGCCGGAGCCGACTATTATCTAGCCAAAGCCAGTTTCCATGACGACGCCCTGCTGGATGCGGTGGTGGAGCTGATTGGAGGAGCGCGGGCATGAAAATCGCGATCGTCAATGACATGCCCATGGCCGTGGAGGCCCTGCGCCGGGCCCTGGCCTTCGAACCCGCGCATGAAGTGGTGTGGGTCGCGACCAATGGCGCCGAAGCGGTCGAATACTGCGCGCAGCTGACGCCCGACCTGATCCTGATGGACCTGATCATGCCGGTGATGGACGGCGTGGAGGCGACCCGCCGGATCATGGCCGAAACCCCTTGCGCCATCGTGATCGTCACGGTGGACCGCCAGCAGAACGTGCATCGGGTGTTCGAGGCCATGGGCCATGGCGCGCTGGACGTGGTCGATACACCGGCCCTGGGGGCTGGCAATGCGCAGGAAGCGGCGGCGCCTTTACTGCGCAAGATCCTCAATATCGGCTGGCTGATCGGCCAGCAGCGCGGCAACCACGTGCGTTCGGCACCGGCGCCGATGCGCACCATGGCGCAACGTCAGGGCCTGGTGGCGATCGGCTCGTCCGCCGGTGGCCCGGCGGCGCTGGAAGTGCTGCTCAAGGGGCTGCCCGCCCATTTTCCGGCCGCCATCGTGCTGGTGCAGCACGTCGACCAGGTATTCGCCGCGGGCATGGCCGAATGGCTCAGCAGCGCTTCCGGGCTGAAGGTGCGCCTGGCCCGCGAAGGCGAGCCACCGCAGAGCGGTACGGTGCTGCTGGCCGGGACCAACCACCATATCCGGCTGTTGAAGAACGGCACCCTGGCCTACACCGCCGAGCCGGTAAACGAGATCTATCGGCCATCGATCGATGTGTTTTTTGAAAGTGTCGCCAGTTACTGGAATGGCGATGCGGTCGGCGTACTGCTGACCGGCATGGGCCGCGACGGCGCCCAGGGCCTGAAGCTGATGCGTGATCAGGGTTACCTGACCATCGCCCAGGACCAGAATAGTAGCGCGGTGTATGGCATGCCCAAGGCGGCGGCTGCCATCGACGCTGCCACAGAGATTCGCCCACTGGACAAGATCGCTCCACGATTGCTGGAGATATTTGCCAAATGACCGACAAACGCAGCTGTCCTGGCCAGGTAGCAACTCAGGTGACAACCCATGAATGATTTACAGCTCGACGATTTTAAAACCGATGAAAATGCTGCGATGGTGCTGCTGGTCGACGACCAGGCAATGATCGGTGAGGCTGTGCGGCGTGGGTTGGCGAATGAAGAAAACATCGACTTCCACTTTTGTGCCGACCCGCACCAGGCCATTGCCCAGGCGATCCGCATCAAGCCGACGGTGATCCTGCAGGACCTGGTGATGCCGGGCCTGGACGGGTTGACGCTGGTGCGCGAGTACCGCAACCACCCGGCGACCCAGAACATTCCGATCATCGTGCTTTCGACCAAGGAAGACCCACTGATCAAGAGTGCGGCCTTCGCGGCCGGGGCCAACGATTACCTGGTCAAGCTGCCGGACAATATCGAGCTGGTGGCGCGCATCCGTTACCACTCGCGCTCCTACATGACCCTGTTGCAGCGGGACGCGGCCTATCGCGCGCTGCGGGTCAGCCAGCAGCAGTTGCTCGATACCAACCTGGTGCTGCAGCGCCTGATGAACTCCGATGGCCTGACCGGCCTGTCCAACCGCCGGCATTTCGACGAGTACCTGGAGCTGGAATGGCGCCGGGCAATGCGCGACCAGACCCAGTTGTCGCTGCTGATGATCGATGTCGACTACTTCAAGTCCTACAACGACAACTTCGGCCACCTGGAGGGCGATGAAGCCCTGCGCAAGGTGGCGACGGCGATCCGCGAGGCCAGCAGCCGACCGTCGGATTTACCGGCGCGTTATGGCGGGGAGGAGTTTGCCCTGGTGCTGCCGAACACCTCGCCCGGCGGGGCGCGGCTGGTGGCCGAGAAGCTGCGCCAGACCGTGGCCGCGCTGAAGATTCCGCATATCGCGCCAACCGAAGGGGCCAGCCTGACCATCAGCATCGGTCTGTCGACCATGACGCCGCAGCCGAGCACCAGTTGCCGGCAATTGATCTCGGCCGCCGACAAAGGCCTGTATCTGGCCAAGCACAATGGTCGCAACCAGGTAGGGATCGAGTGAAAAAAACCGCCACCGCGGGGGCCTAAAGCCGCCAGGCGGGCTGCCGCGCCAGCTTGATTACGTTATACTCGCCGGCTTTCAAAAGTTCGCCAACGAGTGCTGCCTGCCATGGAAATCAACCCGATCCTTAACACTATCAAGGACCTGTCCGAGCGCTCCGAAACTATTCGGGGGTATCTTTGACTACGATCAAAAGCATGAGCGTCTGACCGAAGTCAATCGCGAGCTTGAAGATCCGAACGTCTGGAACAAGCCTGAATATGCCCAGGAACTGGGCCGCGAACGCGCTGCGCTGGCGCAGATCGTCGAGACCCTGGACGAGTTGTCCGGTGGCCTGGCCGATTGCCGCGATCTGCTGGACATGGCCGTCGAAGAGAACGATGAAGGCACAGTGGGCGACGTGGTCGCCGAACTGACCCGTCTCGACGAAGCCCTGGCCAAGCTGGAATTCCGTCGCATGTTCAGCGGCGAGATGGACATGAACAACGCCTACCTGGATATCCAGGCCGGCTCCGGCGGCACCGAAGCCCAGGACTGGGCCAACATCCTGCTGCGCATGTACCTGCGCTGGGCCTCCAAGCGTGGCTTCGACGCCACCATCATGGAACTGTCCGAAGGCGAAGTCGCCGGCATCAAGGGCGCCACCGTGCACATCAAGGGCGAGTACGCCTTTGGCTGGCTGCGCACCGAGATCGGCGTGCACCGCCTGGTGCGCAAGAGCCCGTTCGACTCCGGCGCCCGCCGCCACACCTCGTTCTCGGCCGTGTTCGTGTCGCCCGAGATCGACGACAAGGTGGAAATCGAGATCAACCCGGCGGATCTGCGGATCGACACCTACCGTTCTTCCGGTGCCGGTGGTCAGCACGTAAACACCACCGACTCGGCCGTACGTATCACCCACGTACCGACCAACACCGTGGTCAGCTGCCAGAACGAACGGTCCCAGCACGCCAACAAGGACACCGCCATGAAGATGCTGCGGGCCCGGTTGTACGAGCAGGAGATCCAGAAGCGCAACGCCGCTTCCCAGGCGCTGGAAGACAGCAAGTCCGACATCGGCTGGGGCCACCAGATCCGTTCCTACGTGCTCGATGCTTCGCGGATCAAGGATCTGCGTACCAACATCGAACGCAGTGACTGCGACAAGGTGCTCGACGGCGACATCGACGAATACCTGGTGGCCAGCCTGAAGTCGGGGCTGTAAGCCGCGATACCCATGCCGCGGGCACGGCGCGCTTCTGTAGGAGCGCGGCCGGCCCGCGATCCCTTGCCACAGGCAAGGGGCAACGAACCTGTGATGGAAATTTTAAAGACATGAGCGACCTACAACTCGACCAGGCCCTGCAACAGGAAGAAAACACCCTGATCGCCCTGCGCAAGGAAAAGCTTGCTGCCGAGCGCGCCAAGGGTCAGGCCTTCCCCAACGACTTCCGCCGCGACAACTACTGCAACGACCTGCAGAAACAGTACGCGGACAAGACCAAGGAAGAGCTGGCCGAGGCGGCGATTCCGGTCAAGGTTGCCGGTCGCATCATGCTCAACCGTGGCTCGTTCATGGTGATCCAGGACATGACCGGGCGTATCCAGGTCTACGTCAACCGCAAGACCTTGCCGGAAGACACCCTTAATGCGGTCAAGACCTGGGACCTGGGTGACATCATCGCCGCCGAAGGCACCCTGGCCCGTTCCGGCAAGGGCGACCTGTACGTCGAGATGACCAACGTGCGCCTGCTGACCAAGTCGCTGCGCCCGCTGCCGGACAAGCATCACGGCCTGACCGACACCGAGCAGCGTTATCGCCAGCGCTACGTCGACCTGATCGTCAACGAAGACGTGCGCGAAACCTTCCGCGTGCGTTCCCAGGTCATCGCCCACATCCGCAGCTTCCTGATGAAGCGTGACTTCCTGGAAGTGGAAACGCCGATGCTGCAGACCATTCCTGGCGGCGCGGCGGCCAAGCCGTTCGAGACCCACCACAACGCCCTGGACATGGAAATGTTCCTGCGTATCGCGCCGGAGCTGTATCTGAAGCGTCTGGTGGTCGGTGGCTTCGAGAAAGTGTTCGAGATCAACCGCAACTTCCGTAACGAAGGCGTTTCGACTCGGCACAACCCTGAATTCACCATGTTGGAGTTCTACCAGGCCTACGCCGACTACGAAGACAACATGGACCTGACCGAAGAACTGTTCCGCGAGCTGGCGCAGTTGGTCCTGGGCAGCACCGACGTGCCGTACGGCGACAAGGTGTTCCACTTCGGCGAGCCGTTCGCCCGCCTGTCGGTGTTCGACTCGATCCTCAAGTACAACCCTGAGCTGACCGCCGATGATCTGAACGACATCGACAAGGCCCGTGCCATCGCCAAGAAGGCCGGTGCCAAGGTGCTCGGCTTCGAAGGCCTGGGCAAGCTGCAGGTGATGATTTTCGAAGAGCTGGTCGAGCACAAGCTGGAACAGCCGCACTTCATTACCCAGTACCCGTTCGAAGTCTCGCCGCTGGCCCGTCGCAACGACGAGAACCCGAACGTGACCGATCGTTTCGAGCTGTTCATCGGTGGTCGCGAAATCGCCAACGCCTACTCCGAGTTGAACGACGCGGAAGACCAGGCCGAGCGTTTCATGGCCCAGGTGGCCGACAAGGACGCCGGTGACGACGAAGCCATGCACTACGATGCCGACTTCGTTCGCGCCCTGGAGTACGGCATGCCGCCGACCGCCGGTGAAGGTATCGGCATCGATCGCCTGGTGATGCTGCTGACCAACTCCCCGTCGATCCGCGACGTGATCCTGTTCCCGCACATGCGGCCGCAAGCGTAAATATGTTGAATAAAAAGCCGCCGCTAACAGGCGGCTTTTTATTGTCTGTGTGGCACTGACGTACTGCTTTTTTCATTTTTTATGTGAGAGGAATACCTGTCGTGAACCGTGCAATTGCTCAAGAAGGTGCAGCTGGCATCGCCACTGCGGTCGCTGAAAGTGTTCAGTACCAGGGCCGCAAGGCCAGCCGACAGGGCAGTGAGCAACGTCGCCAGGATATTCTCGACGCGGCCATGCGCATCGTCGTGCGCGATGGCGTGCGCGCCGTGCGCCATCGCGCGGTCGCCGCCGAAGCCGGTGTGCCGCTGTCGGCCACCACCTATTACTTCAAGGATATCGATGACCTGCTCACCGATACCTTCGCCCAATACGTCGAGCGCAGCGCCGCCTTCATGGCCAAGCTCTGGGCCAACAACGAAGGCCTGCTGCGGGAGATGGTCGCCTATGGCGACGGCAGCCCGGAGTCCCGCGCGCAACTGGCCGATGACATTGCCCGCCTGACCGCCGACTACGTGCAGCGGCAACTGCATAACCGTCGCGAGCATCTGATGGCCGAGCAGGCGTTTCGCCAGGAGGCGCTGCTCAACCCGCGCCTGGCGGTGCTGGTGCGCTCCCACCAGCAGATCCTGCTGCACGGCACCTGCCAGTTTTTCCAGGTATTGGGTTCCCGCGAGCCGCAACAGGATGCCAAAGTGTTGACGTCTATAATCGGACGGATGGAATATCAGGGCCTGCTCAACGGGGCAGAGCCGTTGGCCGACGAAGACATGCTGGGCATTCTTACCCGGTACATGCATCTGGTTCTGGCCTCGGTGTGATGTGTTCCCTGTAGCTGCTGCCGCAGGCTGCGATAAGGTCCGAAGGGCCTTCCTGCGGATTCCATGGGCGCTGGAGCGAACGCGGGCTTCATCAGCTGCCACGCGTGTTTGAGTCGACTGCCGATAGGGAGTGTTGAATGAAAGCCTGGCGCGTTGTGATCGCCTTGTCGTTCCTGCTGCTCAGTGGCTGCCTGGTGTCCTTCAAGGAACCCTTGCCGGCCGATCAGGCAGCGCCTGCGGCGTTGCTGGGCAAATGGACCAGCAAGAATGCCTGGGGCGAACCGCTCACCCTGCAGCTGAGCCGCATCGGCAACAACCGCTACAAGGCCGTCACTTCCGTCAAGGCCAGGCCGCAACAGCACGACACCTACGAATTTACCGTTTCCCGCCATGGCAGCCGCTGGTATCTCTCGGCGGCGGTGCCCCAGGCGCTGGGTGGGCACTTCACCATCGCCGGTTTCGAGTTGACCGACGACCGCGAACTGGTGCTCTACCAGCTCGATCTCGAGCAGATCAATCAGGCCCGCGGGCAGAATGCCCTGCGAGGCGAACCGTTCGACACCAAGGACGGCGAGGGCGTGCTGATCGACAGCGCGCTACCACAGGTTTTCGCCTATCTGGACGACCCCGCCAACTCCGACGTGTTCGTCGAGGCGGCGCGCTTCCAGCGGGCGGGCAAGTAAACGCAGTACAGACGTTTTAACGGGAGTTTTGGGGTGGACGATTACCAGCAGACGATACGCACCTTGTCCGATCGCATTGTGCTGGCACAGACGCCGATCCGCGTACTGGATGCGGTGAAGTGGGACGACAACATCCGCAAAGGTTTCCTCAAGGCCAACGGTAAGGAAATGCCGGCGGTGGACCGCGCCTATTACGAAGGCCGGCCGCTGTCTTTCGACTCCAGCGCGGTGAAGCTGGAGTTCCAGAACATCGAGCGTGACATCACCCGGCAACTGGGCCAGTTCAACCCGGTGGGGCAGATCATGCGGCGCATGTGCAAGGAGTACCGCATGGTGGTGCGGATGCTCGAGGCCCGTGGCACCGAGGATTTTGGGCTGATATCCCAGGAGCTCTACGGCGCGGCCTCCGACGCTTTTCATGCCGGCGACCCGACCCTGGCCGACCTGGGCCTGATGCTCTCGGATTACCTGAACAACATCGACGGCCGTGGCGACCTCAAGGACGAACCCAAGACCCTGAGCGCCAAGGAAGCCGTGAGCCTGCTGCAAAGCCGGCTGAACAAGGTGTTCGGCGAGGCCGAGGAAACCATCCGGGTCTTCGAGTCCGACGGCATCGTCGCCGACGCGGCGGCCGGCGCCGACTACATCAAGATCCGCGCCGACGCCATGTTCAACGAGCGCGATGTACGGGCCCTGGAAGTCCACGAAGGCCTGGTGCACGTGGGCACCACCCTCAATGGCCTGAACCAGCCGATCTGCACCTTCCTGTCCAAGGGCCCGCCCTCGTCGACCGTGACCCAGGAAGGCCTGGCGATCCTGATGGAGATCATCACCTTTGCCTCCTACCCGAGCCGTCTGCGCAAGCTGACCAACCGCACCCGCGCCATTCACATGGTGGAGGAGGGCGCGGACTTCATGCAGGTGTTCGCGTTCTTCCGCGAGCAGGGGTTCGAAATGGCCGAAAGTTATGGCAACGCCAGCCGGGTGTTCCGTGGTTCGGTGCCGACGGGCCTGCCATTCACCAAAGACTTGTCCTATCTCAAGGGCTTCATCATGGTTTACAACTACATTCAGTTGGCCGTGCGCAAGGGCAAGCTCGAGCAGATCCCGCTGATGTTCTGCGGCAAGACCACCCTGGAGGACATGCGTACCCTGCGCCAGTTGGTCGACGAAGGCCTGGTGGTGCCGCCCAAGTACCTGCCGGACCAGTTCCGCGACATGAACGCGCTGTCAGCCTGGATGTGTTTCTCCAACTTCCTCAACCACCTGAGCCTGGACCGGATCGAGGCGGACTACTCCAACATCCTTTGACGCATACCCATGTAGGAGCGGCCGGTCGACGTTCGATTGCCCGCGATAAAGGCGCCGCGGTTTTTCTGAGTCACCGCGCCATCGGTTATCGCGGGCAAGCCTCGCTCCTCCAGAAGTATCCCTTTCCACCCCCTGTCGTGAGGCTTCAAACGGATGCGAGTCCTCAGCATTGTCTGCCTGCTACTGGCCTTGAGCGGTTGCAGCTCGCTGCTGTTCTATCCCGAGCGCGGTTTGCCGTTCACCCCGGACAAGGCCCGGCTCGACTACCGCGACGTCACCCTGACCGCCGCCGACGGCACGCGCCTGCACGGCTGGTGGCTGCCGGCCAAGGTCGGGGTGCCGGTCAAGGGCACGGTGCTGCACCTGCACGGCAATGGCGGCAACCTGTCCGGGCACCTCGGCGGCAGTTGGTGGTTGCCGGAGCAGGGTTACCAGGTACTGCTGGTGGATTACCGTGGCTACGGGGTGTCGCAAGGCAAACCGAGCCTGCCGGCGATCTACCAGGACGTCGACGCGGCCTTCCAGTGGCTGGACCGGGCGCCCGAGGTCCAGGGCAAGCCGCTGATTGTCCTGGGCCAGAGCCTGGGCGGCGCCCTGGCCATCCACTATCTGGTGGAACAGCACCCGGAACGCCAGCGCCAGCTCAAGGCCATTGTCTTCGACGGGGTGCCGGCCAGTTACCGCGAGGTGGGTCGTTTTGCCCTGAGCACGTCCTGGATGACCTGGCCGTTCCAGGTGCCGCTGTCCTGGCTGGTGCCGGATGGCGACAGTGCGATCAAGGCCATGGCGCGCCTGGATGGCGTGCCCAAGCTGATCTACCACAGCATCGACGATCCCCTCGTACCGCTTTCCAACGGCATCCGTCTGTATCAAGCTGCGCCCCCGCCCAGGGTGCTGCAGCTGACCCGTGGCGGGCATGTGCAGACCTTCGCCGACCCGGTCTGGCGCCAGGTGATGTTGCGTTACCTTGAGGACCCGCAGCACTTCAACGGCCTGCGCCGCCTGGGCGAAATCCCGAATTACCCTGCACCTTTGAATCCAGTCGTAGAACCTCCAGAGAGTCCGCAATGAGCGAAGAACGTAACGCCATCCCCCTGATCATCACCGGTATCTGCAGCATCCTCGGCACCGTGGCGTGCCTGTGGTACTACGGCTACCTGCATTTCGCCAAGCCGGAGGATGCGTTGCTGCTCAACGATTTCACCATGCTCAAGACCGTGCCCGGCGAGGACTACAAGGTGTCCCTGGAGCCGGCGGCCGAGGTGGCGCAGTGCATCGATGGCGTGCTGGTGCTGTTCGACACCGAGCAGAAAGGCCTGACCGGCGTGCTGGTCAACAACAAGAAGCGCGCCGTGCGCTGCATGGGCCAGGAAACCCCGAAGCTGGAGCAGTGACCGAAAGGTTTGCCAGCGCAAGCCGCGATCCGTTTGCCGCAATAAAAAAGCCCCGCCGATCAAGGCGGGGCTTTTTATTGGCTGCGCGGTTGAGTGCGCAGAGCCGGGCTTAGTTGACGCTGACGGTCGAACGTGGCGCGACCGGCTGGTTGTCGTTGGAAATGGTGACTTCCACGCGACGGTTCATGGCGCGCCCGGAAACGCTGCCGTTGTCGGCAACCGGGTATTGCTTGCCATAACCCTGGGCGACGATGCGTGCCGGATCGACACCCATCTTGATCAGGGCGACCTGTACCGAAGTGGCGCGACGCTCGGACAGCGACTGGTTGTAAGCCGCGCTGCCGGTGCTGTCGGTGTAGCCTTCGACAATCACCTTGCGGTCAGGGTTGTCGCGCAGGAACTGCGCCAGCTTGTTGATGTTGACCAGGCCGCTGGACTTCAGGTCGGCCTTGTTGGTGGCGAACAGCACGTCACCGAAGGTCACCAGGGTACCGCGGTCGGTCTGCTTGGCGTTGAGGCTCGATTGCAGTTGCTTGATCTGCGCGTCGCGGGCATCGAGAAGCGCCTTGGCGCGCTGGTCGCCGGCGTCCTTGAGCTGGGTTTCCGCGGTGCGCAGGGCGATGGTCTGCTTGGCCACTTCAATCCGCTGGTTGGTCAGGTAGGCCAGTTGGTCGACCTGCTTTTCGTCCTCCTTGTTCAGGTAGGCCTTGTCGGCCTTGTCCAGCCATTCGCTGGCGTCCTTGGTTTCCAGGGCCGCCACCTTGGTGGCCTGCGGATTGGCCTGCAGGGCGGAGTAGTTGGTCCGGGCGTTTTCCAGGTTGGCGTTAGGCGGGGTGGAGCATGCCGCCAGCGCCACGCTCAGGGCCAACAGGGCAGGGATCATCAGTTGTTTACGCATAATGGTTTCGTCCTTTTATCGATTGCGAATACGTGGGAATCGGCGCCCGCGGCTCATTGCACGCTGCGCATGCCTTCCTGACGTAGTTCCTGAACACCTTTCTGAGAGTCCTTCAATGCCTGTTCGGCCTTGGCTGCCTGAGCCTTGCGCTCGGCGACGCGGGCGTCCCATTCGGCCTGCTCGGCCAGACGCCGGGCTTCGTCGTAGTTCTTGTCGTGCATGGCGAGCTCGGCTTGCTTGAGCTTGTCCTGAGCCGATTTCATTTCCACGGCGGCAAATTCGGTACCGCCTGCGCTGACTGCGCTGTTGACCGCAGATTGCGTCACCGCGTATTGCTCGCTTGGCGGATTACCGGCGCAACCGGCCAGGACCAGGCTGCTACCGAGAGCCAGCGCGGCCAGTTTCAGCCCGCGCAGAGGGGTGGACGAGGATTTGGCAGTGCTGATCTTCATGGTCTTCAACTCCATTGGATAACTCCTGAAAAACATCAAAATCCATCCCGGTTCCGACGCCGTAACGCTGAGTGACGACATGCTGAGGGCGTTGAAAATGAAACGGCCGTTCCAGTGATGGTTATTGGCTGTGACCCGAGGCTTTTTTGAATAGTTCAGAGAAGATGGCCAATCGCCCGGAAATTTTCTGACTGCGCGGACAAGGCTCTAAATAAGGAACTTTTGCCGTGCGCAGGGGTACTCCTGACCCGATCCGGGGTCAGGAATAACGCTTTTATCGGGGAAAAAATGCGGGGATGGATCAGTGTTTCTGCTCGTCTGCCTGGGCCGACATATCGTGCAGATAACGCCGCGACAGGGCGAGAAAACGCGGGGTAGGGCCGATGTCTTCGTAGAGCGGATCGCCTTCCTCGTCGGTGGCGACCACATGCTGGCCCTGGACATAAGGGAAGCTGGTTTCGAGTTCCTCCAGGGCAGCCCCGATCAGTTCGCCGAGCAGTTCCTCGGTCCGGCGCTTGGGGTACATCTCGGAAATTGCCGCCAGGCGTGCGGCGGCTTCGACATCCAGGTAGATCGTGTAGCCGGTCTTGGTCAGGCGACCCTTGGCGTTTTCTTCCCAGTGTTGCGCGAGCTCACGGATTTTCATGGCAACCTCAATGAACACCTGCTTGTGGCAGGGCCTGGTGAGTGACCGGCCTGTGCCGGCGCTAAGCCGTTGTGCGGCTTACTCTTGAGACTAGCTCCATCGCGCAAGGTTTAAAGGCGCTTCGTCGTGCGCCGGCCTTGCCCGGAGCCGTTCGCGCCAAGACCGCCCTTGCTAATAGCCATGTGCTGGCGGCACTCTTGGGGCTTAGCAGGAGCCCCGAGTCCGCTGGAGAACAGGTAGATGACCGATATTGATGCGCGCTTGCGCGAAGATGTTCACCTGCTGGGTGAGCTGTTGGGCAACACCATTCGTGAACAGTATGGCGAGGGTTTCCTCGACAAGATCGAACAGATTCGCAAGGGCGCCAAGGCCGACCGGCGCGGTTCGCTGGATGCCGAACTCAGCGCCAGCCTCAACCAGCTCAGCGAGGACGAATTGCTGCCGGTGGCGCGGGCGTTCAACCAGTTTCTTAACCTGGCCAACATCGCCGAGCAGTACCAGTTGATTCACCGTCGCGAGGAGTCGCAGCCGGCGCCGTTCGAGTCGCGGGTGCTGCCGGAACTGCTGGCGCGCCTGCGGGCCGAAGGCCATGGCGCCGAGGCGCTGGCCCGGCAGTTGGGGCGGCTGGAAATCGAACTGGTGCTGACCGCCCACCCCACCGAAGTCGCGCGCCGCACGCTGATCCAGAAATACGATGCCATCGCCGCGCAACTGGCCGCCCAGGACCATCGCGACCTGACCTCGGCCGAACGCGCGCAGATCCAGACCCGCTTGCAGCGCCTGATCGCCGAAGCCTGGCACACCGAAGAAATCCGCCGTACCCGGCCGACCCCGGTGGACGAAGCCAAGTGGGGCTTCGCGGTGATCGAGCATTCGCTGTGGCAGGCCATCCCCAACTATTTGCGCAAGGCCGACCAGGCCCTGCATGCGGCCACCGGCATGCACTTGCCGCTGGAGGCGGCGCCGATCCGCTTCGCTTCGTGGATGGGCGGCGACCGTGACGGCAACCCCAATGTCACCGCGGCGGTGACCCGCGAGGTGCTGTTGCTGGCGCGCTGGATGGCCGCCGACCTGTACCTGCGCGATGTCGATCAACTGGCTGCCGACCTGTCCATGCAGCAGGCCAACGCAGCGTTGCGGACCCTGGCCGGCGACAGCGCCGAACCCTATCGCGCGGTGCTCAAGCAGTTGCGCGAGCGCCTGCGGGCCACCCGCAACTGGGCCCAGGCCTCGTTGAGCGGTAGCGTGCCGGCGACAGCCCAGGTCTTGCAGAACAACCGCGAGCTGCTGGACCCGCTGGAGCTCTGCTACGCGTCCCTGCACGAATGCGGCATGGGCGTGATCGCTGATGGACCGTTGCTCGACTGCCTGCGCCGCGCGGTGACCTTCGGCCTGTTCCTGGTGCGCCTGGACGTGCGTCAGGATTCCTCGCGGCACACCGCGGCCATGACCGAAATCACCGATTACCTGGGGCTGGGCCGCTACGGCGACTGGAGCGAGAAAGAGCGCATCGATTTCCTGATGCGCGAACTGGGCAGCCGCCGTCCGCTGCTGCCCGGTTACTTCAAGCCATCGGCCGATACCGCCGAAGTGCTGGCGACCTGCCGGGAAGTCGCCGCGGCCCCGGCGGCTTCGCTGGGTTCCTATGTCATCTCCATGGCCGGCGCCGCTTCCGATGTGCTCGCCGTGCAACTGCTGCTCAAGGAAGCCGGTGTGCTGCGGCCGATGCGCGTGGTGCCGCTGTTCGAAACCCTGGCCGACCTGGATAACGCCGGCCCGGTGATCGAGCAGTTGCTGCTTCTGCCGGGCTATCGCTCGCGCTTGCAGGGCCCGCAGGAAGTGATGATTGGTTATTCCGACTCGGCCAAGGATGCTGGCACCACGGCTGCTGCCTGGGCGCAGTACCGGGCCCAGGAAAAACTGGTGGATATCTGCCGCGAGCAGCAGGTCGAGTTGCTGCTGTTCCACGGTCGCGGTGGCACCGTGGGGCGTGGCGGCGGCCCGGCCCACGCGGCGATCCTGTCGCAGCCGCCGGGATCGGTGGCGGGGCGCTTCCGCACCACCGAGCAAGGGGAAATGATTCGTTTCAAATTCGGCCTGCCGGACATCGCCGAGCAGAACCTCAATCTCTACCTGGCGGCGGTGCTGGAAGCGACCTTGTTGCCACCGCCGTTGCCGCAGCCAGCCTGGCGCGACCTGATGGACGAGTTGGCCGACGATGGGGTGAAGGCCTATCGCGCGGTGGTGCGGGAGAACCCGCAGTTCGTCGAGTATTTTCGCCAGTCCACGCCGGAGCAGGAACTGGGGCGCCTGCCATTGGGCAGCCGGCCGGCCAAGCGCCGCGCCGGCGGCATCGAAAGCTTGCGGGCCATTCCGTGGATTTTCGGCTGGACCCAGACGCGCCTGATGCTGCCGGCCTGGCTGGGCTGGGAAACCGCCTTGAGCAAGGCCCTGGAGCGCGGGGAAGGCGAGTTGCTGGGGCAGATGCGCGAACAGTGGCCGTTTTTCCGCACGCGCATCGACATGCTGGAGATGGTGCTGGCCAAGGCCGACGCGGATATCGCCCGTTCCTACGACGAGCGATTGGTCGAACCGGCGCTGCTGCCATTGGGTGCGCATTTACGCGACTTATTGTCGCAGGCGTGTTCGGTGGTCTTGGGGCTGACCGGTCAGTCGCAGTTACTGGCACATAGCCCTGACACCCTGGAGTTCATTCGCCTGCGCAATACCTACCTGGACCCGCTGCATCTATTGCAGGCCGAACTGCTGGCCCGTTCGCGGCGCCAGGACGGCGCGCAGGACAGCCCGGTGGAACAGGCGCTGCTGGTGTCTGTGGCGGGGATTGCCGCCGGTTTGCGTAATACCGGCTAAGGTAATTGCCGGGGTTTTCAGTGGCTTGGCGCGGTACTTCGAGCGCTGGCCGCAAAGGGCTGGCGACCGTCGCCAGGCGACACTTTGTTATGGGGTTGCGACCAGCAACACCCTGTCGCCAGGGCATAAAGTCGGCGGGTTGCTCCGACTTTCGGCTGCTTGTGTGCGCTGTGTCGGCTGTGTATCTTGATCAGCCTTTGGCCGTTTGGGCGGCCACTATCCCATTTCCGAGATTGGCCCCACGAGGCGAATCCGAGCGTTTCTAAATAAAAATTGAGGAGCACATCGATGCGCGTAATTCTGCTGGGAGCTCCCGGGGCCGGTAAAGGTACTCAGGCAAAGTTCATCACCGAAAAGTTCGGCATTCCGCAAATCTCCACCGGCGACATGCTGCGCGCAGCGGTCAAGGCCGGCACCGAGCTGGGCCTGAAAGCCAAGAGTGTGATGGACGCCGGTGGCCTGGTCTCCGATGACCTGATCATCAACCTGGTCAAGGAACGCATCAGCCAGGCCGATTGCGCCAAGGGTTTCCTGTTCGACGGCTTCCCGCGCACCATTCCTCAGGCCGAAGCGCTGGTCAAGGCCGGCGTCGAGCTGGATAACGTGGTCGAAATCGCCGTCGACGACGAAGAGATCGTCCAGCGTATCGCCGGTCGCCGTGTACACGAAGCCTCGGGCCGCGTTTACCACACTGTCTACAATCCGCCGAAAATCGCCGGTAAAGACGACATCACCGGTGAAGACCTGGTCCAGCGTAAAGACGACACCGAAGAAACCGTGCGTCATCGTCTGTCGGTCTACCACTCCCAGACCAAGCCGCTGGTGGAGTTCTACCAAGGCCTGGCCGCCAATCAGGGCAAGCCGAAATACAGCCACATCGCGGGCGTCGGTTCGGTCGAGTCGATCACCAGCAAGGTGCTCGAAGCACTGAGCTGACCAGTCGTACCGGCTTCATCTTCAACGGCCCGCTTGCGGGCCGTTGCTGTTTATAATGCGTCACTTTTTTCAACTCCCTCTGCCTTATGGAAACATCGATGAGCACCTTGCTGGCCCTGGACACCGCGACTGAAGCCTGCTCGGTTGCCTTGCTGCACGACGGCAAGGTGACGAGCCATTACGAGGTGATCCCGCGCCTGCATGCGCAGAAGCTGCTGCCGATGATCCAGACGCTGCTGGCCGATGCCGGCACCAGCCTGCAGGCCGTCGATGCCATTGCCTTCGGTCGTGGGCCGGGGGCTTTTACCGGGGTGCGGATCGCCATAGGCGTGGTGCAGGGCCTGGCCTTCGCCCTCGAGCGCCCGGTGCTGCCGGTGTCGAACCTGGCGGTGCTGGCGCAGCGGGCCTTGCGCGAACACGGTGCGACCCAGGTGGCCGCCGCCATCGATGCGCGGATGGATGAGGTCTACTGGGGCTGCTACCGCGAAGTGGCTGGCGAGATGCGCCTGGCCGGGGCCGAAGCGGTGTTGCCGCCGGAAGCCGCCGCATTGCCGGCGGACGCCAGCGGCGCCTGGTTCGGCGCGGGCACCGGCTGGGGCTATGCCGAGCGTATCGGCGTCGAACTCAGCGGCCAGGATGCGGGTATGCTGCCCCATGCCGAAGATTTGCTGACCCTGGCGCGCTTTGCCTGGGAACGCGGCGAGGCGATCCCGGCGGACGAGGCGCAACCGGTGTACCTGCGGGACAAGGTGGCGACGCCCAAGGCGCGCTGACCGCGCTCCAGGGCCGTCTGCCAGCATGAGTCCGGGCGATGAGCGTGCCAATCGTCAGGTTTTCGCGGCAGTTTCCGGCGGCTTTTAAACCTTTTGCATTTTCTGTGTTCTAGTTATCACTCGGGCATTTGCGTAGTCGGCTAGGTGCCGCTAAATTGCCATCATTGATATCGGGCATGTATTTATGCGCATAGACGGCATTTCCTCTCAGTCCTACCCCATCAAGCGCAAGCCTCGCAAAGGCAGTGTGCTGCTGGACGACTCCCTCGAGGACGCAGATGCCGTCGAAGTCCAACCCGAGACTCCTGCCCAGGCGCGCTCCCAGGCTTCTGCCGGGCGCACCAGCAATCTTCCCGCCCGTCCACAGGACATGATCTTCCAGCGCGCCATGAAAAGAAGCGTCGCCAACGCCCTGGCCAGCTACCTGACCACCGCCGGTTTCGTCGATTGGGATATGGAAGTGGTGGGTCTCGACCTGCACATCTGATGTTGCTGCCTTATTACCTCGGTTGTCCTTCCTGGAGCGAAAACGCCTGGCGTGAGTACCTGTACCCGGAAAGCGCGCGGCCGACGGATTTTCTCGGCCTGTATTGCCAGGTCTTCAATGCCGTGGAAGGCAACACCACCTTCTACGCGCGCCCCGCCGAGGCCACGGTGCAGCGCTGGGCGCAGACCATGCCGGAACATTTCCGTTTCACCGCCAAGTTTCCCGGCGATATCAGCCATGGCGGCGACCTGCGCGAGCAACTGGGCGCGGCCGAGAGCTTCCTGCAGTTGCTCAGCCCGCTGGGCGAGCGTGTTTCGCCGCTGTGGCTGCAACTGCCCGCGAGCTTCACGCCACAACGCCTGGCCGAGCTGGCGGGCTTTATCGACGGCCTGGAGCGGCCGTTGGCGGTGGAAGTCCGGCATCGGGACTTCTTCGCCAAGGGCGATGCCGAGCGCATGCTCAATCGCCTGCTGCTGGATCGTGGCGTGGAGCGCATCTGCCTCGACCCGCGCGCCTTGTTCAGTTGCACTTCCAGCGAGCCGTCGGTGCTCCATGCGCAATCGAAGAAACCCAAGGTGCCGCCGCGCCCGGCCGCCTTCACCCAGTTTCCCCAGGTGCGCTTTATCGGCCATCCGCAGCTCGAGGCCAACGACCCGTTCCTGTGGTGCCCTGGATCGACAAGGTCGCCGGCTGGATCGAGGAAGGGCGAACCCCCTACATCTTCCTGCACACCGCCGATAACCGCCTGGCCGCCGAGCTGGCGCGGCGTTTCCACGCGCGCCTGATGCAGCGCCTGCCTGGATTGCCGGCCTTGCCTGAGCTATACAGAGAGCCCGCCGCGGAGCAACTCGGCTTGCTCTGAGGCGGGATCATTTCCCTGCCCAGGAGGCCGCCAATGGATGCGCAAACCCTTCGAGCCCAAACCTTCAAGGCCCTGCATGAGCGTGATCGGGCCTTCGTGATTCCCAACCCCTGGGATGCAGGCTCCGCCAAGATGCTGGCCAGCCTCGGCTTCGAGGCCCTGGCGACCACCAGCGCCGGTTTCGCGTTCTCCCTGGGCCGCCCCGACGCTGAAGGCGCCTTGTCCCTGGAGGACACCCTGGGCAACGTTCGCGCCATAGTCGGGGCCAGCGATCTGCCGGTGGCGGTGGACCTGGAAAACGGTTTTTCCGACAGTCCCGAAGGCTGTGCCCGGACCCTGCGCCAAGCGGCCGCCTGCGGGGCGGTGGGCGGCTCCATCGAAGACGCCACGGGCCGGGCCGATGATCCGATCTATGACTTCAAACTGGCGGTCGAGCGTATCGAGGCCTCGGTCGCCGCGGTGCGGCAATTGCCTTTTCCCTTTGTGCTCACGGCGCGGGCGGAGAACCTGCTGCATGGCCGCCAGGATCTGCCGGACACCATTCGCCGCCTGCAAGCCTATGCCGAGGCCGGCGCCGATGTGTTGTATGCGCCCGGGCTGCGCTCGGCCGAGGAGATCATCGCGGTGGTCCGGGCGGTGGCGCCGAAGCCGGTCAACGTGCTGATGTCGGGCGGCCTGAAATTGACCGTGGCGCAACTGAGCGAGCTGGGGGTGAAGCGGATCAGCGTCGGTTCGGCCCTGGCGCGGGCCGCCTATGGCGCCTTCTATCAGGCGGCGCAGGAAATTCTCGACCACGGCAGCTTCCACTTTGCCGACCAGGCCTTGCCGTTCGCGCAGATCAACGGCTTGTTCAAGGGCTGAGCGGCTGGGAGCCAGTGTGCGAGCGGGCAGGCTGTTGTTGCTGTTTTTGTTGCTGGTCGCGGCCGGGCTGGTGAGTGTCTGGCGTGGCTGGCTGCCACTGCCCGCGGCCTGGAATCCCTGGGCGCCCTTGCAGGTCAGGGAGCCGCCCAATCTGTTGACCCGCTTCAAACTGATGCGCCTGCGCGCTGACCCGCAGTTGTGCGATCAGGTATTGCGCGACTCCGGCTTGCGGGTGGCCCGGCAGCAGGACAGCCGCCCGGACGCCGACTGCCCACTGCGCAATGTCCTGCGCGTGCAGGGCGGGGATATCGCCCTGAGCAGCAGCTTCCTCGCCAGTTGCCCGCTGGCCGTGGCCTTTGCCCTGTACCAGTACCATGCTTTGCAACCCGCGGCCCAGGCCGTTTACGGGCAGAGAATAAGCCGCATCGAGCATCTGGGCAGCTTTGCCTGCCGCAACATGTACAGCCGCGAAAACGGTTTCCGCAGCCAGCATGCGACGGCGGATGCCCTGGATATCTCGGGTTTTCGCCTGGCCGACGGTCGCCATATCAGCGTGCTCAAGGACTGGCCGGGGGAGGGGGCGGACGCGCGTTTTCTGCGCCTGGCCCGCGACGGGGCCTGCGATGCGTTCCAAGTGGTGCTGAGTCCGGATTACAACGCCGCCCATCGCAACCACTTCCATCTGGATGTGGGGCCCTGGTGGATCTGTCGATGAAACCGGCTTGAGGTTTAGGCGGCGATCCGCAGGTTCTGCAGGATCAGCGGACGCGCCCAGCCGGTATCGAAATCGAACTGTTTCTGCTGCTCGATGAGCTCTTCCGGCGGGAAGGGCGGAAAGGGTTTGTCCAGCAGGTCCATTTCGAATTCGGCGATCGGCAGGTGCAACGGCCGTGGTTGCGGCGCCGGGCTCGGCTCGGGCAGGGGCTGGCCGGCATTGAGGACAATGGGGCGTACCCAGCCGCTTTCGAAGTCTTGCTGGCGTTGCTGGGCGACGATTTCTTCAGGCGGGAAGGGCGGAAAGGGTTTGTCCAGCAGGTCCATTTCGAACTCGGCGATCGGCAGGAACAGCGGCTCCGGCGGGCGGATCTCGGTGTCCTGGACGTCGCAATGGCGCTGGGTAACGATTTGCGTCAGCAGGTCGCTGCCGCCATGGGGTTCGGTCGGGCCGTCCACCGCCACCAGAGAATTGTCGTCAGTGACCTTCGTGCCATCGCCGCGTTGCTCGGCCAGCGCCTGGGCAAAAAAATCCTGCCACAGATGGCTGACGCCGCTCAGTGCCTGGGAATTTTTGAGGCCGTAATCGCCGTGGGGCGATATGACGCCAATGGATAGGCTTCGAATGTCTGACATTTCTCTCGGGTCGACGCTCAGCTCTGGCAAAATGCCGGATAGTTCTTTTATCGGCAGTTTTTGCCGATCATTAATTTTTTGAGCGTGTTTTCAGATGAGTGAGCAACCAGCGGCCTGCCGCATCAAAGTCGAGGCCTTGGCCGATGCATTCCAGCCGCAGGCGGCGCACTGGGCCGAGCGACTGGGGCTGCCATTGCAGATCGACGAGGCGGAGTTCGCCCTGCAGGTCGGCGAGCAGGGCTTGCAACTGCAGCAGCTCGGCGCCGACGCGCCAGGGCCGGTGCGCGTGGACTTTGTCGAAGGCGGCGCGGCGCATCGGCGGCTGTACGGTGGCGGTAGCGGGCAGATGATCGCCAAGGCGGTGGGGATCGCCCAGGGCGTGCGTCCGCGGATCCTGGATGCCACGGCGGGGCTGGGCAAGGATGCGTTCGTCCTGGCCAGCCTGGGCTGCGAGATGAGCCTGATCGAGCGCCAGCCATTGATCGGCGCCTTATTGGAAGACGGCCTGGCCCGGGCGGGAGAGGATTTCGAGGTGGCGCCGATCGTGGCGCGCATGCACTTGCTCAAAGGCAACTCGATCGAGGTGATGCGCAACTGGGAGGGCGAGCCGCCCCAGGTGATCTACCTGGACCCGATGTTCCCGCATCGGGAAAAGACCGCGCTGGTGAAAAAGGAAATGCGCCTGTTCCGCCCCCTGGTCGGAGACGATCCGGATGCCCCGGCGCTGCTGGAGGCCGCCCTGGCCCTGGCCAGCCACCGGGTGGTGGTCAAGCGCCCGCGCAAGGCGCCGTGCATCGCCGGCCCCAAGCCGAGCCATGCGCTGGATGGCAAATCCAGCCGCTACGATATCTATCCGAAGAAGGCGCTCAAGGCCTGATAATGGGAAGGCCCTCTGGGCCTTCAATCGCGAGCAAGCTCGCTCCTACAGAGGCTTGTACCATCCCTGTAGGAGCGAGCTTGCTCGCGATGGCTGTCAGGCCGGCTCCGGCCGATACGCGCGCATGAACAATCCCACCACTTCCCGCACATGCTCCTCGGCGTCTTCATCGCTCAGCGGCTCGCCGCAGCCGTAGAGCAGGCGAAAGTTCGCCGTGCCCTTGAGCAGGCAGAAGAAATGCTCGGCGGCATTACGCGGTTTGTCGATGCTCAGGGCACCGCTCTGGTCGATCCGGGCCAACAGCCGCTCCATGCCTTGCAGCATGCGCAGGGGGCCGGCCTCGAAGAAGATCTGCGAGAGCTTCGGGTCCTGGCTGCCCAGGGCCAGCATCAGGCGATGCAGGTTCAAGGATTCTTCGCTGTTGATCAGCAGGTGAAAGCCCCGGGCGATGTTCAGCAACACGCTTTCGATCGGCATGCCGGCAGGCAGCTCGAAGATCAGCGTCGGCAGCTGCTCCTCGCACTTGGCCATTACCGCGGAGGAGAACAGTGTCTCCTTGTCGTTGAAATGGCTGTACACCGTCAGCTTGGAAACACCGGCTTCGGCAGCCACCGCGTCCATGCTGGTGCTGGCGTAGCCATTGCTCAGGAACAGCGTTTTCGCGGCTTCGAGGATGGCCTGGCGTTTTGCCAGATCCTTGGGGCGGCCGGGGCCGTTTGAGGTGGAAATATTGTCGGACATTCTTCGCTTTAATACTGGACTGGTGAGTTTGCTATTAATAACATACCCGCCAGTATAATTATTCGAAGCACCCTTAGCGAAAGGTCCCTCACCATGTTCCGCTATGCCTTACCCCTCGCGTTGCCTGTCAGCCTGGCCGTTCTGCTGTCCGCGTGCGGACATGAAGAAACGGCGCAAACCACCATTCGCCCAGCCATGGTGGTGCAGCCAGAGCCCGCGGCACAGGCCATGGACAGCTACCCTGGCGAGGTCCGCGCGCGTTACGAACCGGACCTGGCGTTCCGGATTGGGGGCAAGGTCAGCCGACGACTGGTCGATGAGGGGCAGCGGGTGAAAGCCGACCAGCCATTGGCCGAGCTCGATCCGCAGGACGTGCGGCTGCAACTGGAAGCCACCCGGGCCCAGGTGGCAGCGGCCGAAGCCAACCTGAACCTGGTGCGTTCCGAGCGCGACCGTTACAAGACCCTGATGGATCGGCAACTGGTCAGCCGTTCCCAGTACGACAATGCCGAGAACCTGTATCGCTCGGGCCTGGCCCGGCTCAAGCAGATCAAGGCCGAGTTCGACGTGGCCAGCAACCAGGCCGGCTACGCCGTGCTGCGCGCCCCCCAGGATGGCGTCGTGGCCCGGCGTACGGTGGAGGTCGGCCAGGTGGTTGCCGCCGGCCAGACCGTCTTTACCCTCGCCACTGACGGCGAGCGGGAAGTGCTGATCAGCCTGCCGGAGCAGGGTTTTGGCCGCTTCCACATCGGCCAGCCAGTGTCGGTGGAACTGTGGAGCCAGCCCGACCAGCGTTTCGCCGGGCAGATCCGCGAGCTGTCGCCGGCCGCCGACCCACGCTCCCGTACCTTCGCCGCCCGCATCGCCTTTACCGCCGGCAAGGTTCCGGCCGAACTGGGGCAGAGCGCCCGGGTGTTCATCCAGGCCGCGGCCAGTGTGCCGTTGTCGGTGCCGCTGTCGGCGGTGACCGCGGAAAACGGCGCCGCCTATGTCTGGCGGGTCGACGCCAACAACACCCTGAAAAAGACCCCGGTGCGTCTCGGTGCCTTCGGTGAGAAGAGCGTGCCGGTGCTCGAGGGCCTTGGGGTCAGTGACTGGGTAGTGGCGGCTGGCGTGCATGTGCTCCATGAGGGGCAGCAGGTGCGCCCGGTGGATCGCTCCAACCGCGTGGTCAATCTGGCGGCCAAGGAGTAATCCCCGATGGGTTTCAATCTTTCCGAATGGGCGTTGCGCAACCGCCAGATCGTACTGTTCCTGATGCTGTTGCTGGCCATTGTCGGGGCGTTGTCCTACACCAAGCTGGGCCAGAGCGAAGACCCACCCTTCACCTTCAAGGCCATGGTGATCCGCACCAACTGGCCGGGCGCCACGGCCCAGGAGGTTTCCCGGCAGGTCACCGAGCGCATTGAAAAGAAACTGATGGAAACCGGCGAGTACGAGCGCATCGTCTCGTTTTCCCGCCCGGGCGAGTCCCAGGTGACCTTCATGGCGCGCGACTCGATGCACTCGAACCAGATCCCCGAGCTCTGGTATCAGGTGCGCAAGAAGATCAGCGATATCCGCCATACCTTGCCGCCGGGTATCCAGGGCCCGTTCTTCAACGACGAGTTCGGCACCACCTTCGGCAATATCTACGCGCTGACCGGCGACGGTTTCGACTACGCGGTGCTCAAGGATTACGCCGACCGCATCCAGATCCAGCTGCAGCGGGTCAAGGACGTGGGCAAGGTCGAGCTGCTGGGCCTGCAGGACGAGAAAGTCTGGATCGAACTGTCGAACGTCAAGCTGGCGACCCTCGGTCTACCGCTGGCAGCGGTGCAGCAGGCCCTGGAGGAGCAGAACGCGGTGTCCACCGCCGGTTTCTTCGAGACCAGCAGCGAGCGCCTGCAACTGCGGGTGTCCGGTAATTTCCAGAGCGTCGAGCAGATCAGCAATTTCCCGATCCGGGTGGCCGACCGCACCTTCCGGATCGGCGATGTGGCGGACGTGCGCCGCGGCTTCAACGATCCACCGGCACCGCGCATGCGCTTCATGGGCCAGGATGCGATCGGCCTGGCCGTGGCGATGAAGGACGGCGGCGACATCCTGGTGCTGGGCAAGGCGCTGGAGCTGGAGTTCGCCCGGATCCAGAAAACCCTTCCCGCCGGCATGGAGCTGCGCAAGGTCTCCGACCAGCCGGCCGCGGTGAAGACCGGTGTCGGCGAGTTCGTCCAGGTGCTGGTGGAAGCCCTGGCGATCGTGCTGCTGGTGAGCTTCTTTTCCCTGGGCGTGCGCACCGGCATGGTGGTGGCCCTGGCGATTCCGCTGGTGCTGGCGATGACCTTCGCCACCATGTATTACCTGGGGATCGGCCTGCACAAGATCTCCCTCGGCGCGCTGGTATTGGCCCTTGGCCTGCTGGTGGACGACGCGATCATCGCGGTGGAGATGATGGCGATCAAGATGGAGCAGGGCTACGACCGGCTCAAGGCCGCCAGCTACGCCTGGACCAGCACCGCGTTCCCGATGCTCACCGGTACCCTGATCACCGCCGCGGGTTTCCTGCCGATTGCCACGGCGCAGTCGGGCACCGGCGAATACACCCGTTCGATCTTCCAGGTGGTGACCATCGCCCTGCTGGCTTCGTGGATCGCCGCGGTGGTGTTCGTGCCCTATCTGGGCGAGAAGTTGCTGCCGGACCTGGCCAAGCTGCATGCGGCCAAGCACGGCAACGGTGACGGCCAGCCCGATCCGTACGGCACGCCGTTCTATCAGCGGGTGCGGCGGATGGTTGAATGGTGCGTGCGCCGGCGCAAGACCGTGATCGCCCTGACCGTGCTGCTGTTCATTGCCTCGGTGATGCTGTTCCGCTTCGTGCCGCAGCAGTTCTTCCCGGCTTCTGGGCGGCTGGAGCTGATGGTCGACCTGAAGCTGGCCGAAGGCGCGTCCCTGAGCAACACCGCCGATCAGGTCAAGCGCCTGGAGGCGATGCTCAAGGAGCACGCCGGCATCGATAACTACGTGGCTTACGTCGGCACCGGTTCGCCGCGTTTCTACCTGCCCCTGGACCAGCAACTGCCGGCGGCGAGTTTTGCCCAGTTCGTGGTGCTGGCCAAGACCATCGAGGAGCGGGAAAGCCTGCGCAGCTGGCTGATCGAAACCCTCGACGAACAGTTCCCGACCCTGCGTTCGCGGGTCACCCGCCTGGAGAACGGCCCGCCCGTGGGTTACCCGGTGCAGTTCCGCGTCACCGGCGAGCACATCGAAGAAGTGCGGGCCCTGGCGCGCAAGGTGGCGGCCAAGGTGCGCGAGAACCCCCATGTGACCAACGTGCACCTGGACTGGGAAGAGCCGAGCAAGGTGGTCTACCTCAATATCGATCAGGACCGTGCGCGGGCCCTGGGCGTGAGCACGGCCAACCTGGCGAAATTCCTGCAAAGCTCGCTCACCGGCTCCAGCGTCAGCCAGTACCGCGAAGACAACGAGTTGATCGAGATCCTGCTGCGCGGGACCCTGCATGAACGTACCGAGCTGTCGCTGCTGTCGAGCCTGGCGGTGCCCACCGACAACGGCAAGAGCGTGGCGCTGTCGCAGGTCGCGACCCTGGAATACGGCTTCGAGGAAGGCATCATCTGGCACCGCAACCGTCTGCCGAACGTCACCGTGCGTGCCGACATCTATGGCAAGGAACAACCGGCGACCCTGGTGCAGCAGATCCTGCCGACCCTCGAGCCGATCCGCGCCGAATTGCCGGACGGTTACCTGCTGGACGTCGGCGGCACCGTGGAAGACTCGGCCCGCGGGCAGAACTCGGTGAAGGCCGGCGTGCCGCTGTTCATCGTGGTGGTGCTGACCCTGCTGATGCTGCAACTGCGCAGCTTCTCGCGCACGGCGATGGTGTTCCTCACCGCGCCGCTGGGGCTGATCGGCGTGACCCTGTTCCTGATGGTGTTCCGCCAGCCGTTCGGCTTCGTGGCCATGCTGGGGACCATCGCGCTGTCGGGGATGATCATGCGCAACTCGGTGATCCTGGTGGATCAGATCGAGCAGGACATCGCCGCCGGGCTCAAGCCGTGGCAGGCAATCATCGAAGCGACGGTAAGGCGCTTCCGGCCGATCGTGCTGACCGCGCTGGCGGCGGTGCTGGCGATGATCCCGCTGTCACGCAGCGTGTTCTTCGGGCCGATGGCGGTGGCGATCATGGGTGGGCTGATTGTGGCGACGGCGCTGACCCTGCTGTTCTTGCCGGCGCTGTATGCGGCGTGGTTCAGGGTCAAGAAAACCTGATTTATTTCTGTAGGAGCGAGCTTGCTCGCGATGGACTCAATAGCACCGCAGTGCATCAGGTGCCCCGCGTCATCCTTGATATCCATCGCGAGCAAGCTCGCTCCTACAGGGGGTCGGGTAGGGGTTAGAGGGTACCGAACACCTTCTTCGCCAGGCTGGTGGCCGCTGCCGCCGGGTTCTCGCGAATGGTCGCTTCCTGCTTGCCGATCATCTCGAACAGGCCGTTGAGCGCCTGTTCGGTCACGTAGCCTTCGATATTCGCGTTCTTCGCATCCAGCACGCCGAGGGTGGCGGCCTGGCCGGCGAAGGCGTTGTACTGCTTGGCCAGGCCCACCTGGTCGGTGGCCTGCTTGACGATCGGCAGGAACTTCACGCGGATCTGCTCGCGGCTGGTCTTGCTCAGGTACTGGGTGGCGGAATCCTTGCCGCCGCTGAGAATGCCCTTGGCGTCCTCCACGCTCATCTTCTTCACCGCATCCACCAGCAGCGCCTGGGCCTGCGGCACAGCGGCCTCGGCGGCCTTGTTCATGCTGCTCTCGAGTTCTTCGACCTGGGCGCCCATGCCGAACTGCTTCATTTTCTTCGCCACTTTGCCGAGGTTGCCCGGCAACTCGATGCGCACGTCCGGGTTATTGCTGAAACCGCCGGCGGTGCCCAGCTGTTTGACCGCGACCTGGGCTCCCTGGGTCAGGGCGTCCTTGAGGCCGCCGGTGGCATCTTGCTGCGACAGGTCGCCGAGGGACAGCGCCAGGGCACTGGCGGAGATCAACAGGCCGGCGCACAGGCTGGTGAAGCGAAGGGAAGAACGGAGCATGGCAGCTTCCTTGTTCAAGAAAAGGGATTAACGAGCCGCGTCGACGCGGATTTTCAGCGGTTGCGGGTCGCTGCCGTCGAGTTTCACCCCGTTGTGCTCGGTGGTGACGAACAGCAGTTTGCCGGCCAGCTCGATCCGCGCGCGGACCGAATAACGGTGCCCGGGTTTGACCTGGGCCGGGTCGTAGCTGAGGTGGAAGGGCAGCGGCACCTGGCCTTTGACCGGGCCTTTCTGTTCGGCCAGCACCACCGCGGGGGCGTCGGCCAGCGACACGTCCTGCAGGCTGACGCTGAGGGTGGCGGCTGGCGGCAGGGCGATGCGTTGCAGGTAGAAGACTTCGCCGTCGAGGCTGGCGTTGCTGGCAGGTTGCATGCTGTTACAAGCCCCGAGCAGGGTGGTAAGGGCGAGCAGGGTGAGCTTTTTCATGATGGATCTCCGTATCGGGAGGCGCCAGAAACCGCCTGGCGCCGATAAGAATCTAGTCGCTTTGTTGCGGGGCGGCGACCTGCTCGGCGGCATCTTCGCTGCGGTGCAGGGCCACCTGGCGGATCGACAGGCGAATCTCCGCCGGCAGCACGCGCTTGGCGGCGCCTTCGGCCAGTTCGCCGAGCAATTCGTGGTAGCTCAGCTTGCCGGCTTCGTCGCGGCGCAGCACGTCCTGCTCCAGCAAGGTCTGGATGAAGTGGCGGAACAGGCTCTTGTCGAAGAACTCCGGGGCATTCAGGCCATGCAGGATCGACAGGCGCTGGGCCATGACCGTGCACAGGTCTTCCAGTTCTTCGGCGCTGATGCTGCGCTGGCCGCTGTTGAGCAGCAGCGAGATGGCCATGTAGAAGCGCTGCAGGGTCTGGGCGATGCTCTTGGACAGCAGGGTCAGCAGCACGAAGTGCCGCGAACTCGGCGCCGGACGCAGGTACAGGTCCTTCTCGAAGCGCAGCAGGCCTTGCTCGACGAAGGCTTCCAGCCACTGGTCGATCACCCCGTCCAGCTCGTCCAGGGGCCAGCGGATGAACAGCTCCGACTGCAGGTAGGGATACAGCGCCCGGGTGTAGCGCAGGATCTGTTCGCGGCTCATGCGCGACGAACTCTGGAAGAAGCTCGCCAGCAACGCCGGCAGGGCGAAGATGTGCAGCACGTTGTTGCGGTAGTAGGTCATCAGGACGGCGTTCTGCTCGTCCAGGTAGAGGATCTTGCCCAGGGCATCGCTCTGCTCGGACAGCAGGTCCATGTCCTTCACATGTTCGATCAAGGCCCGGCCGTCGCCTTCCGGCAGGGTGGTGTGGGGCGAGTAGGGGACTTTGCGCAGCAGCGCCAGGTACAGGTCCAGGACCCGGGCCATGGCACGGTCGTCGAGGGCCAGGCGGCTGGTGGAGAGCAACGCCAGTGCCACCAGGTTGACCGGGTTGATCGCCGCCGCTTCGTTCAGGTGCTGGGCGACTTTTTCACCCAGGCGGTTGGTGGTTTCATTGAGCCAGGCCGGCTTGAACTGCGGGCCCAGCTCCTGGGCGCGCCAGCCCGGCTGTTCCTGATCGAGAAACTCGGCCAGCTTGATCGGCTCGCCGAAGTTCACCGCCACCTGGCCGAAGCGCTGCTTGAGGGCGCCGATGACCTTGAAGATGTCGAAGATCGACTCTTTCTTCTTGCTCGCGCCGCGCAGTTCGCCCAGGTAGGTGCGGCCTTCCAGCACGCGCTCGTAGCCGATGTACACCGGCACGAAGACGATCGGCATGCGTGAGGAGCGCAGGAAGCTGCGCAGGGTGATGGCCAGCATCCCGGTTTTCGGTTGCAGCATGCGCCCGGTGCGCGAGCGCCCGCCTTCGACGAAGTACTCCACCGGGAAACCCTTGGTGAACAGGGTGTGCAGGTATTCGTTGAACACTGAGGTGTAGAGCGGGTTGCCCTTGAAGGTGCGGCGCATGAAGAACGCGCCACCCCTGCGCAGCAGGCTGCCGATCACCGGCATGTTCAGGTTGATCCCGGCGGCGATGTGCGGCGGGGTCAGGCCGTTGCGGAACAGCAGGTAGGACAGCAGCAGGTAGTCGATATGGCTGCGGTGGCAGGGCACATAGATCACTTCGTGACCGGGGGCGACTTTCTGCACGCTTTCGATGTGGTTGACCTTGATCCCGTCGTAGATCTTGTTCCAGAACCAGCTCAGCACCACTTCGAGGAAGCGGATCGCGGTGAAGGTGTAGTCCGAGGCGATCTCGTTGCCATAGCGCAGGGCCACGGCCTTGGCTTTTTCCGGGGAGATCTTTTCCCGTTCGGCTTCGTCGAGGATCGCCTGCCTGACCAGCGGCTGGTTCAGCAGGCCCTTGACCAGGTTGCGGCGGTGGGAAATGTCCGGGCCGATCACCGCGGCCTTCAGGTTGCGGAAATGCACCCGCAGGATGCGCTGGGCCATGCGCACGGTGCGCTCGTGGCCCTTGTTGTGCTCGATCAGCTCGCGCAGGTGGATCGGCGCGGAGAATTGCACCCGGGTCTTGCGGCCCAAAATCATGATGCTCAGCAGCCGGCGCAGGCGCCCGGTGACCGCCCAGCTGTCGGCGAACAGCAGTTTCCACGGGCTCGATTCGCTGTCTGGCGACTGGCCCCAGAACACGCTGACCGGAATGATCTGCGCGTCTTCGGCGGCATTCTGGCTCAGGGCGCTGACCAGGCGGGTCAGGGTCGGTGGCGCACCGCGTTTGTCCTGGCGACCGAGCCAGTCCGGGGCCGGGGTCAGGTAGAAGAATGCGGCGGGTTCCAGCAGGTTGCCCACCGAGACCGGCAGCACCGGGCGCGGCAGCCCGGCCTTGGTGCACTCGGTATCGACCACGGCGAGGTCGGTGAGCGAAGGGTTTTGCAGGACGTAGAACACCGGGCGACTGCGGTCGAGGTTGAGGGTGAAGGACGACTGGTTGATCGTCTCCGAGCGAACCCAGAGGTACAACAGTCGGCGCAAGGTGCCAAACACAAGACGGCGGAACGGGGAGCGGGTCATACGGCTTCTGCTTTAGTGGAAAAAACCGAGCAGTTGCTCGGGGCGGCTAGTGTGCCGGATTCACCGAAAATCGGCAAAAAAGCGGCAAACAAGATTGAGTTGAGAGTTTTTGTGCCTGTCATATACTCGCCCGACTGACGCCTGGGCATGTGGGCCCCATCAATAGAAACCCAGGTCCAGGCGAAAGTTCTCACGGCTTCGTTTCAGTAAGCCGACTGATAATAAAAAGACGGAGGATGGATTGATGGCAACTCGCGAGACCGGCAGCGTGAAGTGGTTCAACGACGCCAAGGGCTACGGCTTCATTCAGCGTGAAGGTGGTGCCGATGTATTTGTCCACTACCGTGCTATTCGTGGTGAAGGCCACCGCTCGCTGACCGAAGGGCAGCAGGTTGAATACGCCGTGGTAGAGGGGCAGAAGGGGTTGCAGGCTGAGGATGTAGTGGGCTTGTAAGCGTTGTGCCTTGTAGGAGCGAAGCTTGCTCGCGATAGCGTTGTGTCAGGTAAAACGCTATCGCGGGCAAGCCTCGCTCCTACAGTAATCGGAATCAGGCGGTACGCCAGGTAATCTCTTCTTCCCCGTCGGCGCTGATGCGAATCCAGCGGTCGGCCGATTCTTCACCTTCTTCCTCGACCCAGCTGCCCGGTGCGCAGCGCACTTCGACGTTCAGCGCGGCGAAGGCGGCGCGGGCGCAGGCGATGTCGTCGTCCCACGGCGTCTGGTCGCTTTCCAGGTACAGGCTGTTCCACTTGCCCACGGCTTTCGGCAGCCAGGTCACCGGCACGCTGCCGGCCTTGCATTTGTAGGTCTGGCCTTTCTGCACCCAGTCGCTGCACGGGCCCAGGGCTGCGCCGAGCCAGGCGGCGATAGCCTTGTGGTCGACGTCGGCGTCTTTCAGGTAAATCTCGATATCCGGTTGGCGCATGGATGTCCTCACTGCGGGTCTGAAAAATCCATTCGCGGATTTATTCGGCCTCGAGTCGCTGCTCGAGGCCGTGGATTGATGGGTTATTGCAGAACGAAGTAATCGTAGCGCATCGACACGCTGACCTCGAAGGGCTCGGCCTGCTCGATCACGCTGGCTCGGCGTTCGGCACTGGCGCGCCAGCCGTGGGGCGTCATGGCCAGCAGGTTGGCGCGATCCTGCGGATTACTCAACGTCAGCTTGAAGTCCAGGGTTTCACTGTGTTGCAGCGCCATGCCCGCGGGCACCAGCGCCAGGTGTTTGTCGTCGGTGTATTCGCGGACCTCGTCGTACAGGCGCTCGCGCAATTCCATCAGGTGACCGCTGGTCGGCCCGACCTTCATCAGGCCGCCGCCAGGGCTGAGCAGGCGCTTGGCTTCCTGCCAGTCCAGCGGGCTGAAGACACTGGCGAGGAACTGGCAGCTGGCATCGGCCAGGGGCACCCGGGCCATGCTGGCGATCAACCAGGTCAGCTGCGGGGCACGGCGACAGGCGCGCTTGACCGCTTCCCGGGAGATGTCCAGGGCATAACCGTCCGCCTGGGGCAGCGCTTGGGCAATCTGTGCGGTGTAGTAACCCTCGCCGCAACCGATATCGACCCAGTGCTGCGGGGCGCGCTCGGCGGCCAGTTCGGCCAGGCGCCTGGCCACCGGGGCGTAATGACCGGCATTGAGAAAGTCGCGGCGGGCTTCGACCATGGCCTGGTTGTCGCCCGGGTCGCGACTGTTCTTGTGCTGCACCGGCAGCAGGTTCAGGTAACCCTGGCGGGCGCGGTCGAAGCGGTGCCCGGCCGGGCACACGACACCGTTGTCGACGGCGCTCAGGGGCGCCGCGCAGATAGGGCAGGCAAGCATCAGGCGAGCAACTTGATCAGGGTCTGGTAGTAGATTTCGGTCAGCACGTCGAGATCGCTGGCCAGCACCCGCTCGTTGACCTGGTGGATGGTGGCGTTGACCGGGCCCAGCTCGACCACCTGGGTGCCGAGGGTGGCGATGAAGCGCCCGTCGGAGGTGCCGCCGCTGGTGGAAGCTTTGGTCTCGCGGCCGGTGACGTCCTTGATGCTGGCCGACACCGCGTCGAGCAGGGCGCCCGGCTCGGTGAGGAACGGCAGGCCCGACAACGCCCACTCCACATGCCAGTCCAGGCCGTGCTTGTCGAGGATGGTGGCCACGCGCTGTTGCAGGCCTTCAACCGTGGATTCGGTGGAGAAGCGGAAGTTGAACACTGCCACCAGCTCGCCGGGGATCACGTTGGTCGCGCCGGTGCCGGAATTCAGGTTGGAAATCTGGAAGCTGGTCGGCGGGAAGAAGGCATTGCCGTCGTCCCAATGCTCCGCAGCCAGTTCGGCCAGGGCCGGGGCGGCCAGGTGGATCGGGTTCTTGGCCAGGTGCGGGTAGGCCACGTGGCCCTGCACGCCGCGCACCGTGAGCTTGGCGCCGAGGGAGCCGCGACGGCCGTTCTTGACCACGTCACCGACCAGGCTGGTGCTCGACGGCTCACCGACGATGCACCAGTCCAGGCGTTCCTTGCGCGCCGCCAGGCGCTCGACCACGGCCTTGGTGCCGTGGTGCGCCGGGCCTTCTTCGTCGCTGGTGATCAGGAACGCCACCGAGCCTTTGTGGTCCGGGTAGTCGGCGACGAAACGCTCGGTCGCCACCAGCATCGCCGCCAGGCTGCCTTTCATGTCCGCCGCGCCGCGCCCGCAGAGCATGCCGTGCTCGTCGATCAACGCGTCGAACGGGTCGTTCTGCCAGGCCTGGACCGGGCCGGTGGGCACCACGTCGGTGTGGCCGGCGAAACACAGCACCGGGCCTTCGTGCTTGCCGTGGGTGGCCCAGAAGTTATCCACATCCTCGATGCGCATCGGCTCCAGCTTGAAGCCGGCATCGCCCAGGCGCTGCATCATCAGCTTCTGGCAGTCGGCGTCGACCGGCGTCACCGACGGGCGGCGGATCAGGTCACAGGCGAGTTGCAGGGTCGGCGAAAGGTCGGCGTGGGCCGTCATGGGGAAACTCCGAAGCAGGGGCAAGGTCAGGCGCTGCTCTTTCTCCGTAGGAGCGAGCTTGCTCGCGATGGACGCAAGAGCGGCGCAGTGCATCAGGGGCTGCGCGTTATTCTTGATATCCATCGCGAGCAAGCTCGCTCCTACAGAGGCGGCGGCGGGCAAGGCGCGCAAAATGGCGGATATCTTAAAGCAAAACGGCGGCCAGAGGCCGCCGTTTAGTGCTTTGCCGCGATTTATGCCGCCGCCACCGGCGCGCTTTCGGCAACGGGTTTTGGCAGCGACGACAGGAAGGCCATGACCAGCGCCGCCACATACGGCAGCGACTGCACCAGCAGCATGGTCACCCAGAAGCGCATGTCGTTGCTCGGCAGGCCGCCTTGCACCAGGTAGATACCCAGCGCCGCGCCCCACAACAGCAGCATGATGAACAGCTCTTCCCGGGCTTCCGAGATCGCCACCCAGAAACCGTGGTTGTCGGCATTCTTCGGTGTGCGGAAGAACGGAATGCTGCTGGTGAAGAAGCCGTACAGCACCGCCTTGGCAATGGTGTGGGACAACGCCAGGCCCGCCACGGCCGCGCAGAACGCATCCTTGAGGTTGACCCCGACCGCCCGGCGGTAGAGGAAGATGATCTTGCCGACCTTGAACACGAACAGCGCCAGGGGCGGGATCGCGAAGATCAGCAACGGCGGATCGACGCGCTGCGGCACGATGATCATCGCCGCCGACCACAACAGGGCGCCGAGGGTGAAGAAGATGTTCATGCCGTCCGCCACCCACGGCAGCCAGCCCGCGAGGAAGTGATAGCGCTGGCCACGGGTCAGCTCGGTGTCCTTGCCGCGCAGCAGGCTGGCAGTGTGGCGCTTGATGATCTGGATCGCCCCATAGGCCCAGCGGAAACGCTGTTTCTTGAAGTCGATGAAGGTATCCGGCATCAGGCCCTTGCCGTAGCTTTCGTGGTAGTACGCCGCCGACAGGCCTTTTTCGAACACCCGCAGGCCCAGCTCGGCGTCTTCGCAGATGCACCAGTCGGCCCAGCCCAGTTCTTCCAGGACCGAACGGCGGGTCATGGTCATGGTGCCGTGCTGGATGATCGCGTCACGGTCGTTGCGGGTAACCATGCCGATATGGAAAAAGCCCTTGTATTCCGCGTAGCAGAGCTTCTTGAAGGTGCTTTCGTTCTGGTCGCGGTAGTCCTGTGGCGATTGCACCACGGCGATTTTCGGGTCGGCGAAGTGCGGCACCATGTGCTTGAGCCAGTTACGGTCGACGCAGTAGTCCGAGTCGATCACCGCGATCACTTCGGCGTCCTTGGCGGTGTGCGGGATCAGGTAGTTCAGCGCGCCGCCCTTGAAGCCGGCCAGGGGCGCGACGTGGAAGAACTTGAAGCGCGGGCCGAGGGTCTCGCAATAGGCCTGCACCGGCTCCCAGACCGCCGGGTCCTTGGTGTTGTTGTCGATGATCAGGACTTCGAAGTCCGGATAGTCGAGGTTGGCCAGGGCATTGAGGGTCTGTTTGACCATCTCCGGCGGCTCGTTGTAGCACGGCACATGGATCGAGACTTTCGGCCGGTAACTGGAGTCGCCTTCGACCGGCAGGAACTCGCGCCGGCGCTTGTGCACCCAGACCGCCTCGGCCAATTCATGGGCCTCGGTGAGCAACACGATGAACACCCCGAGCGCACCCAGGGCGAGCAGGAAGCCCACCGTCAGGCTGAACCAGGTGCTGTATTGCTGGCTGTAGTCGTAGCCGATCCACACCAGCACCGAACCGCAGAGGAAGGCGATAAAGGTCAGGAAGGTCCGGCCGCGCTGGCGCAGGGCCGAGCCGTCGATCATCAGCAGGGTCAGGGACAGCAGCGCCAGGACCACCGAGCCGATGGCCAGCACGCGCCACTGCGGGATCGCCACCACCGGGCCTTCGAAGTTGAACTTCTGCTGGCGCGCGGCGTTGAACACGCCCCAGTAGGCGCCCACCGAACCTTCGTCGCTGGCCTTCCACGGCTGGTCGAAGGCTTCGATCACGAAGTAGTTGTAGCCCTGGCGGTTGAGCTTGTTGACCAGGTTACGCAGGTAGATCGCCTGATCCGCCGGGCTGGCGTCGGCGCCGCCACGCATGCGGCCGTTGCTCGGCCAGCCCACCTCGGACAGCAGCAGCGGTTTTTTCGGGAACATCTTTTTCAGGTCACGGGCGCGGTCGAGGACGAACTGCCCGGCCTTGTCCATCGGGATGAATTCCCAGTAGGGCAGGACGTGGGCGGCGATCAGGTCGACGTGCTGGGCCAGTTCCGGGTGTTCTTCCCAGACGTGCCACTGCTCGGAGGTGGTGACTGGCACCTTGACGGCAGCGCGCACGCGATCGAGCAGGACGCTCAACTGGTCGGCGGTGATTTCCTTGCGGAAGATCGCTTCGTTACCGACCACCACGCGCACCACACTGCGCGAGTTGTTGGCGATGTCGATGGCGCGGGTGATTTCACGCTCGTTGCGTTCCAGGTCCGGGCTGATCCAGATCCCCAGGGTCACGCGCAGGCCGAACTCTTCCGCCAGCTTGGGGATGTTCTCCAGCGTGCCGTCGACCGAGTAGGTGCGAATGTTGTCGGTCAGCTTGCTCATGATCTCCAGGTCGCGACGCATTTCATCGTCGGTCGGGAACTGGTCTTTCTGCGGGAACTGGCCCAGCTGGAAAGGCGAGTAGGAAAAGCCGGAGATTTGTGCAGGCCAATTGGGGGCGGAAACCGGGCGGTTGACCAGTGCCCAGAAGCCGGTGAACAGGGCGGCGATTGCCAGAACCACCACCAGGTTGAGTCCAAATTTACGCGATGACATAGCTATTTCGGGTTCCAAAGGGTGTGGAACGGGGGAACGGTCGGCATGCGCCAAGCGGCGCGCATCCTACACTGGCCTTCGGCTGAGCGTACAGCGCACAGGAGAAGGCCGCAGGTTGGGCAATCCAACTCGATTTAAGTTCTCGGCGCCGGAATTTTCAGATTGTTCCCTCATTAAAGCAGCCCTGACTGCCATTCATAGGGCAAAGATGCTCTTGGCGGACATCGGCCCTATAATGCGCGCCGGTTTTTGGGGTAATGGTCATGAGTACAGAAGATCCGCGGTTTGCTGGCGTCGCCCGTTTGTATGGCATCGAGGGGCTGGAACGCTTGCGCGCCGCCCATGTGGCGATCGTCGGGGTCGGTGGCGTCGGTTCCTGGGCGGCGGAAGCCATCGCCCGTTGTGGCGTGGGCGAGATCTCGCTGTTCGACCTGGACGACGTCTGCGTCAGCAACAGCAATCGGCAGCTGCACGCCCTCGACAGCACGGTCGGCAAGGCCAAGGTCGAGGTCATGGCCGAGCGCCTGCGCGGGATCAATCCGGCTTGCACCGTGCATGCGGTGGCGGACTTCGTCACCCGCGAGACCATGGCCGAGTACATCACGCCGAACATCGACTGCGTGATCGACTGCATCGACAGCGTCAACGCCAAGGCGGCGCTGATCGCCTGGTGCAAGCGGCGCAAGATCCAGATCATCACCACCGGCGGCGCGGGCGGGCAGATCGACCCGACGCTGATCCAGGTCTGTGACCTGAACCGCACCTTCAACGACCCGCTGGCCTCGAAAGTGCGCTCGACCCTGCGTCGCGACTACGGTTTTTCCCGCACCGTGACCCGTCACTACAGCGTGCCTTGCGTGTTTTCCACCGAGCAACTGCGCTACCCGAAACCGGACGGCAGCATCTGCCTGCAGAAGAGCTTTGTCGGCGATGGCGTGAAACTCGACTGCGCCGGCGGTTTTGGCGCGGTGATGATGGTCACCGCGACCTTCGGCATGGTCGCGGCGACCAAGGCGGTGGACAAGCTGGTGGCTGGCGTGCGGCGCCCGGCGGACCGGGTCAAGCCCGCGGCCGTTTGACTCTGTAGGAGCGGCCGGTCGACGCTCGATTGCCCGCGAAATGCGGTGTGTCAGATAGACCGCTATCGCGGGCAAGCCTCGCTCCTACAGGGATGGGCGTCAGGCTGAGAGCTCGCGCATCCGCTGCAATACCGCATTCAGCCCATTGCTGCGCGACGGTGACAGCTGGCGCGACAGGCCCAGCTGATTGAACCAGTCCGGCAAATCCACCCGTTGCAGCTCCTCGGCGGACAGACCGTTGACCCGCGCCAACAGCAGGGCCACCAGGCCACGGATCAGGCGCGCATCGCTGCTGGCGGCGAACTGCCAGTGACCGTCCTGCAAGGTGCCCACCAGCCAGACCTGGCTTTCACAGCCATGCACCCGATTGGCCTCGACCTTGTCGGCTTCAGCCAGCGGCGCCAGGCGTTCGCCCCATTGCATCAGCAAGCGTGCGCGCTGTTCCCAGCCGGGGGCGCCCTGGAAACTGTCGAGGGCGGCCAGGGCTTCGGCGGGCAGGCTCATCGCAACAGCTCCAGGGCCTGATCGAGGGCCTCGAAGAAGCGCTCCAAGTCCTCGGAGTCGTTGTACAGCGCCAGGGACACGCGGATCGCCCCGGCCAGGCCGAAGCTTTTCAGCAGCGGCATGGCGCAGTGATGCCCGGCACGCACGGCGATGCCCTGTTCGGTCAGCAGGTGAGCCAGGTCGGCGTTGTGCACGCCATCGACCACGAAACTGACCAGCGCCAGCTGCGGCTTGCCCAGCAGGCGCAGGCCTTTGCGGGCCAGCAGGCCATGCAGCAGGTAGTCGTGCAGCGCGGCTTCATGGGCGTTGACGGCGTCCTGGTCGAGGCCGCTGAGGTAGTCCAGGGTCGCTCCCAGGCCGATCACACTGGCAATCGGCGGTGTACCGGCCTCGAAACCCAGTGGGGCGGGGCGGAAGCTGGCGTGCTGGTAGTCGGCCTGCTGGACCATCTCGCCGCCAAACTGCCAGTGACGCAGGCCTGGCAACGCCTCGTTGCGTCCGTAGAGCACGCCGACGCCGTCCGGACCGTAGAGCTTGTGGCTGGAGAACACATAGAAATCGCAGCCCAGCGCCTGCACATCGTGGCGGCCATGGACCACGCCCTGGGCGCCGTCAACCACGGTCAGGGCATGGTGCGCCTTGGCCAGGGCCAGCAGCTGCGGCAGGGGTTGCCAGGCACCGAGCACGTTGGACAGCTGGCTGACGGCCAGTAGCCGGGTGCGCGGACCGATCAGACGGGCCGCGGCGTCGAGATCGATCAGGCCGTCGTCGTCCAGCGGCAGGACCACCAGGTCGAGGCCGCGACGGTGTGCCAGTTGCTGCCAGGGCAGCAGGTTGGCGTGATGTTCCAGGGCGCTGATGACGATCTCGTCGCCCGGGTTGAACTGGTGTTCCAGGCCATAGGCCAGGAGATTCAGCGCGGAGGTCGCGCCGTGGGTGAAGATGATCTGCCCGCTGTCACTGGCATTCAGCCACTGCGCCACTTTGTGCCGGCTGTTCTCGAATGCCTGGGTGGCGTGAGCGCCGGGCAAGTGCTGCGCGCGATGCACGTTGGCCGCGCCATTGGCGTAGTAGTGCGCCAGGGCGTCCAGCAGGGCTTGGGGTTTTTGCGTGGTGGCGGCGTTGTCCAGGTAGGTCTGGTCCTGCCGTTGCAGGGCGGCGATGGCCGGGAAGTCGGCGCGCCAGGGGGAGGGTACAAGCATGGTGGCAGAACTCGTTTGAACAGGCCGGGCGCCGATGATAAGCGCCCGGCCGGTTTCAGTGGAACCGAATCGCTGCTTAGTTGTGAGCGTGCAGCGCTTCGTTCAGCTCGATGGCCGATTTGTGGGTCTTGCACTCCACGGCACCGGTCTCCGAATTGCGGCGGAACAGCAGGTCAGGCTGGCCGGCCAGTTCGCGGGCCTTGAGCACCTTGACCAGCTGGTTGTTCTCGTCCAGCAGCGCCACCTTGGTCCCGGCAGTCACGTACAGGCCCGATTCCACGGTGTTGCGGTCGCCCAGCGGGATACCGATGCCGGCGTTGGCGCCGATCAGGCAGCCTTCGCCGACCTTGATCACGATGTTGCCGCCGCCCGACAGGGTGCCCATGGTCGAGCAGCCGCCGCCTAGGTCGGAACCCTTGCCGACGAATACGCCCGCGGAAACCCGGCCTTCGATCATGCCCGGGCCTTCGGTGCCGGCGTTGAAGTTGACGAAACCTTCGTGCATCACGGTGGTGCCTTCGCCGATGTAGGCGCCCAGGCGAATACGCGCGCTGTCAGCGATACGCACGCCGCTCGGTACCACGTAGTCGGTCATTTTCGGGAACTTGTCCACCGAGAACACTTCCAGCAGCTCGCCGCGCAGGCGCGCTTCCAGTTGACGCTCGGCCAGTTCGCCGAGGTCGACCGCGCCCTGGTTGGTCCAGGCCACGTTCGGCAGCAGCGGGAAGATCCCGGCCAGGTTCAGGCCGTGTGGCTTGACCAGGCGGTGGGACAGCAGGTGCAGCTTCAGGTAGGCCTCCGGGGTGGAGGTCAGCTGGGCGTCTTCGGCCAGCAGGGTGGCAACCAGCGGCTTGTGGCTCTCGGCCAGGCGGGTCAGCAGCGCGGCCTGGGTGGCGTCGATGCTTTTCAGGGCCTCGGCCAGTTGCGCGGCCTGGGCGGTGGTGAAGGTGATGGCCTGGTTGCCTTCGCTGTAGCCCAGTACCGGGGCGATGGCGGCAACGATTTCCGCGGATGGCTTGACCAGGGGCGCGGCGTAGAACACTTCCAGCCACGCGCCTTGACGGTTTTGAGTGCCGACACCAAAGGCCAGGCTGAACAGGGTAGTGGACATGCTGTTACCTCTTACAAAATTGAACGGGCAGGCGTTATTTGATTTCTGCCGCGTAGATATCGGGCTTGAAGCCAATCAGGGTTCGGTCACCGAGATCGAGCACCGGGCGCTTGATCATCGAGGGTTGTGCGAGCATCAGTTCGATCGCTTTCGCCTGGTCGAGATCGGCTTTGCGTTCGTCGTCGAGTTTGCGAAAGGTCGTGCCCGCACGGTTCAGCACCACCTGCCAGCCGTGCTCGTTGCACCACTGGGCCAGGTGTTCGCGGTCGATACCGACCGCTTTGTAGTCGTGGAAGTCATAGCTGACAGCGTGTTCATCGAGCCAGGTGCGCGCCTTTTTCATGGTGTCGCAGGCTTTGATGCCGAAAAGGTGCAACGTTTTGCTTGAAGCGGTCAAGGAATTGCCCCCTTTTGAGATGCTGGAGTTAAAGGTCACGGATTATGCCATGCCCGCGCCGGTTCGGCGTCGGCGAAGGCCCGGCTTTGTAGCTTTGTGTGACAGCGGCATGGGCCACTTGCGACTTTTGTGCAGCGGCGAGGCCCGAGCTTAAGCGGCTAATATGGCACTTCGACGGTAACCTGTTGCCTGAAGTCTGCTGCTGATCGATTGGGAAAACCGCTTTATGCAAACCGCTTATACCGTCCTTATCCTGCTGATGCTGGTGAGTCTCTCGCGGCTGGTCGGACGGGTGATTCCGTTGCCGTTGCCGCTGGTGCAGATCGCCGCCGGGGCCTTGTTGGCCTGGCCCACCCTGGGGCTGCACGTGGCCCTGGACCCGGAATTGTTTCTATTCCTGTTCCTGCCGCCGCTGCTGTTCTCCGATGGCTGGCGCATGCCCAAGCGTGAGCTGTGGCGCCTGCGCGGGCCGATCCTGACCCTGGCCGTGGGCCTGGTGCTGTTCACCGTGGTGGGCGCCGGTTATTTCATTCACTGGTTGCTGCCGACCATCCCCTTGCCGGTGGCCTTTGCCCTGGCGGCTGTCTTGTCGCCGACCGACGCCGTGGCGGTCTCGGCGATTTCCCAGAACCGCCTGCCGACGCCCTTGATGCACATGCTGCAGGGCGAGGCTTTGATGAACGACGCTTCCGGCCTGGTGACCTTCAAGTTCGCCCTGGCGGCGGCCGTGACCGGGGTGTTTTCCCTGGCCAATGCCAGCCTGACCTTTGTCCTGGTGGCGGTGGGTGGCCTGGCGGTCGGCGTGGCCCTGAGCTGGCTGGTGGGGCGCTTGCGTGCCTGGATGATCGCCCGCGGCTGGGATGACCCGGCGACCCATGTGGTGTTCATGCTGTTGCTGCCGTTCGCCGCCTACGTGCTGGCCGAGCGCCTGGGAGCCTCGGGCATCCTCTCGGCGGTGGCGGCGGGGATGATGCAGAGCTGGCTCGATCTGTTGCCTCGGCAGACCAGCACCCGCTTGCTCAACCGCAGCGTCTGGTCGCTGCTGGAATTCGCCTTCAACGGCCTGATCTTCCTGCTGTTGGGCCTGCAACTGCCCGACATCATCAAGGCCGTGGTCAGCCATGAAACCACCTTGTGGCCGACCCTGTTCTATCGCTGCCTGGATGTCGGGGCGATCTTCCTGGTGCTGCTGGTGCTGCGTTTTATCTGGGTGCAAAGCATCTGGCGCCTGTCCGGCCTGTTGCGCCGCTGGCGTGGCAAGGGTGAGCTGACGCTGGTGCCGACCGCGCGTTCCTGCTGGTTGCTGACGCTTGGCGGGGTACGGGGGGCGGTGACCCTGGCGGGCGTCATGTCGGTGCCGCTGTTGCTGGGGGCGGGCGAGGCTTTCCCCGAGCGCGACCTGCTGATCTTCATTGCCGCGGGGGTGATCCTGTTGTCGCTGATTGCCGCCTGTATCGCCCTGCCGCTGTTGCTGCGGGGCATCCAGAAGAGCCCCGACGAGAAGCGCCACGCCGAAGTGCGTGACGCCTGGCGCAAAACCGCCGAGGCGGCGATCCATGCCCTGGAAGCCGAGGAAGTGGCCGATGCGGCCAACTCGCCGGATGCGGCCCAGGCGGCGCTGGCCACCGAGCTCAAGGGGCGGTTGATGTCGGAATATCGCCATCAACTGGAGGTGTTCAACGATTCCGCCGAAGCCCAGGCATTGGCGTTTCAGATGGACTTGCTGGAGCGCAAGTTACGTTTGAAGGCGCTGCGGGCGCAGCGGCTGGAGTTATATCGGTTGAGCCGCCAGCACCAGATCGGCGACGACGTGTTGCGCGAGGTCCTGGGTGAGCTGGACCTCAGCGAGGCCAATCTGGGGCAGGTGAAATGACCCTGGCTTTGTAGGAGCGAGGCTTGCCCGCGATGAACGATAACGCGGTGTATCAGATGTACGGCGTTGTCTTGATCGCGGGCAAGCCTCGCTCCTACAGGGGCGTGGGTTATTGACGGCGCTGAACGAAATCCCGGATCCGCTCGGCGGCTTCCACGCATTCGGCCAATGGCGCTACCAGGGCCATGCGTACCCGACCGGCTCCCGGGTTGCTGCCGTCGACATCGCGCGACAGATAGGAGCCCGGCACCACGGTCACATGCTCCTGTTCGAACAGGTCACGGCAGAACGCCGTATCGTCGCCCGCCACGTTCGGCCACAGGTAGAAGCTGCCGTCTGGGCGCTGCACGTCGAGCACCGGCGCCAGAATCTCCAGCACCGCATCGAACTTCTCGCGATACAGCGCGCGGTTGGCGCGCACATGCACTTCGTCGTTCCAGGCGGCGATGCTGGCCAGCTGGGTCTGAACCGGCATGGCGCAACCATGGTAGGTGCGGTACAGCAGGAAGCCCTTGAGGATATCCGCGTCGCCCGCGACGAAACCGGAGCGTAGGCCCGGCAGGTTGGAGCGCTTGGACAAGCTGTGGAACACCACGCAACGCTTGAAGTCCTGGCGTCCCAGTTCGGCGCAGGCAGTGAGCAGGCCGGGCGGCGGGGTCTGCTCGTCGAAGTACAGCTCGCTGTAGCACTCGTCGGCGGCGATCACGAAATCGTACTGGTCGGCCAGGGCGATGAGTTTCTTCAGGGTTTCGATCGGGATCAGCGCGCCGGTCGGGTTGCCCGGCGAGCACAGGAACAGGATCTGGCAGCGCTGCCAGATCTCGGCCGGTACCGCGTCGAAGTCCGGGTTGAAGCCGTTTTCATCCAGGCACGGCAGGTAGTGCGGCTTGGCCCCGGCGAGGAAGGCCGCGCCTTCGTAGATCTGATAGAAGGGGTTCGGGCTGACCACCAGCGCGTCGTCGCCACGGTTGACCACGGTCTGGGTGAAGGCGAACAGCGCCTCGCGGGTGCCGTTGACCGGCAGCACGTTGCGCGCCGGATCGATCCAACCATTGGGTACGCCAAAACGCCGTTCGCACCAGCCGGCGATGGCTTCGCGCAGGGCAGGGAGGCCCAGGGTCGTCGGATACACCGCCATCTGGTCCAGGTTATTGGCCAGGGCTTCGGCGACAAAGCTCGGCGAGCGGTGCTTGGGCTCGCCGATGGACAGCGCGATAGGGCGCTTGGCCGGGTTCGGCTGGACGCCGCCGAGCAGGGCGCGGAGTTTCTCGAACGGGTAGGGCTGCAGCTGGTTCAGAGCGTTGTTCATCGGTGCGGTGTCTCACTCAAAGCGGGTCGTGGCGCGTGATCAGATGTTCAGGCGCGTCAAGGCGGTAGGCGGTTCGTGGCTGACGCTCAGTTGTTCGACGATGGCGTCCTGCAGTCGGCTGCACAGCTGGGGATCGGACAGTTGCTGGTTGTTCGCGTCGGTAATGAAGAACACGTCTTCCACGCGCTCGCCCAGGGTGGCGATCTTGGCGTTTTGCAGCGACAGGTCGAACTCCAGGAAGATCTTGCCGATGCGCGCCAGCAGGCCGGGGCGATCGGGGGCGCTCAGTTCGAGCACGGTGACCGGGCGCTGGGCGTCGTTGTGGATAGTCACTTGCGGCGGGAAGGCGAAGTGCTTGAGCTGACGCGGTACCCGACGCTGGATGATGGTCGGGTAGTCGTCAGGGTTGCGCAGGGCCTCGGTAAGGCCATCGCGGATCTGTTTGACGCGTTGCGGGTTGTTGCCGATCGAGCCGCCGTCGTTGTCGAGCACGATATAGGTGTCGAGGGTGAATTGGCTGCTCGAGGTGATGATCCGGGCGTCGTGGATGTTCAGGTTCAACTGGTCCATCGCGGCCACGGTCACGGCGAAGAAGTCGTGCTGGTCCGGGGCGTAGATGAAGATCTGCGTGCCACCCTCGAATTCGCGCTGGGTGGTTTCCTTGATCAGCACCAGCGGGCCGCCGTCGGCCGGCTGCTGGAGGATCGCGTCGCTGTGCCAGGCCACGTCGCCGGCAGTGTGGCGCAGGAAGTAGTCGTCCCCCAGTTGCGCCCAGAGCTGCTCGACGTCGTCCGGATCGGTGCCGGCGCGGACCAGGATGTCCAGCGCCGCGCTTTGCGTCTGGCGGATCTGCTCTTCGCGGTCCACCGGGTTTTCCAGGCCGCGGCGCAGGGCGCGCTTGGTCTCGGTGTAGAGCTGGCGCAACAGGCTGGCGCGCCAGGAGTTCCACAGCGTCGGGTTGGTGGCGTTGATGTCGGAAACCGTCAGCACGTACAGATAGTCCAGGCGGGTCTGGTCGACCACGACCTGGGCGAAGTCATGGATGACCTGCGGGTCGGACAGGTCCTTGCGCTGGGCGGTGGTCGACATCACCAGGTGGTTTTGCACCAGCCAGACGATCAGGCGGGTGTCCCACAGCGGCAGCTGGTGGCGGATGCAGAAGGCTTCCGCGTCCACGGCGCCGATTTCCGAGTGGTCGCCGTGCCGGCCCTTGCCGATGTCGTGGTAGAGCCCGGCCAGGTAGATCAGCTCGGGCTTGGGCAGCTTGGCCATGAGCTTGCTGGCCAGCGGGAATTTCTCCGAAACCTGGGTGTACTGCAGTTTGCGCAGGTGCTTGATCAGGTTCAGGGTGTGGGCGTCGACCGTATAGATGTGGAACAGGTCGTGCTGCATCTGCCCGACGATATGGCCGAACTCCGGCAGGTAACGTCCGAGAATGCCGTAGCGGTTCATCCGCCGCAGGTTGCGGTGAATGCCGATCTCGCACTTGAACAGCTCGATGAACAGGCTGGTATTGCGGATGTCATGGCGGAAATCGTCGTCGATCAGGTGGCGATTTTCGCGCAACAGGCGAATGGTGTCGGCGCGTACGCCCTTGATCTCCGGGTGCTGGGCCATGAGCACGAAGATTTCCAGCATGGCGAACGGCGTGCGGCGGAACACGTTGGCGTTGATCGCCTCGATGTAGCCGTCGTGCAGCTGGAAGCGCGAGTTGATCGGCTGCGGCGGCGCTTCGTCTTCCGGGGCGAGGATGACTTCCTCGAAGTGCTGGATGATCAGGTCGCTGAGCTGGGCGATGCTCATCACCACCCGGTAGTACTGCTGCATGAAGCTTTCGATGGCCTGCTTGGCATCGTTGCCCTCGAACCCCAGCAGCTTGGCGATCGAGCGCTGGTGATCGAACAGCAGGCGGTCTTCGGCGCGCCCGGCGAGCATGTGCAGGGCATAGCGGACCTTCCACAGGAACTCCTGGGACGAGGCCAGCAGCGCGTTCTCGCTTTCCACCAGGAAGCCTTCGCCGGCCAGGGCCCGCAGGTTCAGCGTGCCGTACTGGCGACGGGCGACCCAGAGGATGGTCTGGATGTCCCGCAGGCCGCCGGGCGAGCCTTTGACGTTGGGTTCCAGGTTGTATTCGGTGTCGTTGTACTTGTGGTGCCGGGCCTTCTGTTCGGCGCGCTTGGCCAGGAAGAAGTCCTTGCTCGGCCACATGTGCGCGGTGCTGGTGACGTCGAGCATGCGCTGGCGCAGGCGCTCGGGGCCACAGATGGTGCGGCTTTCCATCAGGTTGGTAACCACCGTCAGGTCGGCGCGGGCCTCTTCGGCGCATTCCTCCACCGAGCGCACGCTTTGCCCGACTTCCAGGCCGATGTCCCAGAGCAGGGTCAGGAAACGTTCGATGGGGTCGCGGAAAATCTCGTGGTCGGCGCTGTCCAGCAGGATCAGCAGGTCGATGTCCGAGTAGGGGTGCAACTCGCCGCGACCGTAGCCGCCGACCGCCACCAGGGCGATGTCGGCGTCTTCGCTCCAGTCGAACTGGTCCCAGGCCTTTTGCAGGATGTTATCGACGAACCAGGCGCGGTCCTCGATGAGCCGGCGGATATCCCGTCCGCTGCGAAAGCGCTCGTCGAGCACTTCACGTGCCTGACGAATGGCTTTCTTGAAGGCGGCGATAGGGCTTGCCTTCAGGGCCAGTTCCGCCTGGAACTGGCCGCGGTCGAACAATTCGGGATCCACCTGCGGCATCGATTGGCTTTCCTTTCTATCTATAGGTAAGGGCGCAACTGCGTGGATCAGGCCGAGACGCGGGGGATGGTGTCATCGCTGCGCAGGGTGAAGATCTCGTAGCCGGTCTCGGTCACCAGCAGGGTGTGTTCCCACTGCGCGGAGAGCTTGCGGTCCTTGGTGATCGCGGTCCAGCCGTCGCCCAGCACCTTGGTGTCGGCCTTGCCCTGGTTGATCATCGGCTCGATGGTGAAGGTCATGCCGGCTTTCAGTTCCATGCCGGTGCCGGCGCGGCCGTAGTGCAGGATCTGCGGCTCTTCGTGGAACACCTTGCCGATACCGTGGCCGCAGAACTCGCGGACCACCGAGAAGCCGTTCTTTTCAGCGTGCTTCTGGATGACTTCGCCGATGTCGCCCAGGCGGCAGCCCGGCTTGACCAGTTCGATGGCCTTGTACATGCATTCCTGGGTGATCTGCGACAGGCGCTCGGCCCAGACCGGCACGGTGCCGACGTGGAACATGCGGCTGGTGTCGCCGTGGTAGCCGTCCTTGATGACAGTGACGTCGATGTTCAGGGTGTCGCCATCCTTCAGCGGCTTCTCGTTCGGGATGCCGTGGCACACCACGTGGTTGATCGAGGTGCAGATGGATTTGGGGAAACCCTTGTAATTCAGTGGCGCGGGAATCGCATGCTGCACATTGACGATGTAGTCGTGGCAGATGCGGTCCAGTTCTTCGGTGGTCACACCGGGTTTGACATGCTCGGCAATCATTTCCAGCACTTCGGCGGCCAGTTTGCCGGCGACACGCATTTTTGCGATGTCCTCGGGAGTTTTGAGGGTGACGGTCATACAGGCTCTCTTGACGCTCAGTGGCGCGGATAAACACGGAATGGCTTGAAAACGGTGTACCGAAGGCTGAGCCCGCTGTGGGGTCGCCACGTTTTCAAAAGCCTCAAAGGTGCGATTCTAACAGAGCCCCGGGGCAAATCTGAGGCTCTGTGCGTCGCTTCTTTCTATAACAGTGGAGCATTCTGGCCCGATTCCAAGGGGGGAGCAAAAAAGCGCCCCGGGGGAAATGAGAATCCGGGTTCCGTTTTTACCCTTCTTGTGGTATAAAATGCGCCGCTTTCCGGGGATGCTCCGAAAAGCCTAAACCCACACACGTGTCGACACGATGACCTGGGTGCCCTCAGCACAAGCTGTTGGTTGGTCATTGGGATACGTGGAGGCCTAACCCGACTTATTAAGGAACTATCATGTCCCAAGTCAACATGCGCGATATGCTGAAGGCCGGTGTGCACTTCGGTCACCAAACCCGTTACTGGAATCCGAAAATGGGCAAGTACATTTTCGGCGCGCGTAACAAGATTCACATCATCAACCTTGAAAAAACCCTGCCAATGTTCAACGAAGCTCTGACTTTCGTAGAGCGTCTGGCCCAGGGCAAAAACAAGATTCTGTTCGTCGGCACCAAGCGTTCCGCTGGCAAGATCGTTGCTGAAGAAGCAGCACGTTGCGGTTCGCCGTACGTCGATCACCGCTGGTTGGGCGGCATGCTGACCAACTACAAGACCATCCGTGCTTCCATCAAGCGTCTGCGTGACCTGGAAGTTCAGTCGGAAGACGGCACCTTCGCCAAGCTGACCAAGAAAGAGGCGCTGATGCGCACTCGCGATCTGGAAAAGCTGGATCGTAGCCTGGGTGGTATCAAGGACATGGGCGGTCTGCCTGACGCGCTGTTCGTGATCGACGTTGACCACGAGCGCATCGCGATCACCGAAGCCAACAAGCTGGGCATCCCGGTCATCGGCGTTGTCGATACCAACAGCAGCCCGGAAGGCGTTGACTACATCATCCCAGGTAACGATGACGCCATTCGCGCCATCCAGCTGTACATGGGTTCGATGGCTGACGCCGTGATCCGTGGCCGCAACAACGTTGCTGGCGGCACCGAAGTATTCGCTGAAGACGCTCCAGCGCCGGCAGCTGAAGCCTGAGTAACTGACGCTTAGCGTTTACTCAGTACGCAAAAAGGGGGCTAGGCCCCCTTTTTGCCACCTCGAAAATCATTTACCGATGGCGCCCCTGCAGTTCTTGTCATGTGTGGCGGCTATCAAGGGTTTTCGAGAGCGCAGCTCAAGAATTGATCGCCCGTTGAGTCGGGTGGAATGGTTGAAAACCTATCCAAGAGGAATTTGAAAATGGCAGAGATTACTGCAGCGTTGGTTAAAGAACTGCGCGAGCGTACCGGCGAAGGCATGATGGACTGCAAGAAAGCCTTGACCAAGGCTGGCGGCGACATCGAGAAAGCCATTGATGACATGCGTGCTTCGGGCGCCATCAAGGCTGCCAAGAAAGCAGGCAACATCGCTGCTGAAGGCGCCATCGCCATCAAGGACGACGGTAAAGCCGCCGTTCTGCTGGAAGTCAACTCGCAGACCGACTTCCTGGCTCTGCAGGACGACTTCAAGGCATTCGTTGCTGCCAGCGTAGAAAAAGCGTTCGCTGACAAGCTGACCGACGCCGCTCCGCTGATCGAAGCTCAAGAAGCCGATCGTCTGGTTCTGGTTGGTAAAACTGGCGAGAACGTCAACATCCGTCGTCTGGCTCGCGTTGAAGGTGACGTGGTCGGTACTTACCTGCACGGTAACAAGATCGGTGTTGCGGTTGTCCTGAAAGGCGGTTCCGTAGAGCTGGCCAAGGACATCGCCATGCACGTGGCTGCAAGCAACCCTGAGTTCCTGCTGCCATCGCAAGTTTCCGCTGAAGCCATCGAACGCGAGAAAGCCGTGTTCCTGCAGTTGAACGAAGACAAGATGAAAGGCAAGCCAGCCGAAATCGTTGAAAAAATGATCGGTGGCCGTATCAGCAAGTTCCTGGCCGAAGCCAGCCTGGTTGAGCAAGCTTTCGTCAAGGATCCAGAAATCACCGTAGGTGCCCTGGCCAAGAAAGGCGGCGCTGAAATCGTTTCGTTCACCCGCTTCGCGGTAGGTGAAGGCATCGAGAAGAAAGAAGACAACTTCGCTGAAGAAGTTGCCGCACAACTGGCTGCTGCCAAGCAACAGTAAGACGGTTTTTCAACTGTCGCCCGAAAGAGGCTGCCCGCTCACGCGCGCAGCCTCTTTTCAAATGGGGTAACCAATTTAGTTGGTTGCCTTCGGAACCGGTTTACAAAGTCGTGTTCTGATGGCGCTGTGACAGCGTCAAGCTAGAGTGAACGCAGGCTGCAAACAGCTTGCAGAGAATTTTTAAAATACGCCGCAGGAGAGATTCGCAATGGCTCAGCAGGGCAGTGGTTATCAAGCTCGCTATAAACGCATTCTACTCAAGCTTAGCGGCGAGGCCCTGATGGGCTCGGAAGAGTTCGGGATCGACCCTAAGGTGCTGGATCGCATGGCGCTGGAAGTCGGCCAGCTGGTTGGCATCGGTGTTCAGGTCGGTCTGGTCATCGGCGGTGGCAACCTGTTCCGTGGCGCGGCGCTCAGCGCGGCCGGCATGGATCGGGTGACAGGCGACCACATGGGCATGCTGGCCACTGTGATGAACGGCCTGGCCATGCGCGACGCGCTGGAACGTGCGAATATCTCGGCGATCGTCATGTCGGCCATTTCCATGGTCGGTGTGACCGATCACTATGACCGTCGCAAGGCGATGCGTCATCTGAACTCCAAGGAAGTGGTGATCTTCGCTGCCGGTACCGGCAACCCGTTCTTCACGACCGACTCCGCAGCATGCCTGCGGGCGATCGAGATCGATGCCGACGTCGTGCTCAAGGCAACCAAGGTTGACGGTGTATACACCGCAGACCCATTCAAAGACCCGCATGCCGAGAAGTTCGATCATCTGACCTACGATGAAGTACTGGATCGCAAGCTGGGTGTCATGGATCTGACGGCGATCTGCCTGTGCCGCGACCATAAGATGCCGTTGCGTGTCTTCAACATGAACAAGCCCGGCGCCCTGCTGAATATCGTGCATGGCGGCGCTGAAGGAACCCTGATCGAGGAAGGCGAACAATGATCAACGAAATCAAGAAAGACGCTCAAGAGCGCATGAAGAAGTCCCTGGAATCCCTGGCGCATGCATTCAGCCGCATCCGCACCGGCCAGGCTCACCCAAGCATCCTGGCAGGCGTGATGGTGCCTTACTACGGTGCTGACACCCCGATCAACCAGGTGGCCAACGTCACCGTGAAGGATGCTCGCACCCTGCAGGTCGTGGCCTTCGAGCGCAACATGCTGGCGGCGGTGGACAAGGCGATCCAGAGCTCCGGCCTGGGCTTCAACCCGACCAACCTGGGCGAGCTGCTGCTGATCACCATGCCGGCGCTGACCGAAGAAACCCGCAAGGGCTTCACCAAGCAGGCTCGTGAAGCGGCCGAAGACGCCCGTATTGCTGTGCGCAACGTGCGTCGTGACGCGCTGAGCCAGTTCAAGGACCTGGTCAAGGAGAAGGAAATCAGCGAAGACGACGAGCGTCGCGCCGCCGATGAAATCCAGAAGCTGACCGACAAGTTCGTGGCGGAAATCGAAGTCGCTGTGAAGCAAAAAGAAGCGGACCTGATGGCCGTATAAGGGTCAGGACGTTTTCATGGACAAGACCAAGCAGCCTGTACCGTCTTCGGTGCCGCGCCATGTCGCGATCATCATGGATGGGAACAATCGCTGGGCAAAAAAACGCTTTATGCCGGGTGTCGCCGGGCATAAAGCGGGTGTCGATGCTGTTCGTGCGGTGATTGAAGTGTGCGCCGAGGCCAAGGTCGAGGTGCTGACGCTGTTCGCCTTCTCCAGTGAAAACTGGCAGCGGCCGGCCGATGAAGTCAGTGCCTTGATGGATCTGTTCTTCAAGGCATTGCGCCGCGAGGCCAAGCGTCTCAACGAAAACAACATCAGCCTGCGCATCATCGGCGATCGCTCGCGCTTCCATCCCGAGCTGCAAGCGGCGATGCGCGAGGCGGAAGCGATGACCGCGGGGAGTAATCGCTTCATTCTGCAGATCGCCGCCAACTATGGCGGTCAGTGGGATATTGCCCAGGCCGCTCAGCGCCTGGCGCGGGAAGTCCAGGCAGGGCACCTGCGCCCTGACGACATTACCCCCGAGTTGTTGCAAACCTGCCTGGCGACTGGCGACCTGCCGTTGCCGGACCTGTGCATCCGTACGGGCGGCGAACACCGCATCAGCAATTTCCTGCTCTGGCAGCTGGCTTATGCCGAGCTGTACTTCTCCGACCTGTTCTGGCCGGACTTCAAACACGATGCCATGCGCGCTGCGCTGGCCGATTACGCTTCTCGCCAGCGCCGCTTCGGTAAAACGAGCGAGCAGGTCGAAGCTGGAGCCCGGGTTTAATGCTCAAACAACGAATCATTACTGCGCTGATCCTGCTACCGATCGCCTTGTGCGGTTTTTTCCTGCTCGAAGGTTCCGCCTTCGCCCTGTTTATCGGGCTGGTGGTGACCCTTGGGGCCTGGGAGTGGGCGCGCCTGGCGGGTTTCGACGCTCAACCGACCCGTATTGCCTATGCAGTAGTGGTCGCTGCGCTGTTGTTCCTGATGCAGCTGTTGCCGGGTATCGCGCCTTGGGTGCTTGGTGCCGCGGTGCTCTGGTGGGGGCTGGCGACTTTCCTGGTGCTCACCTATCCGCGTACCAGAGAGCATTGGGCCGGTGCCGCGGCCAAGCTGGTGATCGGTCTGCTGATTCTGCTGCCGGCCTGGCAAGGCCTGGTCTTCATCAAACAGCAGCCTTTGGGTAACTGGTTGATCATGGCGGTGATGGTGCTGGTCTGGGGCGCAGATATCGGTGCCTACTTCTCCGGCAAGGCATTCGGCAAGCGAAAGCTGGCGCCGCAGGTCAGCCCGGGCAAGAGCTGGGAAGGGGTGTACGGCGGTCTGCTGCTGAGCCTGGTGATCACTGCGGTGGTCGGTCTGGTTGCAGGCTGGTCCTTCGGGCAGATCATCCTTGGTTTGCTGGGAGCGGCTGTCGTGGTGTTCATCTCGGTGGTCGGCGACCTGACCGAAAGCATGTTCAAGCGCCAGGCCGGGATCAAGGACAGCAGTAACCTGCTGCCGGGCCATGGTGGCGTGCTTGATCGTATCGATAGCCTGACCGCGGCCATTCCGGTATTCGCCGTGTTGTTGTGGATGGCTGCATTGTGAGTCGCCCACAGCAGATTACGGTTCTCGGGGCCACCGGCTCTATCGGCCTCAGCACCCTGGATGTCATTGCCCGCCATCCCGAGCGTTATCAGGTCTTCGCCCTGAGCGGTTTCAGTCGTCTGGCCGAGCTGCTGGCGCTGTGTATCCGTCATGCTCCCCGTTTTGCCGTCGTCCCGCATATCGCTGCCGCGCGCAGCCTGCAGGAAGACTTGCGCAATGCCGGTTCGCGCACCCGTGTACTGGTGGGCGAGGAGGGCTTGTGTGAAGTGGCGTCCGACCCTGAAGTCGACGCGGTCATGGCGGCTATCGTCGGTGCCGCGGGCTTGCGTCCGACCCTGGCTGCCGTCGAGGCTGGCAAGAAAATTCTCCTGGCCAATAAAGAAGCACTGGTCATGTCCGGCGCGCTGTTCATGCAGGCGGTGGGCAAGAGCGGTTCGGTATTGTTGCCCATCGACAGTGAGCACAACGCCATCTTCCAGTGCATGCCCGCGGACTTTTCCCGTGGGTTGAGCCATGTGGGGGTGCGGCGCATTTTGCTGACCGCATCCGGTGGCCCGTTCCGGCAAACGCCGCTGGCCGACCTGGAGCAGGTAACGCCTGAGCAGGCATGTGCTCACCCCAACTGGTCGATGGGGCGCAAGATTTCCGTCGATTCGGCCAGCATGATGAATAAAGGCCTTGAGCTGATCGAGGCGTGCTGGCTGTTCGATGCCAAGCCTGCCCAGGTCGAGGTGGTGATTCATCCGCAAAGCGTGATTCACTCGCTGGTCGACTATGTGGACGGTTCGGTACTGGCCCAGTTGGGCAACCCGGATATGCGCACGCCGATCGCCAATGCCCTGGCCTGGCCGGAGCGAATCGACTCGGGCGTGCCGCCGCTGGATCTGTTCGCCGTGGCGCGCCTGGATTTCCAGGCGCCTGATGAAGAGCGGTTCCCGTGCTTGCGTCTGGCGCGCCAGGCCGCCGAGGCCGGCAACAGTGCTCCGGCCATGTTGAATGCCGCCAACGAGGTAGCTGTTGCCGCGTTTCTCGAACGGCGCATCCGCTACCCCGAGATCGCGAGTATCATCGAAGAAGTTTTAAGCCTTGAACCGGTTGTCGCAGTCGATGAGCTGAGCGCCGTGTTCGCGGCGGACGCCAAAGCCCGTGCCCTGGCTGAGCAGTGGCTGGGTCGCAACGGCCGGTAAAGTTGCGACAAGCCCGAGCGTATCGGTACTGGATAGGATTGCGGAGAAAGTAGATGAGCGCGCTCTATATGATTGTCGGCACCCTGATCGCCTTGGGTGTGCTGGTCACCTTCCATGAATTCGGTCACTTCTGGGTGGCGCGTCGTTGCGGCGTCAAGGTTCTGCGTTTCTCCGTGGGCTTCGGCATGCCGCTGCTGCGTTGGTATGACCGGCAAGGTACCGAATTCGTGATTGCCGCCATTCCGCTGGGTGGCTACGTGAAGATGCTCGACGAGCGCGAGGGCGAGGTGCCCGTCGATCAGCTCGATCAATCGTTCAATCGCAAGTCGGTACGCCAGCGTATCGCCATCGTTGCTGCCGGTCCTGTCGCCAACTTCCTGCTGGCACTGGTGTTCTTCTGGGGGCTGGCGATGCTCGGTACCGAGCAGGTGCGTCCGGTCATCGGCAGTGTCGAGTCTGGGAGCATTGCCGCCAAGGCTGGCCTGAGCCCTGGCCAGGAAATTGTTGCCATCGATGGCGAGCCCACCGTGGGCTGGTCGGCGGTCAACCTGCAACTGATCCGACGTCTGGGCGAAAGCGGTACCTTGCAGTTGCTGGTTCGCGAGCAGGGTTCGACCGCCGATTCGCCACGCGAGCTGGTGCTCGACAACTGGCTCAAGGGTACCGATGAACCTGATCCTATTCGTTCCCTGGGGATTCGCCCCTGGCGTCCGGCGCTCGCCCCCGTTCTGGCTGAACTCGATCCGAAAGGCCCGGCCCAGGCGGCTGGCCTGAAAACCGGCGATCGCTTGCTGGCGCTGGATGGTCAGGCGCTGACCGATTGGCAGCAGGTCGTCGACTGGGTGCGTGTACGTCCTGATACCAAAATTGTGCTGCACGTCGAGCGTGATGGTGCTCAAATCGACGTCCCGGTGACCCTGGCCGCACGCGGTAAAGAGAAGGTCGCCAGTGGTTATCTGGGGGCTGGGGTGAAGGCGGTCGATTGGCCGCCGGAAATGCTTCGCGAGGTCAGTTATGGTCCTCTGGCTGCCATTGGGGAAGGTGCCCGGCGTACTTGGACCATGAGCGTGCTGACCCTCGACTCACTGAAGAAAATGTTGTTCGGCGAGCTCTCGGTAAAAAACTTGAGTGGACCGATAACCATTGCTAAAGTGGCGGGCGCTTCTGCCCAGTCGGGCGTTGCTGATTTCTTGAATTTCCTTGCTTATCTGAGTATTAGCCTAGGGGTTCTGAACTTGCTGCCCATTCCTGTACTGGATGGGGGGCATCTGTTGTTTTATCTGATCGAGTGGGCGCGTGGTCGTCCCTTGTCGGATCGGGTGCAAGGTTGGGGGATACAGATCGGTATCAGCTTGGTGGTCGGGGTGATGTTGCTTGCCCTGGTCAACGATCTGGGTCGTCTGTAACGCTTCGCTGAATTGCGAATCTGCCGCATTTTGCGGCAGTTTCTTTATTGCCAGTTGGAATAAGAAAGGACTTCATGAAACGTCTGCTGCTAACTGCGGTTCTCTCCGTATTGATGATCGCCGAAGTTCACGCCGAGTCCTTCACTATCTCCGATATCCGCGTCAATGGCCTCCAGCGGGTCTCCGCGGGTAGCGTCTTTGGGGCCTTGCCGCTGAACGTCGGTGAGCAGGCGGACGATCGTCGCCTCGTGGAATCCACTCGTGCGCTGTTCAAAACCGGCTTCTTTCAAGATATCCAGCTGGGCCGCGATGGCAATGTCCTGGTCATCACGGTAGTCGAGCGTCCATCCGTCGCCAGTATCGAAATCGAAGGCAACAAGGCGATTTCCACTGAAGACCTGATGAAAGGCCTCAAGCAATCCGGTCTCGCGGAAGGCGAAATCTTCCAGCGCGCGACCCTTGAAGGTGTTCGTAACGAACTGCAGCGCCAATATGTCGCTCAGGGCCGCTACTCGGCCACCGTCGATACCGAAGTGGTCCCGCAGCCGCGCAACCGTGTGGCGTTGAAGGTCAATATCAACGAAGGCACCGTAGCGGCCATCCAGCACATCAACGTCGTGGGCAATACCGTATTCCCGGACGAAGACCTGGTTGACCTGTTCGAACTGAAAACCACCAACTGGCTGTCGTTCTTCAAGAACGACGACAAGTATGCGCGTGAGAAGCTGTCCGGTGACCTGGAGCGCCTGCGTTCCTACTATCTGGATCGTGGCTATATCAACATGGATATCGCTTCGACCCAGGTTTCGATCACTCCGGACAAGAAACACGTCTACATCACTGTGAACGTCAACGAAGGCGAGAAGTACAGCGTTCGTGACGTGAAGCTCAGCGGTGACCTGAAAGTGCCTGAAGACCAGGTCAAGTCGCTGCTGCTGGTCGAGAAGGGCCAGGTGTTCTCGCGCAAACTGATGACCACCACTTCCGAGCTGATCACCCGCCGCCTGGGCAACGAGGGTTATACCTTCGCCAACGTCAACGGTGTTCCGCAGCCGCACGACGAAGATCACACGGTCGATATCACTTTCGTGGTCGATCCCGGCAAGCGTGCCTACGTGAACCGCATCAACTTCCGCGGCAACACTAAGTCCGAGGACGAAGTGCTGCGCCGTGAAATGCGTCAGATGGAAGGTGGCTGGGCTTCGACCTATCTGATCGACCAGTCCAAGACCCGTCTGGAGCGCCTGGGCTTCTTCAAGGAAGTCAACGTCGAAACCCCGGCCGTGCCAGGTGTCGACGACCAGGTAGACGTCAACTACGCAGTAGAAGAACAGGCTTCCGGTTCGATTACCGCCAGCGTCGGTTTCGCCCAGAGTGCGGGCCTGATCCTCGGTGGTTCGATCACCCAGAACAACTTCCTGGGTACCGGTAACAAGGTCAGCATCGGCCTGACCCGCAGCGAATACCAAAGCCGTTACAACTTCGGTTATGTCGATCCCTACTGGACTGCCGATGGCGTGAGCCTGGGTTACAACGCGTTCTATCGCACCACCGACTACGACGACCTCGATGTCGACGTGGCGAGCTATGCGGTAGACAGCCTGGGTGCCGGCGTCAGCGTTGGTTACCCGATCAGCGAGACTTCGCGTCTGACCTTCGGCCTGACCGCGCAGCAGGACAAGATCAAGACCGGTCGTTATACCGTCGATGAAATCTTCGACTTCGTGAACCGCGAAGGCGACAACTATCTGAACTTCAAGGCTTCGGCCGGCTGGTCCGAGTCGACCCTGAACAAAGGTGTCCTGGCGACCCGTGGTCATTCCCAGAGCCTGGTGCTGGAAGCCACTACTCCGGGCAGCGACCTGTCGTTCTTCAAGCTCGACTACCGTGGCCAGTTGTTCCAGCCGCTGACCGACACCTACACCATGCGCCTGCACACCGAGCTGGGTTATGGCGACGGTTATGGTTCGACCGACGGCTTGCCGTTCTATGAAAACTACTATGCTGGTGGTTTCAACTCGGTCCGTGGTTTCAAGGACAGCACCCTGGGTCCTCGTAGTACTCCGAGCCGTGGTGCAGGTGCGACGGGCAACGCCGGCACGACTCGTGATCCGGATCAGGATCCGCTGCCATTCGGTGGCAACGTGCTGATCCAGGGCGGTGTCGAGGTGCTGTTCCCGATGCCGTTCGTCAAGGACCAACGCTCTCTTCGTACCTCCGTATTCTGGGACGTGGGTAATGTGTTCGACTCCAAATGCGAGCAGGTCAGAAACCCTAGTGGTTTGCGTTCCGATACGCAGTGTAATGACGTCAGTCTGAGCAATCTGGCCAGTTCCGTGGGTGTCGGCGTGACGTGGGTAACCGCTCTGGGGCCGCTGAGTTTTGCTCTTGCAATGCCGGTCAAGAAACCTGACAACGCTGAAACCCAGGTGTTCCAATTCTCCCTCGGCCAGACTTTCTAAGAGCCTGACCCAAGATAACGACAATGGATTTTGTAGGAGTGCATCGTGCGTAAGTTGACTCAATTGGTTCTCCTGGCGACTGTCCTGGTAGCAGGTCCGGCCTTCGCCGACATGAAAATCGCCGTACTGAACTATCAGATGGCACTGCTGGAATCCGATGCTGCGAAGAAATACGCGGTGGATGCCGAGAAGAAGTTCGGCCCGCAGTTGAACAAGCTGAAAACCCTGGAAAGCAGCGCCAAGGGCATCCAGGATCGTCTGGTTGCCGGTGGCGACAAGATGCAGCAGGGCGAGCGTGAGCGCCTGGAGCTCGAATTCAAGCAGAAAGCCCGTGACTTCCAGTTCCAGTCCAAGGAACTGAACGAAGCCAAGGCCGTTGCCGATCGTGAAATGCTCAAGCAACTGAAGCCGAAACTCGACAGCGCCGTGGAAGAAGTCATCAAGAAAGGTGGTTTTGACCTGGTGTTCGAGCGTGGTGCAGTGATTGATGTCAAACCTCAGTACGACATCACTCGCCAGGTTATCGAGCGCATGAATCAGCTGAAGTAACCCATGACAGCGACTATAAAGCTCGGCCAGCTGGCCGAGTTCCTCGGAGCCACCCTGTGTGGCTCCGCAGAGAAAGAAATCACTGGGCTAGCCACCTTGCAGGAGGCTGGCCCAGCTCAGTTGAGCTTTTTGGCAAATCCCCAATACCGTAAGTATCTGGCTGACAGCCAGGCGGGTGCCGTGCTGCTGAAGGCGGCGGATGCCGAAGGTTATGCCGGTGATGCCCTGGTAGTGGCCGACCCCTACCTGTCGTACGCACGCATTTCCCACCTGTTCGATCCCAAGCCCAAGGCTGCTGCCGGTATTCATCCGACTGCGGTCATTGCCGAGGATGCTGTGGTCGACGCGGCTGCCAGTATTGGCGCGTTTGCGGTCATCGAGAGCGGTGCGCAAATCGCCGCGGGTGTCACGATCGGTGCTCATTGTTTTATCGGTGCCCGTTGCCAGATTGGCGAGGGCGGCTGGCTGGCTCCACGCGTGACGCTTTACCACGATGTGCGTATCGGCAAGCGTGTGGTCATTCAGTCTGGTGCGGTACTGGGCGGTGAAGGTTTCGGTTTCGCCAACGAGAAAGGCATCTGGCAGAAGATTGCGCAGGTTGGTGGCGTCACCATTGGCGATGATGTCGAGATTGGCGTGAATACCGCTATCGATCGCGGTGCGCTGGCCGATACCGTCATTGGCAATGGCGTGAAGCTGGATAACCAGATTCAGATCGCCCACAACGTCCAGGTCGGTGATCACACCGCCATGGCAGCCTGTGTCGGTATTTCCGGCAGCACCCGGATCGGCAAGCACTGCATGCTCGCCGGCGGTGTCGGGCTGGTTGGCCATATCGATATTTGCGATAACGTTTTCCTGACCGGGATGACCATGGTGACCCACTCGATTACCGAGCCGGGCTCCTACTCTTCCGGTACAGCCATGCAGCCTGCTGCCGAGTGGCGCAAAAGCGCGGCACGCATCCGTCAGCTCGATGATCTCGCGCGACGCCTGCGACAACTGGAAAAGCGCGTAGGGGACGTGACCCCCGACGGTAAAGCTTCATCAGATGGCTGATACCATTTCCATATCAAGTGTGCACAGCCGTTAGACTGCCTCCTTGATTTGCTAGAGGAGTGTGCGTTAGTCGCGCGCTCCCAATCTTTACTACAGGCTTCCCCCCGAAATGATGGACATCAACGAGATTCGCGAATACCTGCCTCACCGTTACCCGTTCCTGTTGGTGGACCGGGTAGTGGATCTGGATGTTGAGGGCAAGTGCATTCGTGCCTACAAGAATGTCAGCATCAACGAACCTTTCTTCAATGGTCACTTCCCCGCGCATCCAATCATGCCGGGCGTGCTGATCATCGAAGCCATGGCTCAGGCTGCGGGCATTCTTGGTTTCAAGATGCTGGACGTGAAGCCGGCCGATGGCACCCTCTACTACTTCGTCGGTTCCGACAAGCTGCGCTTCCGCCAGCCGGTACTGCCGGGCGACCAGTTGATCCTGGAAGCCAAGTTCATCAGCTGCAAGCGCCAGATCTGGAAATTCGAATGCCAGGCTTCGGTCGACGGCAAGCCAGTCTGCTCCGCTGAAATCATCTGTGCGGAACGCAAACTATGAGTTTGATTGACCCTCGCGCAATCATCGATCCGACGGCCATTCTGGCCGACGACGTTGAGGTTGGCCCGTGGTCGATCGTTGGCGCCGGTGTGGAAATCGGCGAGGGTACGGTGATCGGGCCGCATGTGGTGCTCAAAGGCCCGACCCGGATCGGTAAGCACAATCGTATCTACCAGTTCTCCTCGGTAGGCGAAGACACTCCCGATCTGAAATACAAAGGCGAGGAAACCCGCCTGGTGATTGGTGACCACAACGTCATTCGTGAAGGCGTGACCATTCATCGCGGCACTGTCCAGGACCGTTCCGAGACCACTCTCGGTGATCACAACCTGGTCATGGCGTATGCCCATATCGGTCACGACAGCGTGATCGGCAACCACTGCATCCTGGTCAACAACACGGCGTTGGCCGGCCATGTGCATGTGGATGATTGGGCGATCCTGTCCGGCTTCACCCTGGTTCACCAGTACTGCCATATCGGCGCCCACAGCTTTTCCGGCATGGGGACGGCGATCGGCAAGGATGTTCCGGCCTTTGTCACAGTGTTCGGCAACCCGGCCGAGGCGCGCAGCATGAACTTCGAGGGCATGCGCCGTCGTGGTTTCAGCGAAGACGCGATTCACGCCCTGCGTCGAGCCTATAAAGTGGTGTATCGCCAGGGCTTGACCGTCGATCAGGCGCTCGTCGAGCTGGCAGAAGCTGCTGCACAATTTCCCGAAGTCGCGGTATTTCGTGACTCGATCCAGTCTTCGACTCGCGGCATCACCCGTTAATCATGAGCAAACTGCGTATTGCGCTGGTGGCTGGCGAAGCTTCCGGCGACATTCTTGGCGCCGGTTTGATGCGCGCGCTCAAGGTCCAGCATCCCTCCGTTGAGTTCATCGGTGTCGGTGGCCCGCTGATGCAGGCCGAAGGGCTGGTTTCCTACTTCCCGATGGAGCGCCTGGCGGTCATGGGCCTGGTAGAGGTCCTGGGACGCCTGCGCGAACTGCTGGCCCGGCGCAAGAAGCTGGTGCAGACCCTGATCGCCGAAAAGCCGGACGTGTTCATCGGCATCGACGCCCCCGATTTCAACCTGAACATCGAACTCCAGTTGCGTCAGGCCGGCATCAAGACCGTGCACTACGTCAGTCCTTCGGTCTGGGCCTGGCGGCAAAAGCGCGTGCTGAAGATCCGCGAAGGTTGCGACCTGATGCTGACGCTGTTCCCGTTCGAAGCCAAATTCTATGAAGAGAAGGGCGTGCCGGTGCGGTTCGTCGGGCACTCCCTGGCCGATGCCATTCCGCTGGAGGCCGATCGGGCCGCGGCTCGCGCTGAGCTGGGCTTGCCCGAGGGGCCGCTGGTGGCCCTGATGCCGGGCAGCCGTGGCGGCGAAGTCGGGCGCCTCGGGGCCTTGTTCCTCGACGCGGCACAACGCCTGCGCGCCTTGCGTCCAGGGGTGCGTTTCGTCATGCCTTGCGCGAGCCCCGAGCGGCGTACTCAGCTGGAAGAGCTGCTGGCCGGTCGCGACCTGCCGTTGACCCTGCTCAACGGCCAGTCGCATCAGGCGCTGGCGGCTTGCGATGCGGTATTGATCGCCTCCGGCACCGCAACCCTTGAGGCGCTGCTCTACAAGCGCCCGATGGTCGTCGCCTATCGCCTGGCGCCGCTGACCTTCTGGATTCTCAAGCGTATGGTCAAGAGCCCTTATATTTCCCTGCCGAACCTGCTGGCCCAGCGCCTGCTGGTTCCCGAACTGCTGCAGGATGACGCGACTGCGGAGGCCCTGGCCCAGACCCTGTCGCCCTTGATCGAAGACGGCCAGGAGCAGACCCGCGGTTTTGACGAGATCCATCGCACTTTGCGCCGGGATGCCTCCAACCAGGCGGCTGAAGCGGTGTTGAACCTGATTGGCAAACCGGCATGAGTAACGAAAAGATGCAGATGGGACTGGATTTCTCTCTGGTGGCCGATGCCGAAGACCTGGTGGCCGGTGTCGACGAAGTCGGGCGCGGCCCGTTGTGCGGCGCAGTGGTCACGGCTGCGGTCATTCTCGATCCGAGCCGGCCGATTCTCGGCCTGAACGACTCGAAGAAGCTCACCGAGGCCCGTCGCGAAAAGCTCTACGACGAGATTTGTGAGAAAGCCCTGAGCTGGTGCATTGCCCGCGCCGAAGTCGAGGAAATCGACGAACTGAATATCCTGCATGCCACCATGCTGGCGATGCAGCGCGCGGTAGAAGGGCTGAGCGTGACCCCGAAACTGGCGATGATCGATGGTAATCGTTGCCCGAAATTGTCGATGCCTGCCGAAGCCGTGGTCCAGGGCGATAGCAAGGTGCCGGCGATCGCCGCGGCGTCGATTCTGGCCAAGGTCAGCCGGGATCGCGAGATGGCGGCGTTCGAGCTGATCTACCCAGGCTATGGCATCGGCGGACACAAGGGATATCCAACGCCCGTTCATCTGGAAGCGCTGGCCCGCCTGGGGCCGACGCCGATTCACCGGCGCTCGTTCGCGCCGGTACGCCAAGCCTACGAAGCCCGTGAGAACCTGGGCGAGATTCAGTCCTGAGGCTGATGTTTTAGCGAAGGCCCGGTACAATCCGGGCCTTGTTGTTTTTGTGCTCATTACAGGATCACTATGCCGGCTTCATTCGTTCATCTACGCCTGCACACTGAATATTCCCTGGTTGACGGTCTGGTGCGGATCAAACCGCTGGTCAAGACGTTGGCCGGCATGGGCATGCCCGCGGTGGCGGTTACCGACCAGAACAACATGTGTTCCCTGGTCAAGTTCTACAAGGCGGCCATGGGCACCGGGATCAAGCCGATCTGTGGCGCCGACCTGTGGCTGTCGAACAAGGATCCCGAGAATCCACTGAGCCGCATCAGCCTGCTGGTGATGAACGCCGTTGGCTATCGCAACCTGACCGAGCTGATTTCCCGCGGCTTTATCGATGGCCAGCGTAATGGCCAGATCATCATCGAGCGCGAGTGGGTGGCCGAGGCCGCCGAAGGCCTGATCATGCTCTCGGCCGCGAAAGAGGGCGAGATCGGTCTTGCCCTGCTCTCTGGCGACCTGCAAGAAGCGGAAACCCTGGCTCGCGAATGGATGGCGGTGTTCCCGGACCGTTTCTATCTGGAAGTCCAGCGTACCAACCGTCCCAACGACGAAGAGCAGTTGCACGCAGCCGTGGCCCTGGCGGACAAGATCGGCGCGCCGCTGGTGGCGACCAACGATGTGCGGTTCATCAAGCGCGAAGACTTCGAGGCCCATGAAACCCGGGTCTGCATCGGTGAAGGCCGCGCCCTCGACGACCCGCGTCGCTCGAAGAACTACAGCGACCAGCAGTACCTGAAAAGCGCCGAGGAAATGGCCGAGCTGTTCAGCGACCTGCCCGAGGCCCTGGAAAACACGGTCGAGATCGCCAAGCGCTGCAATATCGAAGTGAAGCTGGGCAAGCACTTCTTGCCTGACTATCCGATTCCCGATGGCATGACCATCGATGAATATTTCCGCAAGGTTTCCTTCGACGGGCTGGAAGAGCGCCTCAGCGTGCTGCTGCCCAAGGACACCACCGAAGACTATGAAGCCAAGCGCCAGGTGTATGTCGACCGGCTGAATTTCGAGCTGGATATCATCATCCAGATGGGGTTCCCCGGTTACTTCCTGATCGTTATGGATTTTATCCAGTGGGCCAAGAGCAACGGTGTGCCGGTAGGTCCTGGCCGGGGCTCGGGTGCCGGTTCCCTGGTGGCCTACGTGCAGAAGATCACCGACCTCGACCCGCTGGCCTACGACCTGCTGTTCGAACGTTTCCTCAACCCGGAACGGGTTTCCATGCCCGACTTCGACGTCGACTTCTGCATGGACGGTCGTGACCGGGTTATCGACTACGTGGCCGAGAAATATGGCCGCAACGCCGTAAGCCAGATCATCACCTTCGGTTCCATGGCCGCCAAGGCTGTGGTGCGGGACGTGGCGCGGGTGCAGGGCAAGTCCTACGGCCTGGCTGACCGTCTGTCGAAGATGATCCCCTTCGAAGTCGGCATGACCCTGGAAAAAGCCTACGAGCAGGAAGAAATCCTGCGCGACTTCATCAAGGTCGATGAAGAAGCGGCGGAAATCTGGGAGATGGCGCGCAAGCTCGAGGGCGTGGTGCGTAACGTCGGCAAGCACGCCGGTGGCGTGGTTATCGCCCCGACCAAGCTGACCGACTTCTCGCCGATCTATTGCGACGAAGCCGGCGACGGCCTGGTAACCCAGTTCGACAAGGACGACGTCGAGGCTGCCGGCCTGGTGAAGTTCGACTTCCTCGGCCTGCGGACCCTGACCATCATCAAGTGGGCGATGGAGACCATCAACCGCGAGCAGGTGAAAAAGAACCTGCCCGACGTCAACATCGACTTCATCCCGCTGGACGACAAGAAGACGTACGAGCTGCTGCAGAAGGCCGAGACCACCGCGGTGTTCCAGCTCGAATCCCGAGGCATGAAAGAGCTGATCAAGAAGCTCAAGCCCGACTGCCTGGAAGACTTGATCGCACTGGTAGCGTTGTTCCGTCCCGGTCCGTTGCAATCGGGCATGGTGGACGACTTCATCAACCGTAAGCACGGTCGCGCCGAACTGGCCTATCCGCATCCGGACTACCAGTACGATGGCTTGCGGCCGGTACTGGCACCGACCTACGGCATCATCCTGTATCAGGAACAGGTGATGCAGATTGCCCAGGTGATGGCTGGCTACACCCTTGGTGGGGCCGACATGCTGCGTCGTGCCATGGGTAAGAAGAAACCCGAGGAGATGGCCAAGCAGCGCGGCGGCTTCATCGAAGGTTGCGCCAACAACGGTATCGATGCCGACCTGGCGGGCAACATCTTCGACCTGGTGGAAAAATTCGCCGGCTACGGTTTCAACAAGTCCCACTCGGCCGCCTACGGGCTGGTGTCCTACCAGACTGCATGGCTCAAGACGCATCACCCGGCGCCTTTCATGGCGGCGGTACTGTCCGCGGATATGCACAACACCGACAAGGTGGTGGTGCTGATCGAAGAAGTGCGCAGCATGAAGCTGCGCCTCGATGCGCCGGATGTGAACAGTTCCGACTTCAAGTTCACCGTCAACAACGACGGCCGTATTGTCTATGGCCTGGGAGCGATCAAGGGTGTGGGCGAGGGGCCGGTGGAGGCGATCGTCGAGGCCCGTGCCGAAGGTGGCCCGTTCAAGGACCTGTTCGACTTCTGCAGCCGGGTCGACCTCAAACGCATCAACAAGCGTACCCTCGATGCGCTGATCCGCAGTGGTGCCCTGGATCGCCTGGGCCCCTACTTCCACGACGAACTCAAGGCCTACCAGGCCAACATCGACCGCAACCGCGCGGTGCTGTTGTCGGCCCTGGAGGAAGCGGTCAAGGCGGCCGAGCAGACCGCGCGAACCGCCGACAGTGGCCACGCCGACCTGTTCGGCGGGGTCTTCGTCGAAGAGGATGCGGATGTCTACGCCAATCATCGCAAGGCCAAGGAACTGACCCTCAAGGAGCGCCTGAAAGGGGAGAAAGATACCCTCGGCCTGTACCTGACCGGGCACCCGATCGACGAATACGAAGGTGAGATCCGGCGTTTCGCCCGCCAGCGCATCGTCGACCTGAAGCCGGCGCGCGATACCCAGACCGTCGCGGGCATGATCATTGCCCTGCGGGTCATGAAGAACAAAAAGGGCGACAAGATGGGGTTCATCACCCTTGACGATCGTTCGGGGCGGATCGAGGCCTCGCTGTTCGCCGATGCCTTCCATTCGGCCCAGTCCCTGCTGCAGACCGACGCGATGGTGGTGGTCGAGGGCGAGGTCAGCAACGACGACTTCTCCGGCGGCCTGCGCCTGCGGGTCAAGCGGGTGATGAGTATGGAAGATGCCCGCACCAACCTGGCGGAAAGCCTGCGCCTGAAGGTGCATACCGAAGCCCTCAAGGGCGATCAGCTACGCTGGCTGGGGGAGCTGTGCAAACGCCATCGCGGTGCTTGCCCGATCTCCATGGAGTACACCAAGGAGGACGCCAAGGCCTTGCTGCAGTTCGGCGAAGCCTGGCGGATCGACCCGGCAGATGCCTTGATTCAAGCCCTGCGTGACCAGTTCGGGCGAGACAACGTCTTCCTCCAATACCGTTGACGGTCAGGCGCCATGAAAGTGCGCCGATCTCGACCCGAACTTTTAATCTCGACCTGAACGCGCCTCTCCCTTAAGGTAGGGCGCGAATAGACAACCGGCCGGCCCAAGCTCTCTTGGACGTCGACCCAAGACGGACGCCTATGAACCCGAATTTTCTTGATTTCGAACAGCCGATCGCCGACCTGCAAGCCAAGATCGAAGAGTTGCGCTTGGTCGGTAATGACAATTCGCTGAATATCGGCGATGAGATCTCCCGCCTGCAAGACAAGAGCAGCACCTTGACCGAGGACATCTTCGGCAAGCTGACCAGCTGGCAGATCGCACGCCTGGCGCGTCACCCGCGTCGTCCGTACACCCTGGACTACATCGAGCACATCTTCACCGAGTTCGACGAGCTGCATGGCGACCGTCACTTCTCCGACGACGCCGCGATCGTCGGCGGTGTTGCCCGTCTGGACGACCAGCCGGTCATGATCATCGGCCACCAGAAAGGCCGTGAAGTGCGCGAGAAAGTCCGTCGCAACTTCGGCATGCCGCGTCCTGAAGGCTATCGCAAGGCCTGCCGCCTGATGGAAATGGCCGAGCGCTTCAAGATGCCGATCCTGACCTTCATCGACACCCCGGGCGCCTACCCGGGCATCGACGCCGAAGAGCGCAACCAGAGCGAGGCTATCGCCTGGAACCTACGGGTCATGGCGCGCCTGAAAACCCCGATCATCGCCACCGTGATCGGTGAAGGTGGTTCTGGCGGTGCGCTGGCCATCGGTGTCTGCGATCAACTGAACATGCTGCAGTACTCCACTTACGCGGTGATCTCGCCGGAAGGCTGCGCCTCGATCCTGTGGAAAACCGCCGAGAAAGCGCCGGATGCTGCCGAAGCCATGGGCATCACCGCCGAGCGCCTGAAAGGCCTGGGCATTGTCGATAAGGTCATCAGCGAGCCGCTGGGTGGCGCGCACCGTGATCCGGCTGCCGCTGCTGCTCTGATCCGCGCCGAGCTGACCTCCCAGCTGGCGATGCTCAAGAAGATGGATAACGATACCCTGCTGGCGCGTCGTTACGATCGCCTGATGAGCTACGGTCTCTGACAGATCGACGCTCCTTGTAGGGGCGGGCTTGCTCGCGAAATGGGCGCCTCGGCCATTCAGGTCGAGGCTTTTCAGGCACTGCGAGCAAGCTCGGTCTCTACTCAGGATCCGGTCCACTCATGAGCCCATTCGATACCGCCCTTACGCAAAAACTGCTGCAACGCCTCCTGCCCTGGCTGGACCGATCGGCCTGGCGCATCGCGTTCTCCGGTGGCCTCGACTCCACCGTCCTGCTGCACTTGCTTGCCCAACTCAGGCAGCGACACACACTTCCCCCGTTAACCGCCATCCATGTGCATCACGGCCTTCAGGCTGTGGCTGACGCCTGGCCGGAGCATTGTCGAACCCAGTGCGAGGCCTTGGCGGTGCCGTTGCAAATAGTGGCGGTGCAGGTGCAACCGGGGGCCAGCCTGGAGCGTGCAGCGCGGGAGGCGCGTTATGCCGCGTTCGAAGAGGTAACCGGCAGCAATGAGCTGTTGCTGACGGCTCAGCACCGTGACGATCAGGCGGAAACCCTGTTGTTCCGTTTGCTGCGTGGGGCCGGGGTCAGGGGCTTGTCCGCCATGCCGGCGTCCCGTGTGCTGGGGCAGGGGCACTTGCTGCGGCCCTTGCTCGATATCTCCCGCGACGAGCTGGAGCGTTACGCTCGTGATCACCAGCTGCGCTGGATCGACGATCCCTCCAACCAGGACCGGCAGTTCTCCCGCAACTACCTGCGCCATCAGGTGTTCCCATTGCTGACCGCTCGCTGGCCACAGGCTGCCAGTAGCATGGCGCGCAGCGCGGCGCATTTGCGCGAGGCACGGGAGTTGCTGGATGAGTTGGCGCTCATTGATCTGCAAGAGGCGGCTTTGGGCGCTGAATTCGAGTGGCTGGGATTGCCGTCCCTGGCGCTGGCGCCTTTGGTCGGTTTGTCGGAGGCGCGTCAGCGCAATGCCCTGAGTCACTGGCTGAGCCGGCTCACGCCGCTGCCTGACAGCGACCACTGGGCGGGCTGGCAAACGCTGCGCGATGCCGCGGGCGACAGCCGTCCGGTATGGCGGCTGGGGCGGGGCGAGTTGCAGCGGGCGGCAGGGCGCGTCTGGTGGTTGTCGGATAGCTGGCTGCAACCCGTGCTGTCTGCGCCGAGTTGGGCCGATACCGCTGCGCCTCTGCTGTTGCCGGGTAATGGTCAATTGCAATTCATCGATGGCGCGCCGCAAGGGCCCTTGCAGGTGCGTTACCGTCAGGGGGGTGAGGTGATGCAACTGCCTGGGCGCGGCCACCGCGATCTCAAGCGTCTGCTCAATGAGGCGGGTCTGCCGGCCTTCGTCCGTGGCAGATTGCCGCTGCTGTATCGAGGTGAAGAATTGCTCGCGGTGGCGAACCTGCCAGGTCTTGACGCAAATACCCATGAAGGCTGGCAATTGCATTGGCAGCCGCCTTCGAACGATCAAGGTTTGAGCTGAAAGTCCCTTTCCGGTAGACTACGCTCCCTTCTTGATACAACTTCTGTGGATTCGCCTGAATTGCAGGAGTTGCCGATTACCAAGCAGTCTTTGCTGGGCGATTCCAAAAAATGTGTAGCGAGCAACGTACCGGTGTTTTCTCTTCCGGTCTGTCCCAACGCGGCGGTTTTTTTGAAAGGTGCACTGTGATTAATGCAGGTGATCGGGGGCTTCGGCCTTCCTTCGCTTTCCCCGGCGGCTCGGACCGCTTTAACGCAGACTTCTAGGGTTTTTCATGACGCGCTACATATTCGTCACGGGCGGTGTTGTTTCTTCATTGGGGAAAGGCATTGCCTCGGCTTCATTGGCGGCCATCCTGGAGGCGCGGGGACTTAAGGTCACCATGCTCAAGCTGGACCCGTACATCAACGTCGACCCGGGCACCATGAGCCCGTTCCAGCACGGTGAAGTGTTCGTCACCCACGACGGCGCCGAGACCGACCTGGACCTGGGCCACTACGAGCGGTTCATCCGCACGACCATGACCCAGAACAACAACTTCACCACCGGTCGTGTCTACGAGCACGTGCTGCGCAAAGAGCGCCGTGGTGATTACCTGGGCGCCACCATCCAGGTGATTCCGCACATCACCGACGAGATCAAGCGTCGCATCATCAAGGGCGCCGGCGATGCCGACGTGGCCCTGGTGGAGATCGGCGGCACCGTGGGTGACATCGAGTCGCAACCGTTCCTCGAGGCCATCCGCCAGCTGCGCGTCGAAGTCGGTTCCAAGCGCGCGATGCTGATGCACCTGACCCTGGTTCCGTACATCGCCACCGCTGGCGAGACCAAGACCAAGCCGACCCAGCACTCGGTGAAAGAGCTGCGCTCCATCGGCCTGCAGCCTGACGTGCTGATCTGCCGCTCCGACCACCCGGTGGACGTGTCCTCGCGTCGCAAGATCGCGTTGTTCACCAACGTTGAAGAGCGCGCGGTGATCTCCCTGGAAGACGTCGACACCATCTACAAGATCCCGGCCGTGCTGCACGCCCAGGGTCTGGACGATTTCGTCGTCGAGCGTTTCGGCCTGCAATGCAACGGTGCCGATCTGTCCGAGTGGGAAAAAGTGGTCGACGCCAAGCTCAACCCCGAGCACGAAGTCACCATCGCCATGGTCGGCAAGTACATGGAGCTGCTGGACGCCTACAAGTCGCTGATCGAAGCGATGAGTCACGCCGGTATTACCAACCGTACCAAGGTCAACCTGCGTTACATCGACTCCGAAGACATCGAGAACCAGGGCACCGCGCTGCTCGAAGGTGTCGATGCGATCCTGGTTCCAGGCGGTTTCGGCCTGCGTGGCGTGGAAGGCAAGATCACCGCCGTCCAGTACGCTCGCGAAAACAAGGTGCCTTACCTGGGTATCTGCCTGGGCATGCAAGTGGCCGTGATTGAGTTCGCTCGTAACGTCATGGGCTGGAAGGACGCCAACTCCACCGAGTTCGATCGCGCCAGCGGTCACCCGGTCGTCGGCCTGATCACCGAGTGGGCTGATGCCACCGGTGCCGTCGAAACCCGTACCGAAGCTTCCGACCTGGGCGGCACCATGCGTCTCGGCGCTCAGGAATGCCTGCTCGAAGCCGGCTCCAAGGTGCACGATTGCTACGCCAAGGATGTGATCGTCGAGCGTCACCGTCACCGTTACGAAGTGAACAACAACCTGCTGCCACAGCTGATCGACGCCGGCCTGAAGATTTCCGGTCGTTCCGGCGATGGCGCGCTGGTTGAAGTGGTCGAGGCACAGGACCATCCATGGTTCGTCGCCTGCCAGTTCCACCCTGAGTTCACCTCGACCCCACGTGACGGCCATCCGCTGTTCAGTGGCTTCGTCAAGGCCGCTTTGGCTCAACACCAGAAGAAGGCGTAACCCCGATGGCACAGAAGATCATCCGCGTCGGCGACATCGAGATTGCCAACGACAAGCCCATGGTGCTGTTCGGCGGCATGAACGTGCTGGAAAGCCGTGACATGGCCATGCAGGTCTGCGAAGAGTACGTGAAGGTCACCGAAAAGCTCGGTATCCCTTACGTGTTCAAGGCCAGTTTCGACAAGGCCAACCGGTCTTCTGTGACCTCTTATCGTGGTCCTGGCCTGGAAGAGGGCATGCGCATCTTCCAGGACATCAAGCAAGCCTTCGGCGTGCCGATCATCACCGACGTCCACGAGCCGTACCAGGCCGCGGTCGTCGCCGAGGTCTGCGACATCATTCAGCTGCCGGCCTTCCTTTCGCGCCAGACCGACCTGGTGGTCGCGATGGCCAAGACCGGTGCGGTGATCAACATCAAGAAAGCCCAGTTCCTCGCGCCCCAGGAAATGAAACACATCCTGAGCAAGTGCGAAGAAGCGGGTAACGATCAGTTGATCCTCTGCGAGCGTGGTTCGAGCTTCGGTTACAACAACCTGGTGGTGGACATGCTCGGCTTCGGCATCATGAAGCAGTTCGAATACCCGGTGTTCTTCGACGTGACCCACGCGCTGCAAATGCCCGGCGGTCGTGCCGACTCGGCCGGCGGTCGTCGTGCCCAGGTCACCGACCTGGCCAAGGCCGGCATGAGCCAGTCCCTGGCCGGCCTGTTCCTGGAAGCCCACCCGGATCCGGACAACGCCAAATGCGACGGTCCATGCGCCCTGCGCCTGGACAAGCTCGAACCTTTCCTGGCCCAGCTCAAGGCCCTGGACGAACTGGTTAAGAGTTTTCCGACGGTAGAGACCGCGTAAAACCGATTTCTCCGGTAAAGTACCGCACGATTAAATGCTCAGGCCCGCGGGCCTGAGCCTTATCGTCCGCAAGTCTGCCCCCTGTTCCCTGCTTGCCGACGGTAAAGAGATTCCCTTCAGCTGCGTCGTTTTCGTCAACTTTGGAGTGTTTACAACAATGGCAAAAATCGTCGACATCAAAGGTCGTGAAGTTCTCGACTCCCGTGGCAACCCCACCGTCGAAGCGGACGTGCTTCTCGATAACGGCATCATCGGCAGCGCCTGCGCGCCGTCCGGTGCTTCCACCGGCTCGCGTGAAGCGCTGGAGCTGCGTGATGGCGACAAGAGCCGTTACCTGGGCAAGGGCGTACTGAAGGCCGTAGCCAACATCAATGGTCCGATCCGTGACCTGCTGCTGGGTAAAGACCCAAGCGACCAGAAGGCCCTCGATCAGGCGATGATCAAGCTGGACGGTACTGAAAACAAGGCAACCCTGGGCGCCAACGCGATCCTCGCCGTGTCCCTGGCCGCGGCCAAGGCAGCAGCACAGGACCAGGACCTGCCGCTGTACGCGCACATCGCCAACCTGAACGGCACACCGGGCGTCTACTCGATGCCGGTGCCGATGATGAACATCATCAACGGTGGCGAGCACGCCGATAACAACGTCGACATCCAGGAATTCATGGTGCAGCCGGTTGGCGCAAAGTCCTTCTCCGAAGGCCTGCGCATGGGCACCGAGATTTTCCATCACCTCAAAGCCGTGCTGAAGGCCCGTGGCCTGAGCACCGCCGTAGGTGACGAAGGTGGTTTCGCACCGAACCTGGCTTCCAACGAAGACGCCCTGAAAGTGATCTCCGAAGCGGTGGCCAACGCCGGTTACAAGCTGGGCACCGACGTGACCCTGGCTCTGGACTGCGCAGCCAGCGAGTTCTTCGAAGACGGCAAGTACAACCTGTCCGGCGAAGGCCAGGTGTTCACCGCTGAAGGTTTCGCCGACTACCTCAAGGGCCTGACCGAGCGTTACCCGATCATCTCCATCGAAGACGGTCTGGACGAGTCCGACTGGGCTGGCTGGAAGATCCTCACCGACAAGATCGGCGAGAAGACCCAGCTGGTGGGCGACGACCTGTTCGTGACCAACACCAAGATCCTGAAAGAAGGCATCGACAAGAAGATCGCCAACTCGATCCTGATCAAGTTCAACCAGATCGGTACCCTGACCGAAACCCTGGAAGCCATCCAGATGGCCAAGGCTGCCGGTTACACCGCAGTGATTTCGCACCGTTCCGGCGAAACCGAAGATTCGACCATTGCCGACCTGGCCGTGGGCACCTCGGCTGGCCAGATCAAGACCGGTTCGCTGTGCCGTTCCGACCGCGTGTCCAAGTACAACCAATTGCTGCGTATCGAAGAGCAATTGAATGGCAAGGCCAAGTACAACGGCCGCAGCGAGTTTCGCGGTTAAGCGGTAGATGGTACAAAGACACCGGATTGGGTCAGAAAAATCGCATCAGCGAGGTTTTTGCCACTAATCTGATGCCTTAAGAGCACAAGCCTGGTTCTTCCAGGCTTCGTGCTGTCAGTAGGTTCGAAGTTGTTGGCATGGCTGTCTTTTTTCACTGGATACCCGATATTCGATGCGCAGTCCCAATTGGTTGTTCCTCGTCTTGCTCTTGCTGCTGGCTGGCCTGCAGTACCGCCTCTGGGTGGGGAATGGCAGCTTGGCGCAGGTAACAGACCTGACTCAGCAAATTGCCGATCAGCGCGCTGAAAACGAGCGCCTGCTGGAGCGCAATCGTGTACTCGACGCGGAAGTCATGGAATTGAAGAAAGGCATGGAGACCGTGGAAGAGCGGGCTCGTCATGAACTGGGCATGGTCAAGGAGGGCGAAACCCTCTACCAGTTGGCCCAATGATTCAGTCTCTACCGGCCTTCTGGGCCGTGATTCCTGCCGCGGGCGTCGGTGCCCGCATGGCCGCGGACCGTCCCAAGCAATACTTGCAACTGGGCGGGCGCACTATTCTCGAACACAGCCTCGGCTGTTTCCTCGACCATCCTTCCCTGAAGGGGCTGGTGGTCAGCCTGGCGCTTGACGATCCTTACTGGCCGACCCTGGCCTGTGCCCACGACCCGCGGATCCAGCGGGTCGAAGGTGGCGCGGAGCGTTCCGGATCGGTCCTCAATGCCTTGCTCCATCTGCACGCCCAAGGCGCTGCGGATGATGACTGGGTGCTGGTCCACGATGCCGCACGGCCGAACCTGTCCCGGGATGACCTGGACAAGTTGCTGGGCGAGCTGGCGGATGACCCCGTGGGCGGCCTGCTCGCGGTGCCGGCCCGTGACACCCTGAAACGGATCGACAAGCACGGCCGAGTGCTGGAAACCGTGGATCGCAGCCTGATCTGGCAAGCCTATACGCCGCAGATGTTCCGTCTTGGCGCCTTGCATCGCGCCTTGGCCGACAGCCTGGTGGCGGATGTGGCGATTACCGATGAGGCGTCGGCAATGGAGTGGGCCGGCCAGGCACCGCGCCTGATCGAAGGGCGTTCGGACAATCTCAAGGTGACCCGCCCGGAAGATCTGGAGTGGCTACGCCAGCGTTGGGCCAATCGCCGCTGATCTTAGGTTTCGCTGGTCCCTGTAGCCGCTTACCGGGCAACACGGTCGATCGGTTTGACTATGCGTGGTGATGACCTGCGAAAAGCGCACCTCGTTCCGGGCCGATCGCAGCCTGCCGCAGCGTCTACGGATCAATCCTTGTACTCCGGCCGCTTGGCCAACCCCTCCTTGAGATAGTCCACCAGCTTGCGCACCTTGGGCGACAGATGCCGTTGTTGCGGATACAGCGCCCACACCGCGGTATTCGGTGGCTGATGCGCCTCGAGCAGGGAAATCAGGGTGCCTTGATGCAGATGCTCCAGCACGTAATAGTCCGGTAGCTGGCAGAGGCCAACCCCCTGCAGCGCCGCATCCAGCACAGCCTGCCCGCTGTTACAGCGCCAGTTGCCTTGCACCCGCTGGGAGAACTCGCGGCCGTCCTGCTCCAGCTGCCAGATATCCGAGCTGCCGATCAGGCAGTTGTGTCGACTCAACTCCGACAAGCTGTGGGGGCGACCATAACGCTCCAGGTAGGACGGCGAGGCGCAAAGGTACATGCGACGCGGCGCCAGGCGGGTCGCCACCAGTCGTGAATCCTGCAGGCGACCAAGACGGATCGCCAGGTCCAGGCCTTCATGCACCAGGTCCAAAGGGCGGTTGCTCAGTTCGATATCCACCCGCAGTTGCGGATAAAGCCCCATGAAACTGGTGACCAGCGGCACGATAAACCGTTCGCCATAGGCCACTGCGCAGGTCATGCGCAGCATGCCCTTGGGTTCGCTGGTCAGGTCGCCGACGGCGCGCAACGCCTCTTCGCGTCCATCCTGCAGGCGCTGGCAATGCTGCAAGAAAGTCTGCCCGGCTTCGGTCAGGGTCACCCGGCGGGTACTGCGATACAGCAGGCGGGTCTGCAGCCGTTCTTCCAGGCGGACGATCTGCCGGCTGATATGGGAAGACGACACCCCGAGGCGTTCCGCGGCGGCAGTGAACTGGCTGCACTCGGCCACGGCAACGAACTCATCGATGCCTTCCCAGCGGTTCTCATTCATGACGATTATCCCTGTACAGCAATAATGTTTTGCTTTTGTCCTGATTATTCATCGCCAGGCGCTGTTTTACACTCCCGGTCTCGTTTTTATTCGCTGGAGACCCAGGATGATCAAGTCGCGCGCTGCCGTTGCCTTCGAGGCCAAGAAACCCCTTGAGATCGTTGAAGTCGATGTCGCCATGCCCAAGGCCGGCGAGGTGTTGTTGCGGGTCGTCGCTTCCGGCGTTTGCCATACCGACGCCTACACCCTGTCCGGGGCCGACCCGGAAGGCATCTTCCCGTCGATCCTCGGTCACGAAGGTGGTGCCGTGGTCGAGGCCATCGGCGAGGGCGTGACCTCGGTGGCTGTGGGCGATCATGTGATCCCGCTGTACACCCCGGAATGCGGCAAGTGCAAATTCTGCCTGTCGGGCAAGACCAACCTGTGCCAGGCGATCCGCGCCACCCAGGGCAAGGGCCTGATGCCGGACGGCACCACTCGTTTCTCCTATAAAGGCCAGCCGATTTTCCACTACATGGGCACCTCGACCTTTTCCGAGTACACCGTGTTGCCGGAAATCTCGGTAGCCAAGATCCCTAAAGAAGCGCCTCTGGAAAAAGTCTGCCTGCTGGGTTGCGGCGTCACCACCGGGATCGGTGCGGTGATCAATACCGCCAAGGTCAAGGCCGGCGACACCGTGGCGATCTTCGGCCTGGGCGGTATCGGCCTGTCGGCGGTGATTGGCGCGGTGAAAGCCAAGGCTGGCCGGATCATCGCCATCGACATCAACCCGGCCAAGTTCGAAATCGCCAAACAGCTGGGTGCCACTGATTGCGTGAACCCGAAAGACTTCGACCGGCCGATCCAGGAGGTCATCGTCGACATGACCGACGGCGGCGTGGACTTCTCCTTCGAGTGCATCGGCAACGTGCAGTTGATGCGTGCCGCGCTGGAGTGCTGCCACAAGGGCTGGGGCGAGTCGGTGATCATCGGCGTGGCCGGTGCCGGCCAGGAAATCTCCACCCGTCCGTTCCAGCTGGTGACCGGCCGTGTCTGGCGCGGTTCGGCGTTCGGCGGCGTGCGTGGCCGTTCCGAGTTGCCAAGCTATGTGGAAATGGCCCAGACCGGCGAAATCCCGCTGGATACCTTCATCACCCACACCATGGGGCTGGAGGACATCAACAAGGCCTTCGACCTGATGCACGAAGGCAAGAGCATCCGTACCGTCATTCATTTCTAAGGAGCAGTGGCAAGCGGCAAGCAGAAGCTGCGAGAGCGATCACCGCCAACTTGCAGCCTGAAGCTTGAAGCCTGCGGCTGAAATGCCCATGAGTCTGGAAAACCTGTCCTGCCAGAAAAGCTTCGGCGGCTGGCACAAACGCTACAAGCATCATTCCGAGGTGCTGGGCTGCGACATGGTGTTTGCCGTGTACCTGCCGCCACAGGCGGAGCAGGGTGGCAAGCTGCCGGTGCTGTACTGGTTGTCCGGCCTGACCTGCACCGATGAGAACTTCATGCAAAAGGCCGGCGCCCAGCGCCTGGCCGCCGAACTGGGGTTGATCATCGTCGCGCCGGATACCAGCCCGCGTGGCCCTGGCGTGCCGGGCGATCCGGATGGCGCCTGGGACTTCGGCCTGGGGGCCGGGTTCTACCTGAATGCCACCCAGCAGCCCTGGGCCGAGCATTACCGCATGCATGACTATGTGGTGCAGGAGCTGCCGGCATTGGTCGAGGCGCATTTCCCTGCCTCGGACAAGCGTGGCATCAGCGGGCACTCCATGGGCGGCCACGGTGCTCTGGTCTGCGCGTTGCGCAATCCGGGACGTTACCAGTCGGTGTCGGCATTCGCGCCGATCAGCAACCCGATGGATTGCCCGTGGGGGCAGAAAGCCTTTTCCCGCTACCTGGGCGAAGAGCGCTCCCGCTGGCGCGAATGGGATGCCAGCGTGCTGATCCAGGAGGCCAGCGAAAAGCTGCCGTTGCTGGTGGACCAGGGCGATCGTGACGATTTCCTGGCCAATCAGCTCAAGCCCGAAGTGCTGCAGCAGGCGGCGAAAGCCGCGGGTCATCCGCTAACGTTGCGCCTGCAACCCGGCTACGACCACAGCTATTTCTTTATCGCCAGCTTCATTGGCGACCACCTGCAGCATCATGCGCGCGCTCTGAGCGGCTAATGTCTGCCAAAGCAGGTAGAATCACGCCCTGACTCAATCAGGGCGTTTTTTTATGCGTATTGGCCACGGCTACGATGTGCACCGTTTCGCTGAAGGCGATTTCATCACTCTGGGCGGCGTGCGGATTGCACACAGCTTCGGGCTGCTCGCCCACTCCGACGGCGATGTGCTGCTGCACGCTCTGAGCGATGCCTTGCTGGGGGCTGCCGCGCTGGGCGACATCGGCAAGCATTTTCCGGACACCGATCCGCAGTTCAAGGGCGCCGACAGCCGTGCGCTGTTGCGTCATGTCGTCGCACTGATCCATGCCAAGGGCTGGAAGGTCGGCAACGTCGATAACACCATCGTGGCCCAGGCGCCGAAGATGGCCCCCCATATTGAAACGATGCGCGCGCTGATCGCCGCGGATCTGCAAGTCGAGCTGGATCAAGTGAACGTCAAGGCCACCACCACCGAAAAGCTCGGCTTCGTCGGGCGCGAAGAAGGCATCGCCGTACATTCCGTTGCCTTGTTGCTGCGCGCATGAACGAACTGCAACTGTTGGGCCCGCGGGCCTATGGCGAAGCCCTGGGCAGCGCGGTACTGAAGGCCACCGCCGAAGACTTCCAGGTCGACGAAGTCCTGGACATCCCCCTGACCGGCGAAGGCGAACACCTGTGGTTGTGGGTGGAAAAGCGCGGCCTGAACACCGAAGAAGCGGCGCGGCGGATTGCCAAGGCCGCGGGCGTGCCGTTGCGCACTGTCAGCTATGCCGGCTTGAAGGATCGCCAGGCGCTGACCCGGCAGTGGTTCAGCATCCAACTGCCTGGCAAGGCCGACCCCGATCTGTCGGCGGCTGAAAACGACACGCTGAAGATCCTCAAGCTGACCCGCCACAAGCGCAAGCTGCAACGCGGCGCCCATGCGGCCAACGGCTTTACCCTGCGCCTGACCGAATTGAAGGCAGACAAGGCGGGGATCGAAGAGCGCCTGCAATCGATCACCAAGCACGGCATCCCCAATTATTTCGGCGCCCAGCGTTTTGGCCATAACGGCGGCAACCTGGTCGATGCCCGCGATTGGGCCGCCCGCAAGGCCTTGCCGGAACAGCGCAACGTGCGTTCGCGGCTGCTTTCCACCGCGCGCAGCTATCTGTTCAACCGGGTGCTGGCGGCGCGTGTGGCCGATGGCAGCTGGCAGCGGGCCCAGGTCGGCGACCTGCTGGCCTTCACCGACAGCCGCAGTTTTTTCCCGGCCGGCGAAGCCGAATGCGGCGATCCGCGCCTGGCCATCCTCGACTTGCACCCGACCGGCCCGCAGTGGGGTGAGGGCGAATCGCCTGCTGCGGGAGCGACCCATCTGCTGGAACAGCAGGTGGCTGGCGACGAAGCGGATCTGCGCGATTGGTTGATTAAAGCCGGAATGAGCCACGAACGTCGCATCCTGCGGCTGCCCATTGGCGGGTTGACGTGGCATTATCCCGAGCCTGACATTCTGCAACTGGAATTCGTCCTGCCGGCCGGATGCTTCGCCACCGTATTGGTGCGTGAACTCGTCGATCTGGTGCCGGTGGGGCAGACGGACAGCCCATGCGTATTCTGATTTCTAACGACGATGGTGTAACAGCACCCGGTCTCGCCGCGCTTCATGCTGCGCTGGCGGATTACGCCGAGTGTGTGGTGATCGCCCCGGACCAGGACAAAAGTGGCGCCAGCAGCTCGCTGACGCTCGACCGGCCGTTGCACCCGCATACCTTGAGTAACGGTTTCATCAGTATCAATGGCACCCCCACCGATTGCGTGCACCTGGGCCTCAACGGGCTGCTGGAGCGCGATCCGGACATGGTCGTATCCGGAATCAACCTCGGGGCGAACCTGGGTGACGACGTGCTGTATTCCGGTACTGTCGCCGCGGCCCTGGAAGGGCGTTTTCTGGGGCTTCCGGCATTTGCCTTTTCGTTTGTCTCGCGTCAGGTGGATAATCTGCCGACGGCGGCCTATTTCGCCCGCAAACTGGTCGAGGCCCATGGGCAGCTGGATCTTCCACCACGTACCGTGCTGAATGTGAACATTCCCAATCTACCCCTCGATCATATTCGCGGCATTCAGCTGACTCGTCTGGGCCATCGCGCCCGGGCGGCGGCACCGATGAAGACGGTCGACCCGCGCGGCAAGGCCGGTTACTGGATCGCCGCGGCGGGGGACGCCGAGGACGGTGGCCCGGGTACGGACTTCCACGCGATCATGCAGGGTTATGTCTCGGTCACGCCGTTGCAGCTCGATCGCACCTTCAACGATGCTTTCAGAAGTCTTGATGGCTGGCTGGAGGGGCTGCGCTGATGGCTCGCGAACAGGACGATTTGTTGCGTCGCGGTATCGGGATGACTTCCCAGCGTACCCGCGAACGCCTGATCCAGCGTCTTTACGATGAAGGCCTGTCCAACGCCCAGGTGCTGGAAGTCATTCGGCGTACGCCGCGGCATCTGTTCGTCGACGAGGCCCTGGCGCATCGCGCCTATGAAGACACGGCCTTGCCGATCGGGCACAACCAGACGATCTCGCAGCCTTATATGGTGGCGCGCATGAGCGAGTTGCTGCTGGCGGCCGGCCCATTGGACAAGGTGCTGGAGATCGGCACTGGCTCGGGCTACCAGACAGCGGTGTTGTCGCAACTGGTGGAGCGGGTGTTCTCGGTCGAGCGCATCAAGGTGTTGCAGGATCGGGCCAAGGAACGTCTGGTCGAGCTGAACCTGCGCAACGTGGTATTCCGCTGGGGCGACGGCTGGGAAGGCTGGCCGGCGCTGGCGCCGTACAACGGGATCATCGTGACGGCGGTCGCCACCGACATCCCTCAGGCCCTGCTGGACCAGTTGGCGCCGGGTGGCCGGATGGTGATTCCGGTCGGGGCCGGCGAAGTGCAGCAACTGATGCTGGTCATTCGTGAAGAGCAGGGGTTTTCGCGGCAGGTTCTCGGCGCGGTTCGCTTCGTTCCCTTGCTCAACGGGCCGTTGGCCTGAGCATTTGTTTGGAGCGGGTGAATTCTGTTTGATCGGCTTGGTCTTACAGCTTGATCAATCGGTTAAGCAACCTTGAACCCTGATCGATATGCCGGTACCTGCCGATTTCGCTTTACCGGGAGTAAAGCGCGGGTGGCCGGTTATACTTGCGACATTTCATGCCTGAGCCAGGCATCATTTATCTTCAACCACCACAAAGGGAGCGGCGGGTGAGTCTCACAGTCATTGCGCAGCGTATGGGTACAACAAGCTTTCAGCGACTGGTGATTGGCCTTGTCTTGAGTTCTCTGTTGGTCGGGTGTTCGAGCAATAAATCGAGCAGCGCCCGGGTCGTCGATCGCACCAGTGCGGTACCGCAGCGCCCGACGGTGACCACGGGGCAATACACGGTTCGTCGCGGCGACACCCTGTTCTCGATCGCCTTCCGTTATGGCTGGGATTACAAGGCCCTGGCCGCGCGCAACAATATTGCCGAGCCGTACACCATTCACCCGGGGCAGACCATCCGCTTCGACGGCCGCTCGGGTTCGGCACCGACAGCGGTGGTTACAAAGTCGGCTTCCAGTGCATCTTCTTCAAGTAAAACCACAGTAATTCGTCGTCCGGCAGGTGCCGCGCCAACGATTGCGAGCCAGCCCGCGCCGGCTCCATTACCGCCTGCAGGCCCCGCGCCAAAGGGCTGGGGCTGGCCTGCGAACGGTATTCTGATTGGAAAATTCTCTTCAAACGGTAGTTTGAATAAAGGCATTGATATCGCCGGGGATTTGGGACAGCCTGTTTTAGCTGCGTCTGATGGGACGGTGGTTTACGCCGGGAGTGGCTTAAGGGGCTACGGCGAACTGGTCATCATCAAACACAGCGATACCTACGTCAGTGCTTACGGCCACAGCCGTAGGCTGTTGGTTCGGGAGGGGCAGCAGGTCAAAGTCGGACAGACAATTGCCGAAATGGGATCAACTGGTACAGACCGGGTGAAACTGCACTTTGAGATTCGCCGACAAGGTAAACCTGTAGATCCGCTGCAATTCCTGCCACGTCGTTGATCCGTTACCAAGCCTGTTCCGTCACGTAGAGGGAACAGGTTCCAGCGTTGCCAAGGATAAAGGCGTCGCTTGAGCCTGAGGTCGAACTCACCAAAGGACTATAACAATGGCTCTCAGTAAAGAAGTGCCGGAGTTTGACATCGACGATGAAGTTCTCCTTATGGAGACGGATATCGCCACTGATTCGATGTCGAATGAGGGATCTGCTGTACCTTCAGTTCGTGCCAAATCCAAACACTCCGCTTCATTGAAACAACACAAGTACATTGATTACACGCGAGCGCTCGACGCGACGCAGCTGTATCTCAATGAAATCGGCTTTTCCCCATTGCTCTCTCCGGAAGAAGAAGTTCATTTTGCGCGTCTGTCGCAAAGTGGCGATCCGGCCGGGCGCAAGCGCATGATTGAAAGCAACCTGCGTCTGGTGGTGAAAATCGCCCGGCGTTATGTCAATCGTGGGCTTTCGCTGCTGGACCTGATCGAAGAGGGCAACCTCGGTTTGATCCGGGCGGTGGAGAAGTTCGATCCGGAGCGCGGTTTCCGCTTCTCGACCTATGCCACCTGGTGGATCCGTCAAACCATCGAACGGGCAATCATGAACCAGACCCGGACTATCCGGCTGCCGATTCATGTGGTCAAAGAGCTCAACGTCTACCTGCGGGCAGCACGGGAGCTGACACAGAAACTCGACCATGAACCCTCCCCTGAAGAAATCGCCAACCTGCTGGAGAAACCGGTAGGTGAGGTCAAGCGCATGCTGGGCTTGAACGAGCGGGTTTCTTCAGTCGACGTCTCGCTGGGTCCGGATTCGGATAAAACCCTGCTGGACACCCTCACCGACGATCGTCCTACCGATCCGTGCGAGCTGCTGCAGGATGACGACCTGTCGCAAAGCATCGATCAGTGGCTTTCCGAATTGACCGACAAGCAACGTGAAGTGGTCGTTCGCCGCTTCGGCTTGCGCGGCCACGAGAGCAGCACCCTGGAAGATGTGGGCCTGGAGATCGGGCTTACCCGAGAGCGGGTACGCCAGATCCAGGTCGAAGGTCTCAAGCGTCTGCGTGAGATCCTCGAGAAGAACGGCCTCTCCAGCGAGTCGCTGTTCCAGTAACGGTACGAGCAATCCTGCCGTGAAAAGCCCCGACATGTTCGGGGCTTTTTATTGGTTCTTCACGGAATTCCGGGAAACACAGAAACAAGAACGCCGATTTGATTGATGATGTTCGTGCGAGCAAACACATCTAAAAAACCGGCGTTCTTATGCACGATATTAATACTTTCCTTCCTTTTTGGGAGGGCTTTTCTGTCGTCACGATCAAGCCTGATGG
>NZ_JAQZAB010000114.1:0-77201 GCF_028640915.1 Pseudomonas sp. B3G-3 | reverse complement strand
CGGCACCGTCGATGAAGACGGCCTGGCCAATGGCATCGCCGGTGGTATCGGCGACGTGGCCGGTGAAGCCACCGTCGCCAGCGGCAGTGTGACCGGTATCTTCCAGTCCGGGGCCGACGTACCGCTGAGCTACTCCTTGTCGAGTAACACCAGCGGCTTGCCAGCCCTGAGCTCCGGTGGCGTGGCACTGACCTACAGCGTCCTGGGCAACACTCTGACCGCCAAGGCCGGCGCGACTGACGTGTTCACCCTGAGCCTGACGGTAGCGGGTGCCTACACCTTCACCCTGCTCCAGCCACTGGATCACGCGACGGGCAACGATGAGAACGACCTCGTCCTCAACCTGGGCACCCTGCTGCAGGCCACCGACAAGGACGGCGACACCGTGACCGCCGCGGCCGACAAACTGGTGATCACCGTCGATGACGACACGCCAACCCTGGCCTTCGGCAACCTGATCGGCACGGGGACCGACCAGGCGCAACAAGGCTACTGGAACCTGGGGACTGGCGCCGACGGACTGAATGCAGCCGGCCTGGATATCTCGCTGGTGAACGGCCAGTTCACCCTGGTCCGGCCGGACGATACGACCACCACCGGCACCGGTACGCTGGTCGAGCAGTCGCCGTCACCGGACGCCAATGGCGCGTATCAGTTCGCGGGCACCTTGACCGGTGACTTCGACAACAACGCAGCCACGGCGGATACCACCGTGCACTACACGCTGAGCGCCTATGCCAACGGCACCTATGCCCTGGACCTGGAGGAAGGCTTCCGTTCGGTCATTGTCCTCAGCAGTGCCGATGGCGCGCTGGATGCCGGTGGCCCGGACCCCGTGCGCACGCTGACGATCGGCACCGAGGACATCGTGTTCTTCGGCGCCAACCCGCTGGCTCCCGCTAGCGGCGCGAACAGCATCCAGACCGGCATCGGGGTCGGGGCGCCCGACCCTACCGAAGCGCAACTGCAGACCAACCCGCTGCCATCGTTCATCGGCTCGGCAGCCTTGAACGTCAGCACGGCCGGTATCGGCATCGCCAACAACCTGCTCCAGGGCGACAACCTGGCGGCGATCGGCGCGGCCGATGAAAGCTTCGTGGTCAACCCGGAAAGCCTGCTGACGAGCATGAAGGTGTTTATCGACAACTCCGTGGGCGGCTACAACACGGCCACCGAGGACCTGTACTACAGGGTCTTCTACGAAGATGGCACCTTCTCCAACCTGATCGAGGTCAACACCCTGACGCCAGAGGCCGGTGGGCAGGTGTCCTTCACCGTCGAGCAATCGGCCACATCGCTGATCGATGCGGTCCAGCTGACGATGGCCCGGGGCGAGATCAAGATCCCGACGATCCTGTTCACCCATGAGACCGAGAGCCTGGCCAGCGACGTCAAGCTGGCGTTCAACGCGACGGTGACGGACAAGGATGGCGACACCGCGACCAGCGCGTTCGACGCCAACCTGTTCGCCAACGACCCGGCCGACGCCTTGTTCGACTTCAGGTTGGTGGGCACCACGGGTGAGCGGGATGCGTTCAACATCGACCTGTCGGTGGCCGAGAACCAGTACCAGGTCAGCGGCTTCGATGCCGGCGCAGGCCAGCGCGATGCGGTGGTGCTCATTGGTGATGCGGGCGCGGTCGTGCAGTCGATCAACAACGCCGGCGCCGACAGCGTCGTCACGGTGGCCGAGACCGGTGGGCAGATAACGACCATTACCCTGGTCGGGGTCGACCTGCTCAATACCGATATCGTAATGGGCAGCGTCTGAAACCTCGCGCATGCGAATAAAAGCGAGGGTGGCCTGGAAACCACCCTCGCTTTTTTTGCCGCTACCGCCCGGAATTCCCCTACTCTCATCCGCGACAAACGCCCAGGCAGCGCAAAGAACGCGGCGGCATGCCAGCGCATTCACGGGGCAGGAAACGATGAGCACGGCATCGCCCTCGGCCTGGGCCCCCAGGTCGACGACGACAAGGACAGCGACAAGGACAGCCACCGGGCTGCCTTGTCTTGATCAACTCATTCCAGTTCCACCCACGTCGAGTCAGGCGGTTCTTCATCATCGGTGAGCCCGTGCTTGAGCGCATACATCAGCAAGTCGATGCGGTTGATCAGGTTGAGCTTCTGATAGATGTTGCTGAGGTGGTTGTGCACGGTGTGTTCACTGATGCCCAGGTGCTCGGCGATGCTCATGTACTTGGCGGACGGGTCGCCGACGATGGCGCGAATCAGTTCCCGCTCGCGCAGCGTCAGCCGCGCCTGTTTCGCCTGCTCCAGGTTGCATCGCAAGGGTATGTGCCGGGTCGCGGCATAGCCGGAAAGCCCGCCGGACCAGGCTCTGTCCAGTCCTACGTCGTAATGGTGGACCTTGATGATGGCCCGGACGATCGATTCCGTCGGGTCTTCCGCCAGCACGATGCCACGCGCGCCCGCCTCGATCGCCTGGGCAACCGGGACGGATTCGTACAGGCCCTTGAGCACCAGCAGCTTGATATCCGGGCGGCGGGTCAGCCCTGCGACCACCTCCAGGGGGTTCAACGCATCCGGAAAGAAACTGAAAAAAATCACATTGGGACGCAGCTGATCGGCAAGGTCCAGCGCATTGGTGTAGGTGGTGGCCTGGCCACTCACCTCCATCCGGGGCTTCCTCGCATTGATCAAATCATGAAGCCCCATAAGAACGAGGGGACGGCAATCGATCAGCATCACGCGTATCGTTTTTTTTTGGTCTGGCATGATCTTTCTGCCTCCCCTTGAAAAACGATGACCTTCATACGCGTTGGCCTTCCTTGATCGGCCACTCGCTCTTGAAGGACGGATGCGAGCGCCGACAGGCTCTGGAAGTGCCCACCCGGGTCTTGGCGACCCGGGGTACAGGCAGACATTGCGGGGGTTTCCCGAAGCCCGGCAAAGCTATTGAAACCACATAAATAAGAATAACTATCAATAGTTTGCATGTGCTGCAGGGCATCCGCGAGCCCTCAATTGAGTCTAGGCCAGCCCACTGTGCTGCCTGCCAACCCATCCGTCGGTCTTCGACTCAGGCCGGGTTCGGGTCACGTGGTCGATGCTCCCCCGAGGCGCCCTGCCCCCTGCAAATCAAGGTCTTAGGCTCGCTGCGGGGGACCTGCGGGCAGACTCGGATCCAACCAGGCTCGTCAATTAACAGACGAGTGGCGCGCGGATAAGTCAGTGTTTATTAAGGGCGTCAATTTATCGACGAAGCCGGCAGTGCCATGAAACCAGCGGCTCGACGCCGATCCCCCACAGAAGTGATTGGCCAGCCGGGACACCACTGTCCCGGTGTCTACTCCTGGTCCTCGATGCCAACGCCCATGGCCTGGCCGGCGCTACCGGGACTGAGCCAGGCATTCACATTCTCGACACTTTCCACCGGCGGTTTGCCCGCCCAGCGATTGAGGCTGAAGACGTTGCTGAGGAACTCGTATTGCGTCTTGAGCAGGTCGCGCCGGGCGCGGAACTCGTTGCGCACGCTGGCCAGTACATCGACGGCGTTGACCATGCCGTAGCTCAGCCCCTTCTCCGCCGCCACCCGGGACAGCTGGGCCGAGGCCAGGGCCGAACGGCTGGCGTCGATCTTCTCGCCGTTCGAATTGGCGGTCAGGTAGGCGCTGGTGATCTCCTTGACCACCCGGCGCCGGATCGCTTCCAGCTGCTGCTCGGCGACCAGTTGGTCCTGGTAGAGCCCACGGACCCGCGCCGAGGTCGAGCCGCCGCTGTACAGCGGCACCTGGACGCCGATGCCGGCGACATAGCTGTCGGTGCGTGGCGCCAGGGTATTGTTGTAACCCTCGTTGGTCTGTTGCGCGCTGAGGTTCAGGCTCACCGTCGGATAGTGCCCGCCCTTGCCACTGCGCAACGCTGCGTTGGCGGCTTCGGCGCCGCTCTCGCTGGCCTTGAGCGTCGGGTTCAGCTCCATGCCATCGCGTACCCAGGACTCCAGGCTCTGCGCCGAAACCCGCAGTTGCGCGTCGTTGCGAATCCGGTTGAGCTTCTCCTTGACCGGCCGGCCGACGATTTCCGCCAGCGCCTCGCGACTGATGCGGGCCTGGTTGCGGGCATCCAGCTCCTGGGCCGCGAGCAGGTCCACCCGGGCCTTGAGGTCGAGCTGGTCGGTAACCATTGCCATCTGCTTTTCGTACAGCGCATTGACCCGGTCCAGGCTCTTTTGCGTGGTTCGCCGCTCCGCTCGCACCAGCTCCAGCTCATCCTCGGCCGCCAGCGCGGTGAAGTAGCGCCGCGCCAGTTCCACCGCGGCCTCGGCCTGGGTATCCAACGCTTCGGATTCAGACTGCTTGGCCAGGCTCTTGAACTTCTGGTAGTTCTCCCACGCGGCCTTGTTGTAGAGGTACTGGCGCAGCACCAGGCTGTAGCTTTCGCTATCGAAACTGCGCTCCTGTATCAGGTCGTTTTCCTGGTGGATCCGGTTCGTCCCGGCATTCAGCGACAGTTGCGGCAACAGCGCTCCCAGCGCCTCGCGTTGATGCTCCTTGCCGGCCTGCGCTTGCGCAAAAGACGCCAGGACCTGTGGATCCTCCAGCCGCGCCTCGCGATACAACTGCATGAGGTCGGTGGAATAGGTCGAGGCGCTGACCCCGGTCGACGTTACCGCAGCGGTTTGCGCCAAGGCGGCCCCCGCTGCCAGCATGAATGCACTCCCTAGCAGAACTGACGGCGCTCCCACGGTCACTCCTCGATCATTGATTGAGACATTACATCCCGGGCCGGCTGCATCAGGTACTGCAACAGCGTGCGTTGCCCGGTGATGATCAGCACGTCCGCCGGCATCCCCGGCAACAACTTGCGCTCACCCAAGGTGCGCACCCCGTGCTCGGTGACCCGGACCCGCGCCAGGTAATAGGCGGTCCCGGTCTTTTCGTTGGTCAGGCGGTCGGCCGAGACGCTGCTGACCTCGCCTTCGATCACCGGCGTGGTCGAGCTGTTGAACGCGCCGAAACGGATATCGGCGCGCTTGCCGATGCCGATGCGGTCGATGTCCACCGGCGCCACCTGGGCCTCTATGATCAGCTCCGAGACCGATGGCACGATGTCCAGCAAGGGCGTCGCCGAACGCACGACACCGCCGATGGTGTGCACCGTCATGCCGATCACCATGCCCGCGTCGGGGGCACGGATGACGATGCGGCTGAGGCGGTCTTCCAGGGCCGAGTTCTTCTCTTGCAGGTCGTAGATCTTGGTCTGCACCTCGGCCAGTTGCTTGGCCACGTCGGAATTGAAATCCTTGTCGACCTGGAGGATCTGCAACTGCGTTTCGTTGATCTGCAGGCGGGTCTTGTCGATGGTGGAACGGTGATCGGCCACCTCCGACCTGAGCATCCCCAGCTTGCGGTCCTGCTCGAGCAGGCGTTGCTTGTCGACGAACCCTTCCTTGAGCAACTCGGTCAACTCACCGATTTCACCGCTGTAGGATTTCTCCAGGCGCACCTTGACCGCGATCATCGACTCCAGGCCCTTGATCTGCTGGTGCAATTGGCCGATGCGCTCGCGCAGCACCGAGATCTGGCCCAGCCGCGAGCCGCGCCGCGCGTTGAATACCTGGGTCTCGCCCTGGCGCGCTTCCTCTCCTCGCACACTGGCGGATTCGGGCATCGCCCCAAAGTCGATCGCCGGCAACCCGTCGCGCTCGGCAATCAGCCTCGACTCCATGGCCCTGGCCGCGACCAGCAGGCCTTGGGTCGCCTCGTATTCGGAGCGCAGCTGGGCATCGTCGAGGATGATCAGCGGATCATCCTGCTTGACGATGTCGCCATCGTGGGCCAACACCGATTTGACGATGCCGCCTTCCAGGTGCTGGACCGTCTTGCGGTAAGTCTGCACGGTGACCACCCCCGGCGCGTAAGCGGCGCCGTCCAGGGGCGCGAGTGCCGCCCAGGTGCCGAACAGGCCGAAGGTCACGCCGACAATCCCCATGCCCAGGCGGTGGGCCTTGCGATCGGATACCGGCAGGTCGGAGGAGCTTTCGATTTGACGATCAGGCATAGGATTCACCGCCATCGTCCTTACGGGCATCGATCGACGCCACGTTGGTCACCACCGGTACTGGCCCGGCATGTTTCGGGACCGGCGGTTGCTGCCCGCTGAGTTCGGCCAGCACTTCCTCGCGCGGCCCGTAGAGGCCGACCATCCCGGCTTTCATCACCAGCAGCCGGTCGAGTTGCGACACGATGTTGGTGCGGTGGGTAATCACGAACAGGGTCGCGCCGGTGTGCTTGATCTGCTGGATGGCGGCCGCCAGCGCGCGATCGCCGACCTCGTCGAGATTGGAATTGGGTTCGTCGAGAATGATCAGCCGCGGGTTGCCGTACAGCGCGCGGGCCAGCCCGATGCGCTGGCGCTGCCCTGCCGAGAGCATGACGCCCTCGCTGCCGATGACGGTGTCGTAGCCATCGGGCAACAGCAGGATCATTTCGTGGACGCCAGCGGTCCTGGCGGCCTGGATAACCTTCGCCGAATCGATCTCGGCGAAGCGGGCAATGTTCTCGCCGATGCTGCCCTCGAACAGCTCGATGTCCTGGGGCAGGTAACCGATATACGGGCCAAGCTCATGCTTGTCCCAGGTGCTGATGTCCGCGCCATCCAGCCGGACCACCCCATGCTGCGGCGGCCAGACGCCGATCAGCGCCCGGGCCAGGGTCGACTTGCCCGAGGCGCTCGGGCCGATGATGCCCACCACGCAACCGGCCGGTACGCTGAAGCTGATGTTCTTGAGGATCGGGGTTTTCGAACCAGGTGCCGCGACAATCAGGTTCTCGACCTGCACGTTGCCCTCGGGCGCGGGCAAGGACAGGCGCTCGGGTTGCGCCTGCTGTTTGCCGAGGATGTCGTTCAGGCGGTTGTACTGCGAACGGGCGGCGATAAAGCCCTTCCAGCTGCCGATCATCAGGTCGATGGGCGCCAGTGCCCGCCCCAGCAGCACGGCCCCGGCGAACACCAGGCCGGCCCCCACCTGATGGTCCACCGCCAGGTAAGCCCCCAGGCCGAGCACCAGCGATTGCACCAGCAGGCGGAAAGTCCGCGAAAGCGTCGTGACCATGCCGCCCCGGTCGCTCGCTAGCGATTGCAGCAGCAGAACGCTTCTTTGCCGGCGCCCCCAGCGATCCATCAGGGTTTCCAGCATGCCCATGGACTCGATGACTTCGGCGTTGCGCAGGTTCTTGGTGGTATGGAGGGTCGCGCCGATGTACTCCTTGTTGGCCTGGGCCAACACCGGCCCCGTGAGCTTCTCGTTGACGAAGGCGAGCACTATCAACAACAGCGCGCTGCCCGTCGCGACCCAGCCGAACCAGGGGTGGAACAGGAACATCACCGCGATATAGATCGGCAACCAGGGGGCGTCGAAAAAGGCGAACAGGCCGCTGCTGGAAAGAAACTGCCGCAAGCCCGTCAGGTCGTTGAGCGACTGGGCCGAGGCATCCATGCCGCCACTGTCCAGGGCCCGTTTGAAACTGGCCTTGTAGACCTGACGACCGAGCAGCACATCCAGCCGGGTACTGACCCGCACCATGATGCGCGAACGCACCCATTCCAGGGAGCCGAGGGTGATCACCAGCCCGGTCATGATCAGCGTCAGCATGGCCAGGGTGGTCAGGCTGCCGCTGGTCATCACCCGTCCATACACCTGGAGCATGTAGAAGGTCGGAACCAGCATCAGCGCATTGATGAAGAAACTGAAAAAACCGACGAAAACAAAGCTGTCTCGACAGACCTTCAACGCATTTTTCAGACTGTTTTCAGGTGTGCTTTGCATTGAAAACCTCTGCTCGAAAGGCCAGCCTTTGTGGAGCTTAGATCATGCCGGACAGCTGCGTGCAGCCATTGGCCGGTTCGCCTCGGGCACCCGGAATGGTCCCGGCAACGGCCCGGCGCGCACGCATGCGCAAGCGCCCTGCGGCCTTGAGAGCAGAGGGCTCTGGCACGGGCGTTTGGCGCCATCGTGGGTCGCTGGGAAGTGGCTGCTGCAGGGGCGCCGCGGGATGCCGGAACAGGCCTTCCAGGCGCGCGACAGGGGCGCCGCACACCTGCTTCGCCCAGAAGAATCCGATTGTCGGTAGCGACAGGTGCAGTACACGCAGCGCCGGGGTATCCCGATTAGTCTAGTTACTGGATTGACTGGCCGATCTTGCGATGACCAGCGGTGCGCTCGCAGCGGATAACAGGTATGCGGGAGGGGTAGTTTTTGTGCGCAAGCGACTGACTTCGATCGCAGGGTTGCGGGCCAGAGAGTCACTCAGGTCAGCAAGCGGTCCGGGAACGACCGCTTCCTGGACCGGCTTGCCGGGCCTGGCGCCCGCCTGTCACTCGCGGGTGTTGATATCGCGCTGCACCCGCTTGAGGTGGTTTTCAACGTAGAAGGCCGCTGCCTCTTCGTCGCCGGTGACTATCGCTTCGTAAATCAAACGATGCTCCGCCACATAGAGCTGGATGCGATTGGCATCGTATATGCCGTCGTCGCGCAAGCGATTCCACAACGGCTGCGCCATGCTCGCTGAAACCTCATCTGCGATTTTCACCATCAGCGCATCCTCGGTCATGACCGCGAGCTGACGGTGAAAAAGGCGGTCGGATTCGCTCCACAAGGCTTGCTGGCTTATGTCATTGACGTCCTTCACACCGGCCATCTGGGCCAGATAGTGCTCAGCCTGCGCATTGCGCTTGCCGCGCCTGGCCGCCAGTCGCGCAATAGCCGGTTCGATCAGAAGGCGTACCTCAAGAACGCTGTTGGGACTGAAGTCCGCTTCTGACCTGGAGTCACCCTGCATCGAGGGCTGCTCCATCACCCGCTCGGCAACGTAGGTGCCGGAGCCAAGGCGGGTCACCACCATTCCCTCATTCTGCAAGGCGCCTATCGCTTCACGAACAGCGGGCCGGCTCACCAGGAAACGCTGTGCCAGGTCCCGCTCCGAAGGCAGGCGCGATCCGGGCAGGTAGGTGCCATTGATGATTCCCGCGCGAATTTCATCGGCCACTTGTTCGTAAATTTGCTTGGGGCGGAAATCGCTTTGCATATCGCTTGGGTTGCTTTTCAAGACCACCTTACCAATTTTTCAGACTTACCTTACAAACCGCTCTAAATCGGGCGTATCACGACCAATTTTCTGGTTTCCCTTATCAAACAGGTCGATTTCCAAACCGAATCAGAACTTTCCGGGCCCTTCGATCGTTGCAACCTGCCAAAACTGGACGTAGGTTAGCCGACAACTGGAGCAAAAAACAGACCGGTATTCGCGATATCCGCCAGTCCTGCCCAGTGAAATAACCAGCCAACGCTTAATGCGGTTTCCATAAAACCAATTCCCCACAACCTTGTTGTGCAGAAGGCTCCAATGAATAACAAAAACATGAAGCTGAGAGTGGTCGGTTCTACGTTCGGGATTTCACATTCCCAGCCAGGGGCTCATTGCCCATTCACTCATCAATGAGGGCAGGACATGTCGTTATTGAACGAATACGGGGCGACGCTCCTTCTCGGCCTGGCGCTCACGCTGCTGCTCTCCGTGACCAGTTGGCTGGCCGCCTTCCTGATCGCCCTGGCACTCACGCTGTTGCGCATGACAAAAGTGCGGGCCCTGGAATTTCTGGTGCAGGCCTTCATCGAGTACCAGCGCAATGTCCCTCCACTGGTCCATATCTTCCTTTGGTACTTCGGGGTCGGCAGCGTACTGCCTGAGGACCTCCAGGACTGGGTCAACGCCAACCATGGCGAGTTCATTTTCGCCGCGGTGGCCATTGCCCTCTACTACGGCGCCTACTTCGCCGAAGACATCCGCAGCGGCCTGCGCAGCATTGCGAAAGGCCAGCAAGAGGCCGCACGAGCCTTGGGCCTGAGCTACGCCGCAGCCATGCGCCGGGTAGTCCTGCCGCAAGCCCTGCGTGTCGCCATCGCCCCGCTTGTCAGCGGCACCGTGATGCTGGTGAAAACCACCAGCCTGGCCATGGTGATCGGCGTCATGGAACTCACGTACGTGACCAAGGAGATCTCCAGCGCCACCTTTCGCATCTTCGAAACCTACGCGATCAGCACCGTGATGTACGTAGTGGTCGCGCTCGGCCTGCTGTTCCTCGGCAACTGGTTGGGCCAGTGCCTGCGGATAAAGGGACGCTGATCATGCTCGACATCATCCACGAGTACTGGCTTCTGTTCCTGATCGGGGCTTACCCGAATGGTCCGCTGGGTGGCGTGGTTGCCACGCTGCTCCTGTCGATCACAGGTATCGGCCTGGCCCTCCCCCTGAGCGTGCTGCTCGCGCTGGCCCAGCTCAGCGGGTACAGGGTGCTTCGCTACCCGGCTTGCGCGGTGCGATACGTACTTCGCAGCATCCCGCTGGTCATGCTGATTTTTGCCACCTACTTCATCGTACCGATGATCCTGGGACGCCCCGTTGCCGGGTTCACGACCATGGCGGTGACCCTGGTGATCTTCCAGGCCACCTACCTGGCCGAAATCGTTCGAGCCGGCATCGAGGCGTTGCCGCGCGGCCAGGTGGAAGCGGCTGCGGCCCTGGGCATGGGCTACTGGACACGGACCTGCAGGATCGTCCTGCCCCAGGCGCTGAAGAACATGCTGCCCAGCATGGTTGGCCAGTTCGTCACCACCATCAAGGACACCTCGCTGGGGTACGTCATCGGGGTGAATGAGCTGACCTACGCCGCCAACCAAGTGAACAGCAGCGTCCTGACGCAACCCTTCGGCGTCTTCCTGGTGCTGTCGCTCGTTTACTTCGCCATCTGCTTCACCCTGACACAGTCCGTTCGGGTGCTGGAGGCGCGTATCGAGCGCCGCAACTCCCGCACGTTCCCCCTTCCCCGCGTCCGTACTTCCAATGAGCCTGTAGCGCAATGACGACCATGAAATCCATCGCCCGGCGCACCGGCGCCGAGCCCCAGGAAAACCTCATCATTCAATTGAGCGGCGTCGAAAAGTGGTACGGCGAGCATCGCGTACTGACGAACTTCACCGCCGCGGTCAAACGAGGCGAAGTCGTGGTCCTGTGTGGCCCCTCCGGGTCCGGCAAGTCCACGCTGATTCGCACCTTGAATCGCCTGGAGGAAATCAACGCCGGCACCATCCGTGTCAACGGACAAGACGTGCAGGGCAAGCGCGTCGACATCAACAGCCTGCGCAGCCACATCGGCTTCGTCTTCCAGCAGTTCAACCTCTTCCCCCACCTCTCGGTGCTGGAGAACGTCACTTGCGGGCCGCTCTGGGTCAACAAGGCCGATCGCCAGGCGAGCCTGGAGATGGCCCTGGAGCTCCTGGCCAAGGTCGGGCTCGGGCACAAGGCGGATGCCTACCCCAACCAACTGTCCGGCGGCCAGCAGCAGCGCGTGGCGATTGCCCGGGCGCTGGCGATGAAACCTCCGGTGATGCTGTTTGACGAGCCGACCAGTGCCCTCGACCCCGAGATGGTGGGCGAGGTGCTTGCCGTCATGAAGGCGCTCGCCAGTGAAGGCATGACCATGGTGTGCGTTACCCACGAGATGAAGTTCGCGCGCGAGGTCGCGGACGTCGTGTGGTTCATCGACCAGGGAGAACTCCTGGAGGTTGCCCCTCCGGAGGCGTTCTTCAGCGCGCCGAAACACCCCCGTGCCGAAAAATTCCTCTCCGATATCCACCGCCACTGAATGTCACTTTCCACCTGGAGCATCTGCATGAGTACTCGGTTCCCTGCTGCAACCGCACACAACGACGCCCCGATCATCATCTGTGACCGGGCCAGGACTGCGGCGCTTCTGGACTTCAACAGGCTGGTCGAGGCCATCGCACAGGCAGCGCTGGAGGTGGCTGCCGGCCAAATCCACAGCCCGGAGCGAATGGTCGTCCCCTTGGGCGAGGCTGGAGTCATGCTGAGCATGCCCGCCACCGCCCAGGACATCGGCATTCACAAACTGGTCAACGTCCATCCCGGCAATACCCAACGCCAGCTTCCCACCATCCATGGCGCCGTGACCCTTTGCGACGCAGCCACCGGCCAGGTCATTTGCCTGCTGGATGGGCCGGAGCTCACCGGGCGCCGTACCGCCGCGGTGACGCTCCTGGCGATCCGCACCCTGCTCAAACGGGAGCCGCGGCAGATCCTGCTTTTCGGTACCGGCGTCCAGGCGCGCTACCACGTGCAGGCAATCCATGCGATCTATCCGCAAAGCACGGTGTGGGTACGTGGGGTGGATGCACAGGCAGCCTCGCAGTTCTGCACCGGCAATCGCCAGCTGCATGAGCACCTGGAGCCCTGTGGCCCTGACATTCCGGCTGAAGTGGACGTCGTCATCACGCTGACCACCAGCACCGAGCCGGTCTACAACGAGCCCGCCCGGGCGGGGCGAGTTGTCATAGGCGTAGGCGCCTTCAAACCGGAAATGGCCGAGCTGGGGAAAGTGACCCTGGACGCAAGCGACCTCTACGCCGACGACCCGGCCGGCGCCCGGCACGAGGCAGGCGACCTGCTGCAGGCCGGCATTGACTGGTCCCGCGTGAGCTCGCTGGCCGACGCGCTCCGCAAGGACGTCGACACGTCTCGCCCCGCCGTTTTCAAGAGCGTGGGCACCGCAGCCTGGGACCTGGCCGCCGCTCGTGTGGCGCTTCAGGCGCTCGCCGCGGGCGAGTGAACGAACCCGGTCGCTGATAGCCGATCCCCCCTCGCAAGCGCGGGCCGCTGAACCGGCCAGCGCTCTTGCGGATCGCTACATCTTCAAAAGGACTCTATCCATGCAAATTTCTCGCACCATTAGCACCGTCGAAGTCCATACCGGCGGCGAACCGTTTCGCATCGTCACCTCGGGTCTCCCGAGCATGCAGGGAAAAACCATCATCGAGCGCCGGACCTGGCTGCTGGAAAACGCCGATGAGATCCGCCAGGCGCTGATGTTCGAGCCGCGCGGTCACGCCGACATGTATGGCGGCTACCTGACGGAGCCCGTCTCCCCGAATGCCGATTTCGGCATCATCTTCGTGCATAACGAGGGGTACAGCGATCACTGCGGTCACGGCGTCATTGCACTCGCCACTGCCGCGGTGGAGCTGGGCTGGGTAACACGGCAGTCTCCGGAAACCCGCGTGGGTATCGACGCGCCCTGCGGTTTCATCGAGGCCTTTGTGCAGTGGGATGGTTGCCATGCCAACGGCGTGCGCTTCATCAACGTCCCGTCCTTTATCTACAAGCGCGATGTGACGGTAGAGACGCCTACCTATGGCGCCGTCACCGGCGATATCGCCTACGGCGGCGCCTTCTACTTCTATACCAACGCAGCGCCCCATGGCCTGGAGATTCGCGAGCCGTCGATTGAAGCGCTGAAGCAGTTCGGCGCAGAAGTCAAAAAGGCCGCCAACCTGGCCTGCCCGGTCGTTCATCCCGACATTGCGGGCATCAACCATATCTATGGAACCATCATCGACGGCGCACCGCGCCATCCGGGATCGACCCAGGCGAACTGCTGCATCTTCGCGGACAGGGAAGTCGATCGCTCGCCGACCGGCTCCGGTACGGGCGGTCGAGTTGCCCAACTGTATCTGCGAGGTGAAATCACCCGCGAGGATGTGCTCGTCAACGAGTCCGTCATCGGGTCCGTCTTCAGCGCCAAAGTCATCGATGAAACCCGTGTCGGCGAGTTCTCCGCCGTCATTCCAGAAGTGTCCGGCTCCGCTTATATCTGCGGTTTCTGCAACTGGATTCTCGATGATCGGGATCCCCTGAAAAACGGCTTCCTGGTCCGCTAATCGCCCCCCTGGAAACAACGCGAACGGGTTCGTGTTGGCTCAACAGGCCATGCAAATTTCAGTACAAGAAATCTGAGGATGTCGCAATGAAACTTCGAACAGTGGTCCTGATTCCGGTGATTGCAGGTTGCTTTTTTCTGGCCACGGCCCAGGTGCGTGCGGACCAGCTGGCTGATGTCAAAACCAAGGGGACACTGCTTTGCGGGGTCCTGGATATTTTCGAACCCTTTGGCTACACGGACACCGGCAGTCGAGCCGTCGTCGGTTATGACGTGGATATCTGCAATGCGGTCGCCAAGAGACTCGGCGTCAAGGCGGATATCAAGCCGGTATCCATCGAGGCGAGAATCCCCCAACTGCAACAGGGCCATATGGACCTGCTGGCAGCCGGCCTGGCGTACTCGGCACAACGCGCCGGGCAAATCGACTACTCGGATGCCTACTACGTCAGCCAGAACATTGTCGCGGCACGGAGCAGCCGTGGCTTCACCTCTATCGGCGATCTGGCGGGCAAGCGAATCAGCTTCGTGAAGGGCTCCATCAGCGAGAACTACATCAAGGAGCAGATACCCACCGCCACGGCCATCGGCTTCGAGGATGTATCGACGGCTTTCACCGCCCTGATGCAAGGCAAGGTCGAGGGTTTCAGCACCTCCGAAGAGACCTTCCATAAACTTGCCAGCCGTCTCGGCGCCAATGCATCCAGCTACGCCATCGTTCAGCCTGCAATCGGCCGCGAGGTGTGGGGGCTGGGGGTGCGAAAAGGCCAGAAGGCCATGCTCCAGGCCGTCAATGGCGCCTTGCAGGACATGGAAGTGTCCGGCGAAAGCCAGGCGATTTTCGACAAGTGGCTCGGCGCGCAAACCCTGTACAAGATGAATCGCTCGTTCAAGGCCGAACCCATCAAGTGAACGGAGAACAGCGCCGGACCTTCGCTGGTTGGCCGGCGCTCTCCTCCCCCCATCGTTTCGTTGAGGATGTCGTCATGCCCATTATCCGGGTCGAACTCCTGCCAGGCCGAACGCAGCAGCAGAAAGCCTTGTACGCCGCCGAAGCGACTCGGCTGGCCGCCGAAATCCTGAAGTGTGCGACTGAATCCGTCGACGTGATCTTTACCGAAACCGCCCCCCAGGACTGGGCCCGAGCTGGACGCTTGTACTCACCTGCACCCGACTAGCCCAGCCTCTCTAGCCGTTGTCAGGGGAGTTTCTGGGCATGAGGAACTGGCAATCCGCCCCTGACCACCGAGAGATTGCCTGCATTCAGAATGCCCATTGCTTATCTGCCCCATCCGAGAAGCCGTTCTACCGGCAATTTGGTGATGGCAAAGCCTGCCAGCAGCAACAGCGAATAGAGGATCAACTGTCGAGAGATGGGCGTGCCTTCGTACCAGGCGCCGAGAAGGACGGCGAATACTGGAAAGATGATGAATACGAACGACAGAATGACCGGGCTGAGACTCTCGGAGAAGTCGTCGATGAGTGGCTACGTCGACATCGCGATACCAATTGAACGACTGACAAGCATCAGGCCAACCACTCTGGATGTTCAAACGGTTGCCCATTTGTGCGGCAACAGATCGCTAATCCCGTTCGCCCGTTGAGTTGCACTACCTCAGTTGTCTCGGAGTCGCATTCAAGTGCTTCTTCAAGAGGCGGCGCAAAGCCGTTGGATCGCTGAAACCCACTTGCTCGGCGACAGACTCCACCGAGCATCGACTACTTTCCAGTAGCGCTCGCGCCTTATTCAACTGGACAGTTCGAATTAAGTGCAAAGGCCCATGCCCTGTAGCCTTGGATACCCGCCTGGATAGCGTTCGTGTACTCATTCGCATCTTTTCCGCCAGAGAATCAACACTCACCGGCATTGGAAGCGACACCTCGACATGAGCGATCAGCTGCGCAATCAGCTCACCATGTGCCATCAACGCCGGCACCATAAAGGGTGATTGCAACTGCCGCTGGTTTAGAAGCAAAGCTTTGGCCACTGCGGCGACCAGTTCCGGACCAAAACGTTGGCCGATCAAGTGCATCAATAAATCGGTGTGTCCCAAGGCTGCGCCCGCAGTAACCAGGGGAGCATCCTCAATCACCATACGGTCCGGGTCGACGTTACAGCAACCTGCCGCTAGCTGCCGCAATGTGGCGGCCAGCCACCAAGTCGTCGTAACCGTCTTCCCTTCAGTCAGTCCAGCTGCGTGCAAGAGAAATACGGCTGAACATGACGCCGCAACAGTCCCGCCAGCGGCCACATGCTGACGTAAAGCGGCCAGCACTGACTCAATCTCAGGCTGCAGCAAACTCGACTCCAACTCAGTCGAATCATCAACATCCAACCCAGGAAGAATCCAGCAGGCTCGTCCATCAGACGGGAGTGTCAACCTCTGCGTGAGCAGACTCAGACCTCCACCTAATGAAATGGGCCCCTCTACTGTTGAGCAGACAATCCAGCGTGGCTCTGGCAAACCTAGCCGTGGCGCCAACTTTGATGCAGTTGAAAGTATGTCCAAGGACAACGTGACGCTGGAGGCAAACGCCCCAGGGGGGACAACAACAATGAAATCGTTCATTGGCCGATTCTGCACGAAAGATGTCTGATCAGCCAATTCCGCCTCAAAGCGGATAACGCTTCAATGGTGTCCCTCTCATCAGGAACATCCATTCATGCCAAACATCACGATTAAACTGCCCGCCAATGTGCTGAGCGAAGGCACCATTCAACAACTTCTGGCAGCTGTTGACTGCGCAGCAGTAGAAGCCACCGGGCTCGGCAATGATCCTCGTCAGCGGCTTCTGTGTTGGGTCATGCTCGATGAGGTTGCTGATTCACGCTGGATGTGTGGTGGGCGTAGCGACTTCGACCAATTCATACCCTGCCACATACAGGTACTGGCTCCTGCCGGAGAATTGAATGCCGGGCGCCGGGCTCACTACGCCGCAGTACTGCATAAGGCAATTGCCGGTTGCCTGAGCGCGGACGATCCTCGTGTGCTGATGACCTCCATCGTGATAAACGACGTGGTGGATGGGACCTGGGCCGCTAACGGCGATATCTGGCATCTGTCGGATTTCGTCAGGGTTGCCGGTTACGCACGTCAGGATGTTGTGACAGACACTTCACCCCAGCAGATATAACCACTGTAGCTACCTGGGGCTTCTGCCTTTGATGGCGGCGATTGAAAAGCTGAATGGGTAGAATCGCCGCCATCTCTACCTATTCAGCTTTTCAAAGGGTCTCGCACAGAACCTAGGCACTTAGCTGCTTGATCCAGTCAAGGCTCGCAACAGTAGCGCCGGAGGGGCGGTATTCACAGCCGATCCATCCTGGGTAGCCACGCTGCTCCAGCGCCGCGAACAAGGCAGCAAAGTCCATGCTCCCCGTTCCCGGCTCGTGACGGCCCGGGCAGTCGGCAATTTGCACATGGACGGTCCTGTCATAAAACCGGGCCAGAACCCCGGCTGCATCTCCGGTCAGAAGCTGGGCATGGTAAAGATCGAGAATCAGCCCGACACTCGCAAAGCGCTCCAGCACCTGATGCGCCTTGTCGAAGTCAGACATGTAGTAGTCCGGCATCGCCTGCGCACTGATCACTTCGATAAGCGGCCGCAGCCCCTGGTCTTCGAAGTATTTGACTGCGTACTCCAGGTTGCTCCCAAAGGTAAGCGCCGCCTCATCCTGTGTCGTCACTCCTGACATGATGTGGACATCCGAACACGCCAGCGCCTTGGCGTAGCTCACAGCCTGGCGCAAGCCGTCGCGAAACTCTTCTTCCTTGCCCTGCAAGGCAGCGATGCCTTTGGTAACCCCGGCCGGTGCCGCGAACTGAATCAACGACAGGCTGTGCTGAGCCAGGTGGTCGGCCAGGAGACTGGCGTCGAACTCATAGGGCGACGGGAACTCCACCGCCCGAAAACCAGCGGCGGCGGCAGCCTCGATGCGCTGCAGAAAAGGCCATTCATTGAACTGGAAACCGAGATGAGCATTGAACTTGAGCATGGGGTAAACATCCGTCCTGGGAAGAAATGAAATCATCGGCCTGAAGCATCCTGCGCATCTCCAGCACCGCACTGTCGGGCGTAGTCAACACCGGCAGACCGGAGCGAGCCTGCGCCTGCCCTGCGGCGCTGGTCATTGAAAACTGGGCGAAACAGATCAGGTCGCAGGCGTCGACCTGAGTGGCCATTTGTGCGATGGCGCGATCGTGACCTTCCTTGTCCCCTTCACTCAACGCCTGCATCGCCCCAGGGACAAAATAGGGCACCAGCTCCAGCGCTCGACCGCTGCGCTCAGCCGCTTGCCTGAACTCGGCCATGATCGAGACGATGGTCGGCTCGAACGTCGCCAGCACCGCAATACGCGATGCTTGCGTGAGAGCCAGGTTGATCATGGCTTCGTTCGGCTTGAGTAGTGGAATGGCAATCTCGGGCTTGCACAGGTCGATGGCATCGCCAAAAGCCGAGCAGGTAAACAGAATCGCGTCCGCTGCGCTTTGCACGGCGTAATGGGACAGCGTCAGAAAGCGCGCCTTCATGCTCGCGGTCAGTTCGCCCTCCTCCACGCGGTCCCGGGACAACGAGTCTTCGAGCAGATTGATCACCTGTGCCTGCGGCCAATGCCGGGCAAAGGCCGTCGCGATCGGATCGATCGCCAGTGCCGTCGCGTGGATCAGGAAAATACGTGGAGCCTTCATGCTCATGTACCTCGACCAGATTGTTCGCCCCATCCGCCAGTGCTCTTTGTGCAGATCCCCACACCTTCGTATGGTATTTTCCAACTCCAGTCCGGTGGGGGCACCCGCCCCAGCGGAAACGGACTGACGTCATTCATCCGAGAGAGAGCCTGTGATCAAGAAAGACCTCGCCTTGCAGTTGGCCCCCCGCGTTATCGAGATGATTCGCGCGCGCTCGATGAAAGCCGGCGAGCCGTTGCGCGAGCAGACGTTTGCCCAGGCGCTGGGTGTTTCGCGCTCGCCGGTCCGGCGAGTGTTTGCCTTGCTCGCGGAATGGGACCTCGCCATCCAGGAACCCAATCGTGGCTACTTTCTGAAACAAGACGCCGGGCAGATTCAAGAAACGACCTTCCCGCTCGCCAGCGATCCTTTCGAAGACTTTTACCTTCGGGTGGTCGACGACATTCTGGGGGGCGAGATACCTGAGCACTTTTTCGAAGCCCAACTGCTGCGCCGTTACGAAGTGCCGCGCGGGCAGTTGCTCAAGGTCTTGAACAGGCTGGCCAGCGAAGCCATGGTGGAACGCAAGCCGGGGCAAGGATGGGGTCTGAAGGACTTCGTGCATAACGCCCAGGCACACATCCAGAGCTACCGCTTCCGCATGGCCATCGAACCGGCGGCCCTGCTCGAGCCGGGTTATCAGGTCAATCACGCCGCGTTCGCCCAGGCCAGGCAGCAACAGCAGGCCCTGCTCGACGGGGATATCCAGACCTTGTCCCGTGCCCAGCTGTTCCAGGTGGGCGCCCAGTTTCACGAACTGATCGTGCAGTGCTCCGGCAATGTGTTTTTCATCGATGCCATACGCCAGCAGAATCAGCTCAGGCGCTTCATCGGCTACAAGGCCAACGTCGACCGCACCCGTCTTATGGCGCAATGCCAGGAGCACATCCATTTGCTCGACCTCATCGAATCTGATCGGCGCGAAGAAGCCGCGCAATTTCTCTGGAAGCATCTGGACGAAGTAGGTCGTCTCAAGACTCAACAGGACGTCATGCCAGATGAGGGGATATAGAGCGCGCCCCTGACACCCGTTGACTGATCGAGGCTTTGTCGGAGCGCTCCAATCATCCGCCGGCCAGCTTACCACGATTGTTCCCACTCAACACAAAATACAAAAACACCGCCCATCCCGACGATTCAGTTAAATTTTTCGTCGCATATTGTATTTCATTATAACAATGAGCAATTATGCGCGCCGCTCGGAAACGTAGCCATATCGAATCGCACAGGGATGATTGCAATGAACGAAAGGACGTTGGGTAGAGGGGCGGGAGCCTCGAACCTTCTGTTCGGGGGGTACACCGTATTGGTTGCCCTGCTTGGAGTGACACTGGCCTATAAAGGCGGCGCCCTGGCGAGCGCTGGCGGATCACCCTATTACGCCATGATGGGCACCGCCCTGTTGTTATCGGCCATCCTCATCGGCCTGAAAAAATCCCTCGGCCTCTACCTGTATGGCGCAGCTGCCCTGGCCACCTACGCCTGGGCGATCTGGGAGTCCGGGTACAACGGCTGGGCCTTCATTCCACGCCTGGCCTGGCTGGCCGTTCTCAGCATTCCGTTCCTGGCGTTCTGGCCCGTGGTGCGGCGTGACTTTGCCAACGTCAGCAGAAGCCGTTACTTCACCATCATGGGCCTGCTGCCGATCCTCATGGGCGGCACGATCCTGGTGCCGCTGTTCTTCCCGAACACTGTTCACCTTGCCGACTCGACGCTCGCCACGACGCCCCCCGGACAATCCTTCAGTCGCAGTACGGTGACCTCACCGGACGGCAATATTGCCGCGTCACACGACGAGACCAACTGGACCGCCTACGCAGGCTCCAACCTGGGCAACCACTATTCCGCCGCATCGCAAATCACCCCCTCGAATGTGTCGGGCCTGGTGAAGGCCTGGGAGTACCACCACGGCGACGTGAAGCAACCCGGCGAAAAGACCAAGTACCTGAACGAGGCCACGCCGATCAAGGTGGGCAACTCGCTCTACACCTGCACCCCGAAGCAAATCATCATTTCCCTGGATGCCACCACCGGGAAGGAGAACTGGCGGTTCGACTCCAAAGTCGACCCGGACTACTTCGCCAATGGCGGTGCCTACTGCCGTGGCGTCTCCTATTTCGAAGTGCCCAATGCCAGCGGCCTGTGCGCCTCGCGCATCATCTGGGGCACCAACGATATTCGCCTGGGCGCGGTAGACGCCTTGACGGGCCAGGCGTGCCCCGACTTCGGCAACGCTGGTTTTGCGGATTTGAAAGACGGCCTGGGTACCTTCAGGAAAGGCTCGACGGGCATCACCTCCGCCCCCATCGTCATTCGCGGAGTGGTGATCACCGGCGGCCGAGTCCTTGACTCGGATGTACGCCCTGCCCCCTCGGGCGTGGTACGCGGCTACGACGCTGTCACCGGCAAACAGAAATGGGCCTGGGACCTGGGTCGCCCGGACACCAATGCTCCCGCTCGCGACGACGAGACCTACACCCTCAGCACACCCAACTCCTGGGCACCGCTTTCCGCCGACGATGAACTCGGGTTGGTGTATATCACCACCGGCAACGCAGCCGGCGACTTCTATGGCGGTACTCGCACCGAACAAGAGGACAAGTTCAGCTCCTCCCTGGTCGCGCTGGATGCGGCCACTGGCAAGGTCAAATGGCATTTCCAGACCGTTCACCACGATCTGTGGGACTACGACCTGAGCCCACAACCCAGTCTGATTGACTTCCCTACCGCCACGGGACCACGCCCGGCCGTCATTCAAGCCACCAAATCCGGCCAGTTGTTCGTGCTTGACCGCGCCACCGGCGAACCGCTGGTGGATGTCGTGCAATCTCCCGTGCCCCAGGGAACCGCGCCCGGAGACTACACCGCGGCCACCCAGCCACTTTCGCCCGATATGCCGAGCACCATGGGGCGCCCATCGAAAACCCCGGAAGTACTGACCGAGACCGATGCCTGGGGGCTGACGCCTTTCGATCAGATGCAATGTCGCCTCGAGTTTCGCCAGGCACGCTACGAAGGGATCTTCACCCCGCCGGTCGTGGGCCAGCAAAGCCTGATTTTCCCCGGCCATCACGGCGGTTTGAACTGGGGAGGCGTGATGGTCGACCTCAAGCGCGGCCTGCTGATCATCAACAACCAGCGGCTCCCTTATATGCAGGGGCTGGTTCCCCGCGAACAACTCGACGCCATCAATGCCAAGTCGTTCCAGGAATCGCCGGGCAACAGCCAAGGCTTCCGCGTCCAGGCCGGGCTGCCTTACGGCGCCATCAAGGATCCATGGATGTCCTCCCTTGACCAGCCGTGCATCGCGCCACCCTGGGGCTTCATTGCCGGTATCGACCTGCGCACGCGCGATGTCGTCTGGAGCCGCCCGTTCGGTACGGGGTATGACAGCGGGCCTTGGGGAATCGCCTCGCGGATGCGCTTCGAAATCGGTACGCCGAGCGACGCGACGGGCGTGACGACAGCCGGAGGCGTGACGTTTATCGGTGCCGCCATCGATCGTTTCATGCGGGCTTATAACAGTGAAAGTGGAGAACTGCTGTGGGAGGAACGCCTCCCCGCAGGCAATCAGGCTTCACCCTTGACCTACATGAGCCAAGGCCGACAGTACGTCGTGGCCGTGGTCGGCGGTCATGACCGGATTCCAACCAAGCTGGGTGACAGCATCATCGCCTGGGCCCTGCCCGAGAAGTGAATCGCGTTTTGCCTGAGATGGCTCGCCATGACAGTGTCGGACAGGGATGTAAAACATATGAATGTTCTACCTCCTGCGCCCGACGAGGACTTTAGTCATAGCATGGAGCCTCTCAGTTTATTAAAGAGCGATAGCCTCTAGCACACACTTGTCGTTTCGCCGACAACATGGCCCCGCCATGTGACTCGGCAGACCGTGTCCGGGTGAAAGAGCTGAATATTGATATAAGGGAGGTTTCACCCGCAAGGGAAGTTGATCAACACAACACACCATCAATTTTATATTGATGACAATCTGACTTTCCGAGATGAACAGAGTGATTGGGCTACGGCCTGTCACACCAACCCCATAGTCACATATCAGCCAGACTTTACGCCCCGTTTGAACAGGGGCGGAAACCTTGTCGCGTTGAAAAAGTATCCGGCTGGCAACAAAGCAACATCCACAGCGCAAAAACTCGCCGTGGCCTGGAACCTGAAACAAACGAACGGACTACGCATTTCCGATCATTTCATTAGCTGCAAATAAGTAATGGCTGAGTTCGCCTTGAAGCGCCTGATTACTCCAGAGCGTTCCTAGGCGCTTGCCTGGGGATAAGTAACTCCGTGAAAAGCCAACGTATCGTGATGCGCGTTTTAACCTTAATAAAACTGGACAGGAACTAATAATGCTCGAACTCTCTGATGGCTTATATCTGCTGGTGGGCGTCAGTTTTATCACTTCATTCATGACGGCAGCCATTGGTGTTGGCGGCGGGATTGGATTGCTTGCGGTAATGCCTCAATTCATCCCCATCTCTGCGGTTGTACCGGTTCACGGTTTGATTCAAATGGTGAGCAATGGCAGCAGATTCGCCTTTGATTACAAGAGTGCAAAAATAGAAATCCTGCCTAGGTATGTTATCGGCTGTCTTATCGGAGCATTCATAGGCTATTTTTTCATCGGGAAATTCCCCGAACAATATCTGTCACTGATCCTCGGTTTTTTTATTCTGGCAATCACCTGGACCAAGATCGTCGCACGCCTGGGATTTGTATTTAAAAACTTTGCGATAGTCGGCTTCTTTCAAACATTTCTTTCACTTTTCGTGGCTGTAACCGGTTTGATATCACAGCCCATCTTGATGAAGATGAATATTAATAAAAACGAAGTGATCGTAACCCACGCCATGCAAATGAGCGTGCTCCACGGGTTGAAGGTCGCGGCCTTTATTATTGCCGGTTTTGCGTTCATGGATTACGCAAACCTCATATTAATCATGATTACCGCATCCACACTCGGCTCATACCTCGGTGGGTTTCTCAGAGACCGTATATCGCAGCGTGTAGGCGCCATGCTGTTGAAAGCGGGGGTGACGTTTTTTGGCTTGAAAATGATCTTCGATCATTTTTTCAATGGCATGTAAAAGTTTTCCATCAAGACAAGGAGTGTGAAATGACTATAAGCAAGAAGTTTGATTTTTTTGACCACAAAGGAATCTCCCTTTTTCTTAAAGAACATGGATATTGCGTTATCAAGCCTCAAGACCACTCTCTGGAAGCCTTTAGAGAGACAGCCGGCAAGTTTGGACTGATTCAGTTCCATACGAAGTCCGATGAACATGGTGTGGTGGGCGGCGGCGAGCCAATAAACAAGGACTGGCAGAGTTTCAAGGATGATTACCATGGTGAACTGTCGAGCGATTTCTTCCCGCATACCGACGGGTCTTTTTTGAATGGGATGGCCTATGTAGATGGCACGGCAAAAAAAATCACGCCGCCCAAGTTTGTCATCCTCCAGTGTGTTTCGAAGCCCGAGTTTGGCGGAGACAACTTTCTGGTTGACGGGCAGAAAATCTACAATGACCTGCTTTTAAATCATGCTGACACATTGAAGATATTGATGACCAGCGGCAGTGTCACCTACTGCCGGGACGACTTGTTGTCCATAGACTGCGCGGTATTCGAAAAAATCAATGACGACACATTAAGAATCCGCTACAGGTATGACAGCACCGCCTTCATTCCTGAATGGGCCGACGCTGCTTTCAACTACATCCAGAACCACTACTCCAGCAACGAGAATTACATCACCCCTATCAGCCTTGAACCTGGGGATATTCTGGTCATGGATAACCTGAGGGTCCTGCACGCTCGTCATAAATTCATCGATGGCAACCAGAAAAGAAAAGTAAGACGGCTCTGGGTTGCTGATGACTCAAGCGCTACATTCAAGAACATATTGGATCAGTCACCGGTACGTAGAGCCATGCTGCCTTTTCAGAAATACAATATTGCCCAGCATGAAAATGCAGAGCATTCATTTATCGAATACACCTGCGGCATTCACTATCAATCGAACAAGCGCTTATCAAAAGCTCACGACGAACTTGATAGGCTTGTCGAGCAATACTGACCACTGACGTTACCTTGACAGTGCCCTGACTGATACTTTCAAGAGAACCTTCATCTTCCTTTTAGCGTGCCAAGCGGGTAGTGGTTTATGGTTTTCAGATAAGTTCTAACTGCCCCATGAACCTCCTATTCAAAGCACCTATCTGATCCCGGATGCTGTGCTCCCGATTCCCTCAGGAGCCAGCATCGCCGTGATGTGACCCACCGCCCAAGCCTTGGGCAGAGGCCCACCTCCTTGCCAGAGTCCTGCCGGTGATGAACCTAGACAGGACCTTCCCGCTGCCCCTTTTCTCGCATCAGGCTTTCGAGCAAGCAGGCGGTGCCCAGTCACCCATGTCGGGGTTGCTGCACACGTCATTGACCATGGTCTGGCCACGGGCAGCGATTTTCTGGCCTTCCTCACGCTTGGCCGTGGCTTGCTGCAAGGTGCGCTCGGTGGTGACGGCTTCTTTGGGCACATTCTTCTTCGTCGTCGGCTTGACGCTGGCCTTCTTGTTGGTCGCCTTCTTATCGGTGGCGGCCGGAGGCTTCACGGCGGCCACCTGGGCGACGTCCTGGCGTTGCACACCGACCGTCTGCAGGTCTTTCTCATAGGCCTGGGTGTAGACATCGATGCTCTCGCCCGCACGCCCGTCCACGGCGGCCATCAGCTCGTTGGTTTCCTTCAGGCCGCTGACGATCTCGGCCAGACGCAGGCGCCCTTCGCTGTCGCTGATCTTCTTCGTCTTGCGCGCATTGAGCAGTGAGGTGAACTCACGCTGGTAGCAGTTCTGCGCGGTACGGGTGTAGCTGATGCTGCGGTCGATTTCGCCGGTACTGTGGTCGATGTCGCTGGCGTAGGAAGCAATGCGCGCACGGTCGTCGCTGATCTGCTTCTGGCGTTCGCTGTAGTAGCCGGTCGCGCCGCCGACCAGGGCCCCGGCGGCGGCGCCTATCAGGGCATTGCGGCCGGCATCGCCGCTATTGCCGACCAGGGCCCCGGTCAGGCCGCCGAGCAGGCCACCGGCAATGGCGCCGGTGGCCACCGACTTGGTCATCGACTTGTCGGAACTGCGCAGCTGGCTGACCGGCTCATAGCATTGCGGGTAGTACTCGACCTTGGTCTGGGCCGCGACCTTCGAGCTTGGAGCCCCGAAGCCCGCGCATCCGCCCAGCAGCAGGGCGCAGCAGACCGCGGTAGGCAACGGCAGGGTACGAGCAAGGATCGAAGCGCAGTTCTTGAGTGAAGTATCCATGGTCATGTCTCTCCTTTTTGTGCGTATCAATTCCGTTTCGGCTTCTGCGCAGCGTGAGCGCTGTCCAACGTGAGCGAAGCCTGCCGACGCTACATCCAGCCTAGCTGGTCTTCGCCGCCACCGGCGACCGTTCCGACACCCTGCTCAGGGTCCAAGCAGCTCCTTCAGGATCGTCTCCGGATCGGCTCGGCGCTGCTGGCGAAACTGGCCCACGTGCCTGACGAAAAGCGTGGCCCGGGCGACCAGGCTTTTTCCCAGCACCGGCTTGTGATTGAGCTCTTCCCGGGTCCGCTGGAACTGCGCCTGGATCACCGCGTCGGTGTAGCGCGTTCCGTTCGCCAGGTTGTCGATGTAGATCGCCAGGGCACCCTCGAGCGCACTGCGTCCATTGGCGATAGCCGTTTCATAGAGCTTGGCGGTGGCTTCGTCCTGGGCGGCCCGCGCCTGATCGCGATCCTTCTTCAGGTTGGTCAGGCGAATGTTGTAGTTGTTGACGGTCTCGGCCACCAGGGCCGCCGACTGGATCAGGTTGCCGGCGGCCTCCTCGCGCTGCCGGGCGATCAGCGACACGTTGCGCTTGAGTTCTTCGTTCACCCGCGCCAGGCGGACCTGCAGGTTCGGGTCGGTGCTGCTGGCGATGAGACTGTCCAGTAATTGGGTCGGGTCTTCGGCAGCCTCGATTTCATCGGTCAGGCCTGCCAGGCGGCCCTCCTGCTGCCACTGCTCGAACAGTTCCTCGTAGCGGGAGCGCGGTGCCGACAACGCCCCCAGCGCCACCCGGAAACCGGTGGTGGCGTTGCGCTGTTCGCTGCCGTCGGCGGCAAACAGCGGATACTCCCGGCGCATGCCGGTGAACAGCGTCAGCTCGCCTTCCAGGTAGTTGCCGCCCTTGACCACGAAGCCGCCGTAACTGCCCTGGCGGCGGCCGGCGTGGACCAGTTGGAAGGACTCCTGGACCATCTCCGCGGCATTGCCGATCACGTCGAACAGTCCCAATGGATTGGGGTTTTTCAGCCCGATCGGCAACAGCCGCGCGCCCTGCCCCGTGCCCCCGGCGACCTGGCTGAACACTGCCCAGTCCCCTAGCGGGCCATCGCTGTCGCTGCCTTGCACCTTGCGCGGAAACAACCGCGCCTCCAACGCCTGGCGACTGACCGCCTGGCCACCGCGGGCGGCGAATTCCCACTCCACTTCGGTCGGCAGGCGGACGAAGCCCATGCCGCCGTCCTCGGCTGCTTTGCCACGGCCGCTGACCGGCAACCGGTCACGGTGGTATTTGAGCAACCAGGCGCTGTACACCGCGGCAAAGCGCTCGGCCTCGAGGCGCGACAGCTTGACCTTGGGCAAACGCGCAGACATGTCGTTCATGGGGGCGCAGGCCGGTGCCTCGCCCTGCCCCGCCAAGGCCGCCTCCTGGGCCATGACCAGGGCGTATTGGCGCTCGGTGACCTCGTATTTGCCGACGAAATAGAACATCGGCTTGAGCAGACTGTCGGCCCCGCTCTTGGGCAGGGCCGGGGCGATCCTGGCTTGCCAGTCGGCCGGCAGGTCGTCGAGGACGAACTGACCGTTGATGTAGTCGCGCCGGTAACCGGAGATGAAGGATTGCCGGTAGCCCGGATCGTCATCGCTGAAGGGGTAGCCGAGATTGACCTCACGGTCGTCCAGGGTGCCCTTGGCGAGGACATAGACGTAGCGGAACACCAGTTCACCGTCGCAGGGCAGCGGCAGGCTGAGGTCATCGGGCAGCGGTTTCGGATTATCCGCAGGGGCGCTCTCCGCCTGTACTGTGCCGGCCAGCGCCAGCATGACCAGAGCCCTCAGCCAGACCAGAACCCTCGGCCAGTTACACATCGCGCAATCCTTCCGATGCTTCGATCCGCGCCGCGCGCCAGCCACCGCAGGCCGCTGCCAGCAGGCAGCAGAGCAGCGTCAGCAGCAGGGCCAGCAGGTAGTGGACCGGCAGCAGCCGGCAGGCGTACTCCCCCGCCGCCGGTGCGAACAGCCGGTTCAGCCCGGTTTCGGCCATGCCGTACAAGCCCCAGGCCAGCAGCAGGCCGAACACCCCGGTGTACAGCGCCTGCAGTACGACGAAGGCGATCAGGGCGCCGGTCGAAAAACCCAGCAGGCGCAACACCGACAAGGCCCTGCGCTTGCGCTCGACGGCGGCCAGGGCGCTGGCGGTCATCGCCGCGAAGGCCCCGGCCAGGGCCAGGCTGGCGATGATCCAGAACACCAGGGTCAGGTTGTGGCTGAGGGAGCGCACCTGGGCGATGATGCCGGCCTGGGTCGCGACCTCAAGCCCGCGCTCGGCGAAATACCGGCGCAGGCGCTCCACGCCGTCCAGGTCCACGGCGTAGAGACGGAACCCCGGATACACCCGCGCCGGGTTCAGCTGTGGCTCATACCCAGGCCAGGCCTGGCCGTCGCGGTAGTCTTCGGCGGCCTCCAGCAGGGCCAGGGGCGCGAACAGCGCATCGCGCGGGAAGGCCGCGAGTGGCAAGACCCCCTGCACCCGCAGGCGGGTGCGCTGGTACTCCTGGCGCCCGGCTACCTGACGGCCGAACGCGGCGCTCAGCACGTCGCCGCCCTGGACCCCGAGTTTCTCCGCCGCCCGCTGGCTGAGCAGTACCTGGTCCGGCGCCTGGAGCAGCAGCGCGGGCGCCACCAGCGGGTCGCCCGCGGCGGTGGGGATCATCTCGACCGTCAAGGCCTGGCCAGCCGAGTCCGGGTAGAGGTCGGCAGTCGCGGCGATCTGTCGGGTACGCGGCACGACGAAGGCGACTTCGGGACGCGCGGCCAGTTCGGCGATGGCCTGGGCGCTGAAGCGCCCGCCGCCCATGGGCACCACTTCGCGCACGGCGGGGTCGCGCTCCAGGCGTTCGGTCAGGGTGGTGACCAGGCCGAACTTGAGGCCGAACAGCACCAGCAAGGGCGCGAGCACGGCGACCAGGGCCAGGACCGCGCAAGCCGACAAGCGCACCTCGGCGCGGTAGTCGTGCCAGGCCAGCAGGGCCATCAGGGCAAGCCGCATCAACCACCTCCCGCCAGCGTCGCGGTGACCCCGCCATCCGCGCCGCGCTGCACCTGCAAGGGATGCAACTGCAGCCCGGCGCGCCGGGCCAGCGCCTCGTCATGGGTGGCGACCAGGATGCACACGCCGCGCTCCTCGGCCTGGGCCACCAGCAGCTGCATGACCCGTTCGGCGTTCAGCGGGTCCAGCGAGGCGGTGGGCTCGTCCGCCAGCACGATGCTCGGTCCATGGGCCAGGGCCCGGGCGATGCTGACCCGCTGGCGCTGGCCCACGGAGAGTGCCGCCGGCAGCTTGTGCAGCTGGTCGGCGATTTCCAGCTGCTCGGCCAGGCGCCAGATCGTGGCATCGGCCGGCAGGCCGAGCAGCGCCCGCGACAACCCGATGTTGCGCTGCACGTCGAGAAACCCCAGCAACCCGCCCGTCTGCAGCACATAGCCCATGACCCGGCTGCGCAACCCGGCCAGCACATCCTGGCGGCCGCTGCGCCAGAGCCCGGCGACATCCAGCGTACGGTCGTCGGCGCGGCATTCGAAGACGCCGCCCGGGTCCGGCGACAGCACCAGGGCCAGCAGGTCCAGCAAGGTGCTCTTGCCGCTGCCGCTGGGGCCTACCAGGGCCAGGCGCTGACCCGGGCGCAGGTCGAGCTGGGGCACCACCAGGCTGTAGCGCTGTGGCCCCTCGCCGCGGGTCTTGCGGACATCCCTGAGCTTGAACATCAGGGCAGCGTCGCCAGGGGCACGCGGTACAGCGCATCGCCCGGTTGGGCCTCGCCGAAGCGGACCCAGTTGGCAATGTCGTTGTGGAAGGTCTCGTACAGGCGGATCTTCGACTCCAGTTCGTCGATGAAGTCCTGCTGCTCGGCCACGCTCAGGGACAGCCAGAGGTCCTGGGTCATGCTCAGCGATTTGCTGCGATACGGCAGGCCGTCCAGGTACTCGCCGAGGATGCCGCCTTCGACCAGGTTGCCGCCCTGCTTCAACCGCGTCGGGTCGCGGCTCATGTGGGCGCTGGCGCTGGCGATTTCCTGGAAGAAATCCTTGGGCGAGGTCTGGGTACGGCGGGCCGCATCGACGATCAGTTTCAGCGACTGCTGCAGGTCGTTGAGCTGCAGCTTGGTCAGCAGCACGCAGACCTGGAAGGCCGGCAGCGAGGGGTTGGTCAGGTCGTGGTCGGAGGTCCAGGCGGTGATCAGCTGCGGCGCACGGACCGCCGACTGGCGGCCGAGAAAGTCCATTTGCATGGCGTAGCCGATGGCCGTGGCCTTGCTCGCGACGCTCGCGGCCCCCTGTAGCGGCGGCAGGCTCGGCAGCTGGTTGTTGCGCGCCTGATGCACCTGTTCGGCGAATACCGAGCCGATCTCGGCGACCGTATCGCCGAAGCGACCGACATCGCCGCCCGCCACCGGAATGTACAGGTCGCCGATCTGCGGGTTGGCGTCGGCCGTCAGGCTGCGGTACTGCTGCTCGGCGAAGCCGTGGTTTTTCCGGCCGGCCTCGGTGCGCAAGTGCAGCGCATAGATCTTGACCTGTTTGCTGAGGGCGGCTTCGCGCACCTCGGCTTCGTTCATCTGGGTGCGCCCCAGCGGATCGTTCTTGCGCAGGGCGCCTGCGTCGGTGACCAGCAGGATCAGCCGCCCGGCATAGGGGCTCCAGTCCGTACCCTCGACCGCCGCCATCACACCGGCGAAGGCATCCTCATTGAAGGCGTGGCTGGACACCTGGGCGGCCTTGACCTGGCCAGCCAGCTCGAGGAAGCGCTGTGGATCGCGACCCTCCTCCAGGCTCACCAGGGTTTGCGCCACATATTCCAGGCCCGGGGTCTTCTCGACATTGCTGCGAAACCCCACCAGGCCGAAGCTGACGCTGTCCAGGTCGCCACGGCTGGCGATCTGCTGGTGCAGTGCCTGCACGACCTTACGCACCCGGTCGATGTAGGGCTGCATCGACACCGAGGTGTCGACCACCAGCACTATCGCCGTGCGGAAGGCATCGCTGCCGGCCCTGGCCGCCCCCTCGGCCTTGCCCTGGGGCGTATTGCCGGGGTCGATGGAGGCCACGTTGAGCAGTTGCACCGGCTGGCCGTTGGCATCGAAGCTCTCTCGGGCCTGGAAAATCGGCAGCAGGTAGAACTGGTCCTGGGGGATGGCACTGGCCACAGGCTCCAGCGCGACGATCTGCGGGTCCACGCTGCCTTCGTTCTGCGCCTTGTGCAGGGCCGCGCGGGCCTGCGCCGTGTCAGCCAGGAACCGTTCGAGGCTGCTCTCCTCGCGCAGGAACATGACCGGCGAACGACCGGAGCGCTCGGTGAATTTCAGCACCAGGCTCTGTTTCCAGTCACTGACCTGCTCGGCCGGCAACCAGCCATCGCGCTGGCCATCGCTGGCGGCGCCGACCTCCAGCCAGCTGCCACCCGCCACCGCCTTGCGCTGATAGACATACAGCACCGAAAACGCCGGCAGCGCGGCACCGTCGGGCGCCGCCCCGGGCTGACCGGACACCTGCGCGCCGGGCTTGCTCAGCACGCGCTGGAACAGGGTTTTCTTGCCCGGCATCAGCAGCGGACGGTCGCCACCATCGGCGTTCGTCGCCAGCGGCGGTTGCGCTGCGCTGGCCGTCTTGGCGGGCGAGTCCTGCGCATCGCCAGCCGGCGTTTTTTTGGCTTCGACCTGGTCGTTTTGCGGTTCCACCGGCGGCGCCGGGCGCAGCCACCAGTAGCCCCCGCCAGCCAGGGCCAGTACCCCGGCCAAGACCACACCGAACAGTGCCCATAACGGTCTACGCGACCCGGCCGGCGGCTCTGCGCCGAGGCTTGCGGCCCGGGTGGCTGTGGCTGTGGCGGCTGGCTGGGGTGCGGGTTCAGGCGCGGGCTTTGGCGCAGCGAGCGGCGGCATGTCGAGGGAAACCGGCGCCAGCCCGCCCAGGTCGGTCGTCGCGGATTGCCCGGCGGCCGTCGCGGTGGCCGGCAACGGCAGTGGGCGCAACTGTGTCGCCTCGGCATCGGCCGGCCCGGCGGGCGGCAGATGGTCCAGCGCGGCGATCAGCGCATCGGCATCGGCAAAGCGCTCGGCCGGGTCCTTGGCCAGCAGCTTGCGCAGAATCCCCTGGTAACGGCCGTGGGCGATGGGCAGTTCGGGCAGCGGCTCGGTCAAGTGGGCCAGGGCCGTGGACAGCGAGTCGCTGCCGATATAGGGCAGCTTGCCGGTGAGTATCTCGTAGAGCACCACCCCCAGGGCGTAGAGGTCGGTGCGCCCGTCGATCTGCTGGCCGCGGGCCTGTTCGGGGCTCATGTAGCTGGGCGTGCCCACGGCGAAACCGGCCTGGGTGAACTGGGTGTGGTCCTCCAGGGACTTGGCGATGCCGAAGTCCGAGAGCACCGCCGAACCGTTGGCGCGAAACAGGATATTGGCCGGCTTGACGTCCCGGTGCACCAGGCCCTGGGCATGGGCATACCCCAGGGCCAGGGCGATCTGGCGCAGGTAGACCAGGCCCTGCTGCGGGCTGAGCCCCTCGGCAATCCGCTCCTTGAGCGTCCCGTTCGGCAGGTACTCCATGGCCATGTAGTAGAAGTGGCCGACATTGCCGATGTCGTAGATGGTCACTGTGTGCGGGTGGGAGAGCCGCGCCAGGGTCTTGCCCTCGCGCAGGAAGCGCTCACAGAAGCTGCGGTCGGCGGCCAGCGCGGCGGCCATGACCTTGAGCGCCACCTTGCGCTCCAGCGAGCGCTGGGTCGCCAGGTAGACCGTGGCCATGGCGCCCTCGCCCAGCTCGCGCTCGATCGCATAGCCGGGAATGTCCATGTCCAGACTCGAGCGTTCTTCAGCTGATGCGTTTTCAGTGGGCATTGACGACTACCGCCGTGATGTTGTCGGGAGCGCCCCGGGTCAGCCCCAGGTGCACCAGGCTGCGGACCACCTCATAGGGGCTCGCATTGCCCAGCACATCGCGCAGTTCATGGTCCTCGACGGTCTTGGTCAGCCCGTCGCTGCACAGCAGGAAGCTGTCGCCGGGACGCACATCCAGGTCCACCGCCGAGAGTTCCAGCCGGTCCTGGGTGCCCACGGCGCGGGTGACGATGTTGGACATGGGGTGCTCGCGCGCCTCGTCCTCGCTGAGCAGCCTGCTGTCCAGCAACTCCTGGACATAACTGTGGTCATGGCTGATGACCTCCAGCTGGCCCTCGCGCAGGCGATACAGGCGGCTGTCGCCGGCCCACAGGCAGGTGGCCTTGTCACCTCGGGCGGCCAGCAGCACCAGGGTGCTGCCCATGATGCCGACGCCGCGCTGGGCGGTTTCCTGGCGAACCGCCGCGTTGGCCTGCTCCAGCCCCGCCCGCAATGCCTGGACATAGGCCGGCAAGGCGGGCTCGGGCGGGATGGCGCGCAGCGTGTCGACGATCAGGCTGCTGACGAAATCGCCCGCCGCATACCCGCCCATGCCGTCGGCCACCGCCCAGAGGCCGGCTTGCACGGCATCCAGACAGGCATCCTCGTTGACCTGACGCACCATGCCGACATGGCTGTGGCTGGCGGATTCGTAACGCGTTACGGCTGACGACATGCCCTGGCTCCCGAAATGTCCCTAATTCCCAAAATCAGCTCTTAAAATCAGCTCCCGAAATCGAACTGCACGGTTTGCGCAAGCGACGCGCAGCCGCCCTCGCCCAGCAGAAAACCGCTGAAATCCTGCGCCGCCGGCAACCCCTGGCAACGCAGCAGCCCAGCGGCGACCCGTCCGGAGCCCTTGCCCCACCAGAGGCTCGCGCCCTCGCAGGCGTGCTGCAGCAGCACCGCCCCGCGCGCCGCCGCAGTCGTGGCGGCGAAGCGCATCTGCCCCTCCAGCGCCGGCATGCACAGCACCTGCACGCTACAGACCGGGCTACCGAGGGCCGGCACCGCGGCCTCGAAGGCCTCGACATCGGCCTCGGGCTCCAGGGTCGAGAGCAACAGGGCCTCGGCGGCCTCGAACCAGTCATCCGGGCCGGCCACCAGCGCGCCCAGGTCGGTCTCGGCCTCCAGCTGCAACGCGATGGTCAGCGGGAAGTAGCGCCCGACCCGGTCGACGCTGGGCATCATCACCCCCACCACCGCCTCATTGCCGAGCAGGCCCGGCGCCACGGCAAAGCGCCACAGCGGGCTGACCAGGTAGGCATCCAGCCAGGCCGCCCCCAGCGCCGCCTGGCTGGTGGCCATGCCGGCGGAGAGCCAGGCATCCCAGCGCTCGATAAAGCTCGGCGACAGGCCGCGGTGGATGAAGTCCCCGCGGCCGGCCAGCTTGCCATAGAAACCGGGGCTGCTCACAAGCGCTCCGGCAGGCTGAAGCCGGACAACAGCCGGCCCTTGAACGGGTTGAACGCGCTGCTGGCGCGCAGCTCGCAGGAGATGCTGGAGCTGTCGACGCGCATGCGCAGGGTGAAGCGGTCCGGGGCGTTGCCCTGGGTCAGGTCGGACTGTTCCAGCAGGCGAAACCAGGCCCAGGGCCCTTCCAGGGTCAGCCCCGAACGACCGGCGCTGGTGGGCGGCGTGACGGACAGGCGCACCACCCCCAGGCTGTTGGGGCTGGGCCATTGCATCGCCATCGGCCGGCTGGGGCCATGGTCGTAGCTGAGCTGCTGGCCGTCCAGGTCGAGCAGGAACTGGCTGATGGAGGCGTCCATGGCCACGGGCTTGAGTTCGAAGCGAACCGTCGGCCGGGTGCCTCCGGCGCGGAAGTAGGCATCGCGAATGGCCGCGGCGCGTTGGAAGGTTTGCAGCACGCCCGGGCCTATGCCGAGCTTTTCCGCTGCGCCCGGCTGCCAGCGCCAGCTGCTGGTCGAGGTGTTGACGTAGGGTTGCAGGTACTTGCGAAAGTAGTTGTCCATCACCCCGCCCACGCCGAAGAAGTTGCCGAAGTCCTCCAGGGTGGCCTCCCGCGAACTGGAGTTGACCATGGGGTAACGGCCAGCCAGGGACTGGCGGTAGACATTCACCACCTCACTGACCCAGGCCGCGTTCAGCTGGGTGCGGATGCCGCCCATCATGCTGCTGGTGGTGGCGTTGACCACCGAGTTGACCAGCTTCTGCACCAGTGGCGGCTGACGCTCGGCGCCGAGCTTGACCCGCGATGCCGTGGCCACCGCCTGGTTCTTCGCCTCGCCCAGCAGGGCCTCGCCGCTGGCGCCGCTCATGGCGCTGACCTGCACATAGAGCTCGTTGAGCTGGGCCAGCAGATCGTCGATCGGCGCGGGCCCCTCCCCGCTGGTGGCCAGCAGGCTATTGAGTTCGGCGAAACGCGCGGTAATAGGATCGACCTGCGAGGCTGCCGACGAATCTTCCTGGGCCGATTGGCCGACCAGCGAGCCGAGCTGCTGCTTGAGTTTGTCCACGGTGCCGTCGGCGGCCTTGAGCTTCTCGGCCAGCAGGCGATCCTCTTGTTGCAGGTTGGTTTCCTTGGCCACTGCGGCGAGCAGTTTCTTCAGTGGCGAGTTTGGCCCGGAGAGCACCCGCAGCACATCGGCAGCCTGGGCGATGCTGTTGACCGAGACGAAGTCGAGATCGCCGAGCAGTGTTTCCCATTGGTTGAGGAAATCCTGGAAGTACAGGGCCCGCACCTCCAGGGCCAGGCTGGCGACATCCTGGTTGTCGTTCAGCGGCCGGCCGAGTACCCATTGCTCCTCGGCCAGGGCGCCGGACTGGCTGAGACTGGCGACCATGAACGCCTGGCGGTAGCCGCGGTAGGTATAGAAACCGGATAACGCATCGCTCAACGGCTTGCCGCTCTTGCGCGTGAACACCAGGGCGGCGTCGCGCCCGGCCGCTTCGCTGAGGCGAAAATCCGCTACGCCCTCGGGCAGCTTCTGGCGTTTCACCCGGCTGTAGACCCGCTGCGCCACGGACATCTGTTGCAACTGCCGACGCAGGTCGGCCAGCAGTTCCTCATCCAGCCTCGCCGGTGGTGGCTTGTGGGCGAACAGCGCATTGAGATGCTCGGCCAGGGCCAGCCGCTGTTCCGGGGCCAGGTCGCGCGGCAGGCTGCGGTCCCAGTCGAGGTTGATCCAGGTCTTGATGGCATCGGCGTCATAGTGCTCGGCGCTGGCCAGCATCAGGTAGACCTTGAGGCCTTCGTAGAGAAACTCGGTGTTGCCGCCGCTGCGCAACTGTTCCTCGATGCGCGTCAGCAGTCGTGGCGCGAGCACCGCGATCAGCAGCTTGCGGTACACGCTGGTGGCTTCGGCGCCGAGCATGTCGCCCTGGAACAGGCCGTAGCCTTCGGCCCAGGACAGCGAATTGTCGGCGACATGGCGAACGGCGTTGAGCAGCGGCAGCACGGCCAATACCTCGCGCTGCGCCGGGCTGAGCGATTCGACCTGCCCCTTGAGCGGCGCCAGGCGCGCGTCCACCTCGGCGATATAGGCCTGATTGGCGCGGTAGCTGGCGACCCAGATGGCCGTCACCGCAAGCAAGACCACGGCACTGGCGGCGAGTACGCCACGATTGATCCAGCGATGCCGGCGCTCGACCTTGGGGTTGCTGCCGACCAGGCCGCGCTCGCCAAAGGCGACATCGCGGAACAAGCGGGTGATGAAGTAACTGCGACCGGTGCCGGTCTGGCGCGCCAGGTGCTGGCGATCCAGGTTCATGCTTTGCGCCATGCTGCCGATCAGACGGTCGATGGGGCTGCCTTCCTGGGTGCCGCTGGTGAAGTAAAGCCCGCGCAACAGCGCACGTTCTTCATAGGGATTGGGCTTGAATACCCCCTCGAGGAAGGACGACAGGTTGTGCCGCAACGCCGCGAACTGCTGGATGAAGCCGTAGATCAGATCGCGTCGGTTGGGGTCGCGCTCCTGTTGCAGGCGTTCCACCAAACGCTCGGTAAGACGCGCCTCGAGGGCGGTGAATTCCTCGTCGAAACGGGCCAGCGGGCCTTGGGGGCTCTTGCCATCGTCCAGGGCAAAGGTGACGCCCCAGACCTGCGCGCGCTCTTCCTTGCTCAGCGCGTCGAAGAACTCCATGAACCCCGGCACCAGGTCGAACTTGGTGAGCATCACGTAGATCGGGAAGCGCACACCGAGCTGGCTATACAACTCCTGCACCCGCGTGCGGATGGCCCGGGCATGGGCGCTGCGCTCGGCCTCGCTGCCCAATAGCAGGTCGGACAGGCTGATGGCGACGAAGACGCCATCGATCGGCCGACGCTTGCGCTGGTTCTTCAACAGGTCGAGAAAGCCCAGCCAGGCCGCCTTGTCCACCGCCGCATGGCTGTCCTGGGTGGTGTAGCGCCCGGCGGTGTCCAGCAGCACCGCTTCGTCGGTGAACCACCAGTCGCAGTTGCGCGTACCGCCGACGCCGCGGATCGCCCCGCTCCCCATCTGTTCGGCCAGCGGAAAGTGCATCCCGGAATTGACCAGCGCGGTGGTCTTGCCCGAGCCCGGCGGGCCGATGATCACGTACCAGGGCAGCTCGTAAAGGTTGCGCCGCTCGTTACCGCCGAGCTTGCTGCGCTTGAGCAATAGCAGCGCTTCGTCCATGCGTTGCTTGAGGGCCGCCAGCTCTTCGGCGGTGGCGACGCTGGCCGCATCCGGCGCTACCGCCGCCAGGCCCTGCATGACCTTGGCGGCGTTGCGCCGGGCCTGGACGATGCGCAATACGCGCACACCGATCCAGGCCAGGAACAACAGGCCGATCAGCGCCCAGCGTACGGCCGCCGGGGCCAAGGGTTCATAGGTGGCGACGATGATCAGCGGACCGAGGAACCAGATCACCAGGCTCAGGGCGAGCAGGCCGAGCAGCGGCACCACCCAGCGCACCAGGAAATTGATAAAGGCCTTCACTGGTTGCCCTCCGCTAGCACGGTAATCTCTACGCGCCTGTTCCTGGCGCGTCCGGCGGCGCTGTCATTGGAAGCAACAGGTTCCGCGTCGCTGCGCCCTTCGGCGGTGAAGCGCTGGGGTTGCCCGCTGCGGGCGGCGAGGATCTCCATCACTTGCTGCGCCCGATCCTGCGACAGCTTCCAGTTCGAGGGGTAGCGCAAGGTGGCGATCGGTCGGTTATCGCTGTGCCCGGTGACCTGCACCGTGCCCTTGACCTGGCGCAGGGCATCGGCGACCCGCAGCAGCAAGGGCTGCAACTGTTCGGAAATGCTCGCGCTGCCCGAGGCGAACAACTCGTCGCCACGAATGGTCACCACCGAGCGATCCAGCGCATCCTCCACGGCGACGCGCTGGGCCTTGATGTCCTCGGCGAGGAAGCGCGCCAGGCGTGGGCGTTCGATCAACCTGGGCTGCTGCGCTGGACGGTCGATGGTTTGCACCGGGATCTCGCCCAGGGCGTGGATATTGCGAAACACCGGCTCGGCGTCGGCCGCCAGCTTCAGGCGCAAGCCGAACAGCAGCAGCAACAGCACGGCCAGGCAAATGGCCACGCCAACCCAGGGCGGCAGGAATTGCGACAAGCGATCGCGCACCACGCTGAGCCCCCGCCAATGCGGCGACAGCTCGCGCTCGAATTCGCCGCGCACGCTGCGAATGGTCGCGCTGGTGCGTTCGCGCAAGGCCTCCAGCTGGCTGCGGCCGTCATTCATGACCCGGTAGCGGCCCTCGAAGCCCAGGCAGATACAGAGGTACAGCAGCTCGAGAATGTGCAGGCGCTGCTGTGGGTTCTGCAGACAGTGCTCGAGCAGCTGGAAGACTTTTTCGCCGCCCCAGGCTTCGTTGTGCAGGGTGATCAGCAGGCTCTGCTTGCCCCAGTCGCTGGTACTGCCCCAGGGCGTACTGAGTACCGCCTCGTCCAGCGCGGTACAGAGCACATAACGGCTGAGCATCACCTCATCCTGGGCGACGCCGGCGGCGCGCGCCTGCTCCTCGAACTGGCGCAGGTAGGCCAGCAACTGGGCGCGCAGGCTGGCCGGTTGCGGGTGAGCGAGGGTGCTGCGCAAGCGGGTCAGCAACGCCAGTATCGGGCCGGCCGCCCGCTCCAGCGGGTTGAGGCCCTGGGCCAGGCTGCTCGCCACCGGCGCGCCCGGCATCGCAATGTGCGAATCGGCGGCGCTGGCGCCATCCTTCCTTGGGGCAGAGGCATCGACGGAGCGCCCGCCGGGCCGCGGCATGATCAGGGTATGGTCGTTGCCGCCCGGCGAGGCGCCGCCTGAAGTGCCGCCTACGCCAGAGCTGCCGAAGGGATCATCGATCGGGTGCATGACGAATTATCCTCGGATGGCCCAGAAGGCCAGGTTCAGGCCCGGGAACTGGCCGGCAATGTGAAAGGCGAATCCCCCTGAGTTGGCCAACTGTTTCCAGTGCTCGCTGCCACGGTCCAGTTCGAAATAGCTCGAGCCGGCGTGATAGGGAATCTGCCGCGGCGCCACGGGCATGGACAGCAAGGCGATGCCCGGCAACTGCAGGTTGACCAGGTCGCGGATGTGCTCCACCGAGCCGATCTTGGCCTGCTGGGGGAAATGCGTGCGCAGGGTTTCGGCCGGTACCTCGGCCCGCACCACCAGGACGAAGCTGGCCATTTCCAGCAAGCTCTTGTCGGCCAGCATCGCCACATGCACGCCGTAGGATTTCTCGACGATGGGAATCGGCGTGGCGCGGGTATCGATGACCATCGACAAGGCTTGCCGCAGATCGTGCATCACCGGGGCGAAACTGCTCGCCAGGTCGTCGTGGGCATAGGCCGGGTAGTCGCTGGGGCGACGCCCGGCGGCGGAAAAGGTGGCGAACTCCCCCGCCAGGCAGACCGCCTCGCGATAGAAGTCCTGCGGGTGCAAGGGGCTCAACCGGGCCAGGTGGCTGAGCAGGGGCTCGGCGCGATTGACCAGTTGCAGCAGCAGAAAGTCGGCGATCTCCGAGGCACCGCCGGCCCCCGAGGCCACCACCCTTCCTGCCAGGGCCTCGCCGCGCTGGTGCAACAGCCCTTGCAGCTCGCTGCGAAAGGCCGCCAGCACGCCGGAGGCGGCCACATCGAGCAGCGGCGCAATATAGTCGTCGTCCAGCTGCACGGCATTGTCCGCGCGTTTTTCCAGGACCCGGATCAAACCGAGGCAGGCATATTCGCCGAGGCCGTCGCGCTCGGTCAGCAGGCGCAGGGCTTTGCCGCCGATCGCCAGCGACGCGCGGCTCTCGAAGGCGGCGTTGTCATCGCGTACTTCCCGCACCTGGCTGATATAGCGCGCACCGCCCGGTGCCTCGCCCTCCCCCACGGTGTCGCGGCTGCCGGCACGCTTGAGCGGCAAGCCCAGGAAGACCTGCGCATCGCGCAGGTTGTCGTTCACGTTCAGTGGCGGCGGCGGCAGATCGTCGCCGGGAATGTCGAAAGGCGTGCCATCGGGTAGCACCCCGCGCGCGCTGACAATCGCCACCTTGCCCTGGCTGAGCAGGGACTCGTCGATGCGCAGCTCGGAGAACCCCCAGCCCCCCGCGCTCAACGGGCGGCAACGGCCATCGATCAGGGCTTCCATGTAGCGATCATGCTGCTGGAGATGCTGCGGCCGCAGAAACATTCCTTCGGACCACACCACACGGTTATTCCAGGACATGGGCTGGCTTCCTCGACAGGACTAATTCGCAGGTTTCGTGGCTGCCGCGCTGATCGCCCTGGCCTTCAGGGAAACCGTCAATGGCGTGGTTTCATTGCTCGGGATACTGACCATCTGGCGCCACACGGCGCTGTCCAGTTCACGGTAGGACACCACCAGGCCGAGCAAACGGCTCTGCTCGTCGAGCGTGCGCTCCAGGGTCAGCCGTTGACCCGGCTGGATGAGCAATTCGTCCTGCGCCACCAGGTCCGCGGACAAGGTCGCGCCGGTGGCATTCACCAGGGAGAAATAGTCGGCGCGACTGAAAGCTCCGCCGCTCTTCAACTCGTACAAACGCACCCGCACCGGCGTCGCCTGGCCGCCCGCCGAAAGATTCAGATCGGCAGCAGCCTGGATATGCATGACAACGACAGTAGGCGTAGGGGGCGGCGGCGGACTCGAAGCACAGGCAGCCAGCAGTACTGCTGTTGCGAACAACAAGAACTTTGGCATGTCGTCGTCCTCACTGACATTTATTATTCCAAATCGAAACTACCGATAGCCAAACAAGATCAACTCACTATTTAATAGCCATTAGCCTTTATCCAACTAACCGATGGCACTCAGCCTTTTCGCAACTTGGTATTTTGTTCTTCATAGGCTCGACTGAATTCACGCCCGAACAAATCCTCGAAATCATCTTCGGCCTCCCTGGAAATGCTCGCATAGAGTTCCGTGAACAACTCCCAGTATTGCGCTTGACGCCTACCGGGCAGCAAAGCGCCAATAGCCGAAGGTTGACTTAAACGCGCTTCTAGTACCGCGGGCTGAAAACGCTGGAGCAGGTGTTTGATCGAGGCTTGTACGCCCGCCATGACGGCCAGTTGATGCGCTTTCAGGTCGTCGAAGCTTTCCTTGATCGCCTGGTCGGCCGGCATGAAGGCCTGGTTGCCGGAACGCAGCAATAACAGCAGCGCCTCATCGACATTGGGGGCGAATTTGAGGGGGTTGTTCTCCACCGGGCGGATCATGGTCTGGGCCATGCGGAACTCACCCTTGAGGCTGGCACGGGCGCGCAGCACCTCGATCAACCCCTCGACCATATGCCGGTAGCTGCGGCCGATGGCCTCCATTTGCGCGCGGGTTTCGCCTCTGTCGATACGCAATTGCTCGAGCCCCGCGCCCCTGAGAAAGGCTTCCAGCACCTGTTCATTGTCGCCCCCGATTGCCGGCGCCGCAGGCGCAACCGCGGCCCGTTGCACGGCCGGTTCGGGTGCGCTGCTGGCAATATTTTCCGATACCGCTGGCAATGGTTGCGGCTGGGCTTGCGCAGGGGGCGGCGCCACCGGCGCCGGGCCCGCACCCAGCTCGGTGAAGGGGTCCCAATCCGCCGGAATCGCCGGTGCCGCGCCGGTTTCGCTGGCCGGGGGGGCGCTGGCGCGTTGTGGCTCGGGCGGGCGGAAATCATGGCGTTCGGGCGGCACGTGGTCGGCCAGGGCCGGAGGGGGGACAGCCGGGGACGCGAGAAAATCGAACAGGTCGGGCTTGGTGTCCAGGGGCGAACCGCCCGCGTGGATCTGCACTCTGCTGGGGGGCGCCGCCGCGGCGGGAATCTCGCCCGGCGCCTGGCGCTTGATCAGCGCATCGAAGCCGGTAAAGGGATCGCTCGTCCCGGGTGCGCCGCTGACGATCTGCGGGGCGCCGTTGATCTGCACCAGGATGTCGTACTCGCCGACGCGCAGCAGTTCGCCGTCGCGCAAGGGTTCGCTGTTGCCGCGGTGCATGCGCACGCCGGCATTCATCAGCTGTACGCCATTGGTACTGGTGTCGGTCAGGTAGTAGGTGCCGTCACGCAGTTGAATGACGCAGTGCTGGCCGGACACCAGGCGCTCCGGGTCTGGAAGTACCCAGTCGTTCTCGGGGTTGCGACCGATTTTCAGCTCACCGCGATCAAGCTCGAACTCCGCCCGTTGGCCGGGAGTCAGCTTGTGATAACTGGTGATTGTCAAACGCAGCGGCATTAGAACTCCTTGTACGGTATTGCTCAATAACAACAGCTCGGGCATGCCAGCGAGTGCAAAGCGAGTATAGCCCCCTAAAAGATTTCCGTGCCCTCAAAGTTCCTGCGCTTATATTCGCTTTTTTCAAATAAGCCCTATAACAAAAGAAACTAAAAGAACCACCACCCACCACCTATCTTCAAACATCACAAGGTTCCCCCCATTGGTCGGAGAGTTTCTTGACAACAATTGAACTGGGCTAAAACTTCAGTTCAATTATTGAATCCAGAAATGACCAAAAAGTGGGTCTGGATAGAACACGCATCTGCAGGAAAGGGATTTTGTCGTGCGCTCGCCCTGACCGGGCGCCGATTGCCGGGCCGATATGGAGATCACGTCCGTGATGGATGTACAGCGTTTGTTGGAAACCATTTCCCCTGACTCCCCCTGTGGCGGCGACCTCGAGTACGACGCCGCCTTTCTCGAGCTTGAACGCGCGGCGCAAGGCCAGCCCGAACGGCAGATGGGCGATGCCGTGCTACCCGCCACACCGCCGGAATGGCGCCAGGTCCGCGACCTCTGCGTCGAGCTGTTCACGCGCAGCAAAGACCTGCGCATCGCCAACTACTTCCTGCAAAGCGCCATTGCCCTGCAAGGCCTGCCCGGCCTGGTGCAAGGGTTACAGCTGATCCAGCAGTTGCTCGCGCAGTATTGGGACGACCTGCATCCCAAGCTGGATGCAGAAGATGGCAATGACCCCACTTTCCGGATCAACGCCCTCGCCGGCCTCAACGCCGAGCCGGTCATTCGCCTGCTCTGGGGCATGCCGCTGATCAGCTCGCGGGCCTTTGGCAACGTCGGCCTGCGGGCCGCGCTGAATGCCGCCGGCTTGCAGCGCTTCGCCAGTGAAAGCCTCAGCCCGGACCAGCTCGGCGCGGCCTTTCAGGACTGCGCGGGCGAACAGCTCGAGGCCTGCCGCGCCGCCCTGAACGATGCCCATGGCACGCTGTTGACCATAGAGCGCGAGGTCAACGAACGGGTCGGCTCCAACCACGGCGCGGACCTGGGCACGATCAAGCAACTGCTTCGGCATGCGGTGCAAATCATCGCCGAGCACGCCCCGCAGCCGGGCGTTTCCAGCGCTGTCGCGCAGGCCGGCGAGCCTGTCGATGCAGCCACGTCCACGGCCCCCAGCGCCGCCGCGCCGCGCATCGCGGGCGAGATCGGCAACCGTGACGATGTGCTGCGCAGCCTCGACCGCATCCTCGGTTACTACGTCAGGCACGAGCCCTCAAGCCCGGTGCCCGTGCTCTTGAGCCGCGCCAAGAGCCTGGTCAGCGCGGATTTCGCCACCATCGTGAGCAACCTGATTCCGGACGGTTTTTCCCAGTTCGAAAAATTGCGCGGGCCTGAAGGTGAACAGTCCGAGTGAAAACGCTTAACCGACGCCCATCCAACACAGCCGCCTAGGCAGCGCAGGAGGAAAAATGGCTAACACCAGCAGCCAGAAATTCATCGCCCGTAACCGTGCTCCCCGGGTGCAGATCGAGTACGACGTAGAGCTTTACGGTGCGGAGAAGAAGGTGCAATTGCCCTTCGTCATGGGGGTGATGGCCGACCTTGTCGGCAAGCCCGCCGAACCGCTGCCGGCAGTGGCCGACCGCAAGTTCCTGGAGATCGATGTCGACAACTTCGACTCGCGGCTCAAGGCGATGAAACCGCGGGTGGCGTTCAACGTGCCCAATGCCCTGACCGGCGAAGGCAACCTGAGCCTGGACATCACGTTCGAGAGCATGGACGACTTCAGCCCGGCCGCGGTGGCGCGCAAGGTCGATGCCCTCAACCAACTGCTCGAAGCCCGCACCCAGCTGGCCAATCTGCTGACCTACATGGACGGCAAGACCGGCGCCGAGGACATGATCATGAAGGCGATCAAGGACCCGGCGCTGTTGCAGGCATTGGCCAGCGCGCCGAAACCGACCGAACCCGAGCCGCAAGCCTGACAGAGGACGCAGACCATGGCCGAATTGATGAAAGACCCGCAGGCCCAGGCAGACGCCGCGATCGAACAACCGAGCGACTTCGCCGCCCTGCTCCTGCAAGAGTTCAAACCCAAGACCGAGCACGCCCGCGAGGCGGTGGAAAGCGCCGTGCGCACCCTGGCCGAACAGGCCCTGAGCAAGACCGAGCTGATCTCCAACGACGCGATCAAATCCATCGAATCGATCATCGCCGCAATCGACGCCAAGCTCACCGCGCAGGTCAACCTGATCATGCATCACGCCGACTTCCAGCAACTGGAAAGCGCCTGGCGCGGCCTGCACTACCTGGTCAACAACACGGAAACCGACGAGCAGCTGAAGATCCGCGTGATGAGCATCGCCAAGGGCGACCTGCACAAGACCCTGAAGAAGTTCAAGGGTACCGCCTGGGACCAGAGCCCGATCTTCAAGAAAATGTACGAAGAGGAATACGGCCAGTTCGGCGGCGAGCCGTTCGGCTGCCTGGTGGGCGATTACTACTTCGACCAGTCGTCGCCGGACGTCGAGCTGCTCGGCGAGCTGGCCAAGGTCTGCGCGGCGATGCATGCGCCGTTCATCAGCGCGGCCTCGCCGACGGTGATGGGCATGGGCTCCTGGCAGGAGCTGTCCAACCCGCGCGACCTGACCAAGATCTTCACCACGCCGGAATACGCGGCCTGGCGCTCGCTGCGCGATTCCGAGGATTCGCGCTACATCGGCCTGACCATGCCGCGTTTCCTCGCCCGCCTGCCCTACGGCGCCAAGACCGACCCGGTGGATGCCTTCGCCTTCGAGGAAGAAACCAACGGCGCCGACAGTTCCAAGTACACCTGGGCCAACTCGGCCTATGCGATGGCGGTGAACATCAACCGCTCGTTCAAGCTCTATGGCTGGTGCTCGCGGATTCGCGGCGTGGAGTCCGGCGGCGAGGTGCCGAACCTGCCGACGCACACCTTCCCGACCGACGACGGTGGCGTGGACATGAAGTGCCCGACCGAAATCGCCATCGCCGACCGGCGCGAGGCGGAGCTGGCGAAGAACGGTTTCATGCCGCTGCTGCACAAGAAGAACACCGACCTCGCCGCCTTCATCGGCGCGCAATCGCTGCAGAAGCCGGCCGAGTATGACGACCCCGACGCCACCGCCAACGCCAACCTGGCGGCACGCCTGCCCTACCTGTTCGCCACCTGCCGCTTCGCCCATTACCTGAAGTGCATCGTTCGCGACAAGATCGGCTCGTTCAAGGAAAAGGACGACATGCAGCGCTGGCTGCAGAACTGGATTCTCAATTACGTGGACGGCGACCCGGCCCACTCCACCGAAACCACCAAGGCCCAGCACCCCTTGGCCGCGGCGGAGGTGGTGGTCGAAGAGGTCGAGGGCAATCCCGGTTACTACAGCTCGAAGTTCTACCTGCGCCCGCATTACCAGCTCGAAGGGCTCACGGTATCGCTGCGGCTGGTATCCAAGCTTCCATCCGCCAAGGCGGTTTGATCCATCCCCGGTGGCACTCGCCGTGGTGGCGGGTGCACTGCAACACAGCGTGGCCAATCGCTGGAGCACAGTGGTGTAGACCACTCAAGGAGGCATGATGGCTGTTGATATGTTTATCAAGATCGGCGACGTCAAGGGCGAGTCCCAGGACAAGAACCACAAGGAGGAGATCGACGTGCTTTCCTGGAGCTGGGCCATGGCCCAGTCCGGCAACATGCATGTGGGCGGTGGCGGCGGTGCCGGCAAGGTCAATATCCACGACCTGACGTTGACCAAGTGGGTGGATAAATCCTCCCCCAACCTGATGATGGCCTGCTCCAGCGGCAAGCATTACGACGAGGCCAAGCTGACGGTGCGCAAGGCCGGCGGCGACGATCCGGTCGAGTACCTGACCATCACCCTCAAGGAGGTCCTGGTGTCCTCGATCGGCACCGGCGGCAGTGGCGGCGCGGATCGCCTGACCGAAAACATCGCGCTGAATTTCGGCCAGGTGCTGGTCGACTACCAACCGCAGAAGCAGGACGGTTCCAAGGACGGCGGCCCGGTCAAGTACGGCTGGAATATCCGCCAAAACGTCAAGGTGTGACGCCAGCCACCCTGCAGCCCTGCCGCAGGGTGCTCGGCTTGTACCAGGGGCCACGGCGCAACAGGAGGTTCGATGATGGCCAGACCCGCGTTCATCAATCTGTGGAACAACTACCCGACTGAAAGCCAGCCTTGCGATGGCGGTTGGGAAAATCAATGCGCGATCCGCATGAGCATTACGCTCAACGCCGAGCGAAGCATCCTCGTGGATGGCCACACCTATTCGGAACCGCGCTGCAGCCACGGCCACGCCCGCGGCGCCGAGTCGCTGGCGAACTGGCTGTGGCGCCAGCATCTGGGCCGGCCGAGCATCTTTACCGATGCGGCCAAGGCCAAGCTGCAGCTCAACGAGAAGAACGGGATCATTTTTTTCAAGGATTGCTTTACCCGCAGTGGCGAGAGTCGCGCGGCCGGCGACCATATCGACCTGTGGAGCCGCGGTTTCACCAAGACCTACGACGACCCGGCCAACCACTCCGCCCAGGTGTGGTTCTGGGAGCTGTCATGAGTCAGCGCCGGTTTCGCCTTATGGTCGCGGGCTTGGCGGGTCTGATTTTGCCCGCCTGCGCGCAGAATCCGGCCGACAGCGCCACCCAGGCGCGCTTCCTGGCCCGGGACCTGCTGCTGGAAGAGCGCAATGGCAACTGTCGCGTGCTGGTCCCGCAGCAACCCGGCATCGACCTGAGCCTGAAATGGCCTTGCCAGTTCCACCGTGACCCCAGCGGCACGCTGCGCACCAAGCAGGTGGGGACACGCCAGGTGATCTTGGTGGAAAGCAGCGAACAACTGCCCTCGCCCAGTCGGGATTGCCGCACCGAGATCCAAGCGCTACGCAGCGGCTCCGATCAGACTCTGGAAGCCTCGTCGGCGGTGAGCCGGGTGACGGCCTGCCCGCCTTTCCAGTGGGATGAGAAAATGTTTATCGGCCTGTTCGACCCCGACGCTTGACCGCACGCCAGGGCTCGGCTCGAAGCCTGCGAACAAGGAGATGGCAATGAACGCCGAACAGCCGATGGGTGCAGGTCAGTTGGGCGGCGCCTTGCGGGCCCTGCGGGATCAACTGCGCAGCCTCGGCTGCGCCGACAGGGATAACTGAAAATGGCCGAGCTGACCCTGCAAGAACGCCTGCAACCCTCGTTGCTCGATCGCCTGACCGACGATGATCCGCACAACCCGAAAGAAGCCGCCGAGCGCCGCGTCATGTCGCTGACCCAGCTCAAAGCGTGTGTGCTGCGCGATCTGGCCTGGCTGTTCAACACCTGCGTGCTGTTCGATCCGGAGCAGGCCGCGCAGATGCCGGCGGGCAACTCGGTGCTGAATTTCGGCCTGCCGCCCCTGGCCGGACATACCGCCTCGAGTGTCGATGTACAGGCCATCGAAGCCTTGTTCAGCGACACCATCGCCACCTTTGAGCCGCGTATCCTCAAAGGCTCGTTGAAGGTTCGCGCGCGACTCGACGGCAATGACATGAGTCACAACGCCCTGAGCTTCGAGATCGAGGGCGATCTGTGGGCCGAGCCGGTGCCCCTGCGCCTGCTGCTCAGCACCGCCCTCGACCTGGAAACCGGGCACGTCAAGGTGACGCCGGCCGAGCCCGCCAGGAGACGCCAATGAACCCGCGCATGCTCGAGTATTACAACCAGGAGCTGCAGCATATCCGCGAGAGCGCCGCCGAGTTCGCCCAGGAGTTCCCCAAGATCGCCAGCCGCCTGACCCTGTCCGGCATCGAATGCGCCGATCCCTATGTCGAGCGTCTGCTGGAGGGCTTCGCCTACCTGAGCGCGCGGGTCCACCTGAAGCTGGACGCCGAATACCCGACCTTCACCCACAATCTGCTGGAAATCGCCTACCCCCATTACCTGGCGCCAACGCCTTCGGTGGTGGTGGTCCAGCTGGTCGCCGACCCCAACGAGGGCTCACTGACCAGCGGCTTCAGGGTCGAACGCCAGGCCGCCCTGCGTGGCCAGCTGGGCCATGGCGAGCAGACCGCCTGCGAATACCGCAGCGCCCATGCGGTGACGCTGTGGCCATTGCAGGTCGGCCATGCCGAATACTTCGGCAACCCGGCGGCGACCCTCGGCCGCCTGGCCGCCAGCGAACCCAGGGCCAAGGCCGGGCTGCGCCTGCGCTTGCGCTGTGGTGCCGGGTTGCCGTTCAACGCCCTGGCGCTGGACAGCCTGCCGCTCTACCTCAATGGCGCCGACGAGCAACCTTTTCGTCTGTACGAGCAGTTGCTCGGCAATGCCTGTGCCGTGTTTATCAAGAGCGTCGACGGCGACTGGGCCGAGCGCTTGCCTGTGGAGAGCCTCAAACCCCGCGGCTTCGACGATCAGGACGCGGTGCTGCCGGTGGTGCCCCGGGCCTTCCAGGGGTATCGCCTGCTGCAGGAATATTTCGCCCTGCCCAACCGCTTCCTGTTCGTCGACTTCACCGGGCTGAGCGCCGGTGTGCAGCGCTGCGGCAGCCAGGAACTGGAGTTGGTGGTGCTGTTCGATCGCCTCGACAGCACCCTGGAAGGCACGGTGTCGGCGGCCCAGTTCGTGCCCTTCTGCACGCCGGCGGTGAACCTGTTTCCACGCCGCGCCGATCGCATTCACCTGAGCGAGCGGGTGCATGAGCACCAGGTGATCGCCGACCGCACCCGGCCACTGGATTTCGAGATCCATTCCCTGACCCAGGTCACCGGCCATGGCAGCGGCCCCGAGCAGCCGTTCCAGCCGTTCTATGCGATCCGCGACCCGCTGCGTTATGGCCGCGAGCAGGCCTACTACATCGTCCGCCGCGAGCCGCGTCGCCTGTCCAGCCAGCAACGGCGCCGCGGGCCCCGCTCGACCTATATCGGCAGCGAAACCTTCGTCTCGCTGGTGGATGTCAACCAGGCGCCCTATCGCCACGACTTGCGCCAGCTCGGCCTCAGCGCCCTGTGCACCAACCGCGACCTGCCGTTGCTGATGCCAGTGGGGACCGGCAAAAGCGATTTCACCCTGGAAGACAGCGCCCCGGTGCTGGCCGTGCGCTGCCTGGCCGGGCCAAGCCGGCCACGGCCGAGCCGCGCGCACGATGCCAGCGCCTGGCGGCTGATCAGCCAGCTATCGCTGAACTACCTGTCGCTGAGCGAACAGGGCCAGGGGGCCGCGGCGCTGCGCGAATTGCTGCGCCTGTACGGCGACCCCGGCGATTCGGCGCTGCAGTTGCAGATCGAAGGCCTGCGCCAGGTGCGCAGCACGCCCTGCACCCGCCGGTTGCCGATGCCGGGGCCGATCGTGTTTGGCCGTGGCCTGGAGATCAGCCTGGAGTTCGACGAAAACGCCTTCCGCGGCACCGGCGTGTACCTGCTGGGCGCGGTGTTCGAGCGTTTCCTGGCCCGTTACGTGTCGATCAACAGCTTCACCGAAACCGTGCTGCGCACCACCGAGCGCGGCGAAATCATGCGATGGCAGGCGCACCCCGGATGTCGACCGAACCTCTGAAACCGCTGCACAGCATCGATCGGATGGCCGACGAGCCCTGGGCCTACGACTTCTTCCAGGCGCTGCGGCGCATCGAGTGCGAGGCCAGCGACCGGCCGCGCATCGGCCATTCCCTGCGCTTGCACGACGACCCGCTGCGCCTGGGGCAGAGACCCGACTGCGGCTTTGCCCCCTCGACCCTGGCCAGTATCGAGGCCGACCCCGAGGGCGCCGCGCCGCGCATCGAGCAGTTCTTTTTCGGCCTGACCGGGCCCAACGGCCCGCTGCCGCTGCACCTGACCGAATACGCCCGCGATCGCCAGCGCAACAGCGGCGACGCCAGCTTCACGCGCTTTCTCGACGTGTTCAATCACCGCTTGCTGTGCCTGTTCTACCGCGCCTGGGCCGAGGCGCGGCCGACCGTCAGCCACGACCGCCCCGACCACGACTATTGGTCGATGCGCCTGGCCGCACTGTCCGGACGGGGCATGACCAGCCTGCTCGGCCAGGGCCCGATCGCCGACTCGGCGCGCTACCACTTCACCGGCCACCTGGCGGCACAGACCCGCTACCCGGACGGCTTGCGTGCGATCCTGGAAGACTATTTCGGCGTGCCGGTGAGCATCGAGGAATACGTCGGCCAGTGGCTGGAGTTGCCGCAGCGCAGCCAGCTGGGCGTGGCGCTGTGCTCGCTCGGCAGCGACCTGAGCCTGGGCACCCACGTCTGGGATCGCCAGCATAAATTCCGCATCCGCCTGGGGCCTTTGAGCCTTGCGCAATACCAACGCCTGCTGCCCGGCCAGGACAGCTTCGGCGAACTGGCCGCCTGGGTCGCCGAGTACCAGGGCGAGGAGCTGGATTGGGAAGTCAATCTGCTGCTACAGCGCGCGCAAGTGCCGCGCATCGATCTCGACGGCCAGACCCGCCTGGGCTTCGACACCTGGCTCGGCAGCCCGCCGACGGATGCCGACGACCTGCTGCTGGTCCGCGAATACGCCAGCCATACCACCCCCTCAAGGAGCCGCGATCATGAGTGAGATCAGCCGCGTCGCGCTGTTCGGCAAGTTGAACAGCCCGGCCTACAAGGCCATCGAAGCCGCCACCGTGTTCTGCAAGCTGCGCGGCAACCCCTATGTGGAACTGGTGCATTGGCTGCACCAGTTCCTGCAATTGCAGGACAGCGACCTGCACCGCCTGGTCCGCCAGTTCAATCTCGACCCGGCGCGCCTGTCCAGGGATATCACCGACGCCCTGGACCGCCTGCCGCGCGGTTCGACCTCGATCACCGACCTGTCCGGGCAGGTCGAGGAAGCTGTGGAGCGCGGCTGGGTCTATGGCAGTCTGCTGTTCGGCGAGAGCCAGGTACGCAGCGCCCACCTGATCGTCGGCATGCTCAAGACACCGAGCCTGCGCCACGCACTCGCGGCCCTCTCCCGCGAGTTCGACAAGATCAAGGTGGAGCACCTGATCGAGCGTTTCGACGAATACCTCGGCGACTCGCCGGAAAACGGCCTGGCCGCCAGCGACGGTTTCAACGCTGGCGCCACGCCGGGCGAAGCGAGCGGCGCCATGGCGCCCAGTGCGCTGGGCAAGCAGGAGGCGCTCAAGCGCTTTACCGTAGACCTCACCGAACAGGCCCGCAGCGGTAAGCTCGACCCCATAGTCGGGCGCGACGAGGAGATTCGCCAACTGGTCGACATCCTCATGCGCCGCCGGCAGAACAACCCCATCCTCACCGGCGAAGCCGGGGTCGGCAAGACCGCGGTGGTCGAGGGCTTCGCCCTGCGTATCGTCGCCGGCGACGTGCCGCCGAGCCTCAGGGACGTCGAACTGCGCAGCCTGGACGTCGGCCTGTTGCAGGCCGGCGCGAGCATGAAGGGCGAGTTCGAGCAACGCCTGCGCCAGGTCATCGAGGATGTGCAGGCCTCGCCCAAGCCGATCATCCTGTTTATCGACGAGGCCCATACCCTGGTCGGCGCCGGCGGCGCGGCCGGTACCGGCGATGCCGCCAACCTGCTCAAGCCGGCCTTGGCCCGTGGCACCCTGCGCACCGTGGCGGCAACCACCTGGGCCGAATACAAAAAGCACATCGAGAAGGACCCGGCCCTGACCCGGCGCTTCCAGGTGGTGCAGGTCGACGAGCCGTCCGAGGCCAAGGCGATCCTGATGATGCGCGGCGTCGCCTCGACCATGGAGCAGCACCACAAGGTGCAGATCCTCGACGAGGCGCTGGAGGCCTCGGTCAAGCTGTCGCACCGTTATATTCCGGCCCGGCAGCTGCCGGACAAGTCGGTGAGCCTGCTCGACACCGCCTGCGCGCGGGTCGCCATCAGCCTGCATGCGGTGCCGGCCGAAGTGGACGACAGCCGCCGACGCATCGAGGCGCTGAGCACCGAGCAGGCGATCATTGGCCGCGAGCAGGCCATCGGCATCGCCATCGGTACTCGCCAGCAGGAGGTCGAGGCGGCCCTCGGCGAGGAACGCCAACGCCTGGCGACCCTGGAGAGTCGCTGGAGCGAAGAGAAAGCCCTGGTCGATGAACTGCTGGCGACCCGCGCCACCCTGCGCGCCGCCGCCGAGCCGCTGGACGACACCAGCGACGAGGCCGGTGCGCCATCGCCGCGCCTGGATGAAGCCGAACGCACGGCATTGCGCGACAAGCTCGGCGAGCTGCAGAGCCGCCTCGCCACCTTGCAGGGCGAAAGCCCGTTGATTCTGCCCACCGTGGATTACCAGGCGGTGGCGGCGGTGGTCGCCGACTGGACCGGCATCCCGGTCGGGCGCATGGCGCGCAACGAAATCGACACCGTGCTCAGGCTCGACGAGCACATGAAAAAACGCATCATCGGCCAGGACCATGCCCTGGCGATGATCGCCAAGCGCATCCAGACCTCGCGCGCCGGGCTGGACAACCCAAGCAAACCGATTGGCGTATTCCTCCTCGCCGGCACCTCGGGCGTGGGCAAGACCGAGACCGCCCTGGCCCTGGCCGAAGCCCTGTACGGCGGCGAGCAGAACATCATCACCATCAACATGAGCGAGTTCCAGGAGGCGCACACCGTCTCCACCCTCAAGGGCGCCCCGCCCGGCTATGTCGGTTACGGCGAAGGCGGCGTGCTGACCGAGGCGGTGCGGCGCAAACCCTACAGCGTGGTGTTGCTGGACGAGGTGGAAAAAGCCCATCCGGACGTGCACGAAATCTTCTTCCAGGTGTTCGACAAGGGAGTGATGGAGGACGGCGAAGGCCGCCTGATCGATTTCAAGAACTGCCTGATCCTGCTCACCACCAACGCCGGCACCGAGATGATCGCCAGCCTGTGCCGCGACCCGCGACGGCTGCCCGATCCCGATGCCATCGCCAAGGCGCTGCGCGAGCCGTTGCTCCAGGTCTTCCCGCCGGCGCTGCTCGGGCGCCTGGTGACCGTCCCCTACTACCCGCTGAGCGACGAGATGCTCAAGGCCATCACCCGCCTGCAACTGGAGCGGATCAAGCAGCGCGTGGAAAGCGGACACAAGGTGCCCTTCGCCTACGACGACAGCGTGGTCGACCTGATCGTCTCGCGCTGCACCGAGATCGAGAGCGGCGGACGGATGATCGACGCCATCCTGACCAATACCCTGTTGCCGGACATGAGCCGGGAATTTCTCACCCGCATGCTCGAGGGCAAGCCGCTGGCGGGCGTGCGCATCAGCCAGCGGGACAATGCGCTGCACTACGCATTCGACCCGCATGACTGACGCCCCAACGCGAGCCAGAGGAAGCCGTTTATGGCAATCACGCAAAGCAATCGCCTGGTGCAGGTCGACAGCCCCCTCGGCGGCGAGGTCCTGCTGTTGCAGAGCATGGAAGGCAGCGAGGAGCTGGGGCGATTGTTCCATTACGAACTGGACCTCACGTCCGAAGACCGGGCGATCAAGTTCGACCAGCTGCTGGGCAAGCCGATGGGCCTGACCCTGGAGCTGCACGGCGGCGGCAAACGCTATTTCCACGGGATTGCCTGCGGCTGCCGGCAACTGACCGGCCACGGCCAGTTCGCCGGTTATCGGGTCAGCCTGCGGCCCTGGTTCTGGCTGCTCACACGCACCTCGGACTGCCGGATTTTCCAGAACAAGACGGTGCCGGACATCATCAAGCAGGTGTTCCGCGACCTCGGTTTCTCCGATTTCGAAGACAACCTGAGCGGCAGTTACCGCGAGTGGGAATACTGCGTGCAATACCGCGAAACCAGCTTCGACTTCATCAGCCGGCTGATGGAGCAGGAAGGCATCTACTACTACTTCCGCCATGAGAAAGCGCGGCATGTCCTGGTGCTGGCCGACGCCTACGGCGCACACTCGACGGTGGCAGACTACGCTTCGGTGCCCTTCTTCCCGCCCGATCAGCAGATGCGCGAGCGCGACCACTTCTACGACTGGCAACTGGCGCGGGAAGTCCAGCCGGGCTCGCTGGCGTTGAACGACTACGACTTCCAGCGCCCCGGCGCCAGCCTCGAAGTGCGCTCCAGCGTCTCGCGCAGCCACAGCAACGGCGACCATCCGCTCTACGACTACCCGGGCGAATACGTACAGAGCAAGGATGGCGAGCATTACGCACGCACCCGCATCCAGGCGATTCACAGCCAGTTCGAGCGCGTGCAGTTGCGCGGTCGGGCGCGTGGCCTGGGCTGCGGGCATCTGTTCAAGCTGACCGGCTACGACCGCGCCGACCAGAATCGCGAATACCTGGTGGTGGTCGCCCGCTATCAGATCCGCCAGGAGCTTTATGAAAGCGGGCAGCTGGACCTGGCCGAGCAGTTCATCAGCGAACTGGACTGCATGGATGCCGGCCAGGCCTTCCGCCCCCTGCCCCTGACGCCCCTGCCGATTGTCCGCGGGCCGCAGACCGCCAGGGTGGTAGGCCCCGCCGGCGAGGAGATCTGGACCGACCAGTATGGCCGGGTCAAGGTGCATTTCTATTGGGATCGCCACGACCAATCCAACGAAAACAGCTCCTGCTGGATGCGCGTGTCGCAGGCCTGGGCCGGCAAGAACTGGGGGTCGGTACAGATCCCGCGGATCGGCCAGGAAGTGATCGTCAGTTTCCTCGAAGGCGACCCGGATCGCCCGATCATCACCGGCCGCGTCTACAACGCCGAGCAGACCGTGCCCTACGAGCTGCCGGCCAATGCCACCCAGAGCGGGGTGAAAAGCCGCTCGAGCAAGGAAGGCTCGCCAGCCAACTTCAATGAAATCCGCATGGAGGACAAAAAGGGCGCGGAGCAGCTGTTCATCCATGCCGAGAAAAACCAGGACATCGAGGTCGAGAACGACGAGACCCACTGGGTCGGCCACGACCGCAGCAAGACCATCGACAACGACGAGACCGTGCACGTCAAACACGACCGCACCGAAACCGTCGACAACAACGAAACCATCACCATCGGCGTGGACCGCAAGGAAAAGGTCGGCAATAACGAGACCATCTCCATCGGTGTGAACCGTACCGAGGATGTCGGCAGCGACGAGAAAATCACCATCGGCGCCAACCGCACCGAGGACGTTGGCAACAACGAGACCATCACCATAGGCGCGGACCGCAGGGAAAAGGTCGGTGCCAACGAAACCATCACCATCGTCAGCAACCGCACCGAGGACGTGGGCGGCAACGAGACCATCGGCATCACCGGCAACCGCAACGAAACGGTCAAGGGCAACGAAGGTATCGAGATCAACGGCAACCAGAGTACCCAGATCGGCCAGAACGAATCCCGCGACGTTAACCAGAACCGCACCACCAACATCCAGCAGAACGACAGCCTGGACGTCGGCAAGAACTTCTCCCTCACCGCCGGCGACTCCATCACCCTGACCACGGGCGCGGCCAGCATCACCATGAAGAAGGACGGCACCATCATGATTCGCGGCAAGGACATCACCATCGACGGCTCCGGCGCCATCAACATCAAGGCCAACAGGAACGTTGTGGTCAAAGGCCAGAAGATCCTGCAGAACTAGGGCCTGTTTTTAACGCAGCATGGCCCGCGTAGCGCCGAAGGCGCCCAGCGCGCAGCCACTTTTCGTACAGAGCCAGCACAGTGGAGGTGTGTATATGACGATTCAGCACCCGCTACCCATACAGGCCCGCATCGACGCAGTGGTCATCGGCACCCTGCTCGAGCTGCCGCACGCCAGCGCGCCCAGGGTCGTTTACCCGGGTTGCCCGGATGCCAGCGGCGTCGTTGCCCGCTGCACCGCTCTGCTGGGGCCTGCGGATATCGGCGGCCAGGTTGCGCTGATGTTCGAAGGCGGCGACCCGGCTTGCCCCTTGGTGATCGGCCGCCTGCTCGGCGCGGACGCCCCGCCCGAGCCAGTCGCCAGCGTGCGGCTGGACGAGCATTGCCTGGAACTGAGCGCCGAACGCGAGATCGTGCTGCGTTGCGGCAAGGCCAGCATCACCCTGACCCGCGCGGGCAAAGTGATCATCCAGGGCGCCTACCTGTCCAGCCGCTCCAGCGGGGTCAACCGCATCAAGGGCGGTTCGGTGCAGATCAACTAGACAGGTATCCGGCCTATGGAACTGCTCAACGCCAGCAAACTGCTTGCGGCCTATACCCAGGGCCTGGCGCCCGATGGCCGCGAATCCCTGGTGGTGGTGGCCAAAGGCACGTTCAACCTGCCGCTGGACGGCCGCGCGGCCACCCTCGCCGAGACCCAGCAACCGCTGCTGATGGCCGACACCTTCCTCGGTGAGCCCGGCCTCAGCGCCCCGCTGCAGGAAATGGACTTCGCCCCGGTCAAGCCATGTTGCGATGTCCTGGTACGTGGCAAGGCCTACGCCCCAGGCGGAAAACCCGTGACGCAGCTGACCGCGGGCATTCGCGTCGGGCGGATGAGCAAGGCTTTTTCCGTCCTCGGTCCACGGCAATGGCAATCGGGGCTGTTGGGCGTTGCTCCCGGCTTGCCGCAGCCGTTTACCGAGCAGGACATCTCTTACGCCCGGGCGTTTGGCGGCAGCCATCCGATCGCCAACGACCCCCAATTGCGTCACTGCTACCTGGACAATCCGATCGGTTGCGGCTGGTACCCGCGCAGCGCCGACAGTGCCGACATCGTCGGTATGCCGATGCCGAGCACCGAGGAGTTGGGCAAACCGATCGACAGCCCCTCTGGCGACTTCCGCCCCATGGCCCTCGGCCCCATCGGCCGTGGCTGGCCACAACGCGCGCGCTTCGCCGGCACCTACGACGAGGCCTGGCTGGCCGACTGCTTTCCCTTTCTGCCGGCGGATTTCGACCAGCGCTACTTTCAGGCGGCCCCCGAGGATCAGCAGACCCCGTACCTGCGCGGTGGCGAGGATGTGCTGTTGCTCAACCTCACACCCCAGGAGCGCGCGGGCTTTCGCATTCCCGAAATGCAGGTGCCGGTGACCTTCTTTCTGAAAAAAGGCGGCCATGAAACCGTGCAGGCGGTGATCGACACCCTGCTGATCGACACCGACACGCAACGCGTCGAGATCACCTGGCGCACCAGCCGCCCGCTCAAGCGCAACCTGTTCGAGATCGCTCAGGTGCTGGTGGGCAGCATGTCCACGGGCTGGTGGCGCGCCCGCGAACTGGGCAAGGATTACTACCCGTCGCTGTCGGCCCTGGTGAAAGCCAAACGCACGCCCGAGGAGACGCCCTGATGGCCGCGCTCTGCATCGTCGGCTCCGGCATGGTCAGCGCCGTAGGCCTTAACGCCCCTGCGAGCTGCGCGGCGATCCGTTGCGCTATCGATAATTTCCAGGAGACCCGTTTCATTGACCAGGCAGGGGAATGGTTGGTCGGCGCGCCCGTGATCCTGCCTGAGCCGTCCTCCGGATATGCACAACTGGTGGGAATGGCCAGCATGGCCATCGCAGAGTGCCTGTCCGGTCTGTCCGACGAGGACGTCCACGACATACCGCTGCTGCTCGGCGTGGCCGAGAGCGACCGGCCAGGACGCCTGGAGCGCCTGGACGAGTCCTTGCTGCGGGCCATCGAGGAACGCCTCGGCCAGCGCTTTCACGAGCGCTCCTGCGTGATCCCGCGGGGCCGGGTGAGCGCTGCGGTGGCATTGATCAACGCACGTAAACTCATCGAGCAGGGATGTTCGAAGGTACTGATCGCAGGTGTCGATTCCTATCTCACCGGGGCGACGCTCGCGGCCTATCAGGAGCGAGACCGGCTACTCAGCAGTCATTGCGACAACGGCTTCATTCCTGGCGAAGGAGCTGCGGCGATACTGGTGACGGCCGTGCGGGCCAGCGAAGAGCCGCAACTGCTATGCCTTGGGCTAGGTTTCGGAAGGGAAAAAGCTACTGTCGAAAGCGAGGGGCTGCCATTTCGCGCGGACGGGCTCACGCAGGCGGTAAAAGCGGCGTTCGATGACTGCGGCTTCGGTTTCGAGCATGTCGACTATCGTCTCGCCGACCTGACGGGTGAGCAGTATTACTTCAAGGAAGCCGCGCTGGCCCTGAGCCGGACCCTGCGGGTACGCAAGGAGCGCGTCGAGCTCTGGAGCCCCGCGGACTGCATCGGCGAGTGCGGGGCAATGAGCGGACCCGCGCTGCTGTGCATTGCCCTGGCTGCCTCGCGCAAAGGCTACGGCCACAGCGCGCAGGTACTCTGTCATTCGAGCAATGATGGGGGCGAGCGGGCGGCGATGGTGCTCGGCTACCAGCGTGTGAGGGCGAACTAGATGGCCAATGAGGTCTACGCCAATGGTCGAGAACTTTCCTGCAAGTCGGCCTCGGGGAAATCGATAGCCTCGTTTCCCGACGTCTGCTTCACCCCGCCACAGGCACCGCCTACCCCCATGGGCGTACCGATCCCCTATCCGAATACCGGCATGTCGAAGGACACGACGCAGGGCAGTCGGACCATCAAGATCACCGGCAAGGAAGTGATGCTCAAGAATAAGAGCCATTTCAAGAAGAGCTATGGCGACGAGGCAGGTCGAGCGCCGAAGAAAGGCATTATCACCAGTACCAACACCGGGAAGGTCTATTTCATCTCCTGGTCGATGGACGTGAAGTTCGAAGGATTGAACGTCGTTCGCCATCTCGACCTGACCACCCACAACCACAATCCGTCTCCTGGCAACACGGCAACCTGGCCGCACACCTCGAAGATGAAGGCGGCCTTCAAGCCGGGCGGCAAGTGCGCCGGCATGGGACACCTGCGCCTGCAGCCCTATAGCAAGGCCTGTCCGAACACAGCGAGCGGAGCGGCGCAAACCGGCCACCATCTGATACCCGGCCGCTGCATGCGCGGCAAGGCCGGTTACAGTCACTCGAAAGCCCCGGTGATCTGCGTGTCGCGCGGCAACCAGCACCAGGGTTCGCACAAGCGCTGCCATGCGAAGTTCGATCCGGTCGAATTGGACCACTTCGACAAAGGCAAGCCGTTCAAATACGAAACCGCACGCAACACTGCGGCCGCCTCGGCAGGAGGCGCGCTGAGCCCCCCGCGCGACCTGACGAAAAAAGAGCAGGAGTGCGTTGCCTTCCAGCTCGACCAGTACTACAAGGCCAAGCCGAAGAAAGGACCTGGCTGCACCAACACTTTGAACCTCCGTGCCTCGGGCGCGGCGGGCAAAGTCATACCACCCGCACGTTCCGCACCAGCCCCCGCAGGACGCCCATAGGATCTGAACCATGGCAAAGAGCGAAACCGCCCTCTACTTCACCAACATTATCGCGATCGGACCGGAGCAGGCGCTGCTCGGCGGGCATCTCTATCTGGAGGGCGCGGAGCCCAGCGTAACCCGGGTGATGATGATCGACCAGGACGACTGGTTCCATGTCTACGACATTCCCGAGGTGGTCTACAGCGCTCTGCAGAGAGCACCGCTGCACGGGCAGCAGAAAGGTAACTACTGTTTCCTCGGGCGGGCCGGGCTACTCCGTGAACACCCCTCCGGGCAGTCCAGCACCGACACCACGCTGGACATCGACAATGTCTACCTGATGGACCTCTGCGAGGTGGATGGCGAACTGTATGCCTGCGGCACACAGAACCAGGTATTGAGGCAAAGCAAGGGCGTCTGGCAGCGCATCGACCAGGGGCTCTATGTTCCGTTGGTGGACGAGGTCACGGCCTGCCTGAACGGCATTGACGGGTTCTCGCGCGACGACGTCTATGCCGTCGGCGATGGCGGCGCCATCTGGCACTGGGACGGCAAAGGCTGGCAGGCATCGGTGGCACCCACCAACCTGCCGCTTTACTGCGTGCACTGCGCCGCCGATGGTGTGGTGTACATCGGCGGGTCCGGCGGGATCCTGCTACGAGGCAGCGCGCAGGCGGGATGGACAGATATCGGTGATCGCGACCTGTGCGCCGAAGTGCTGGAAAACATGGTTGAGTTCGCCGGCAAGCTCTACGTGACCGCAACCGACCAGTTGCTCGAGTACGACGGCATGCAGCTGCGCGAGACCAAGGTGCCGCTGAAGGGCAAAAAGGCCTACTACGCCATCGATGCCAAGCCCGATGTGCTGTGGGTGGCAGGCGACGAATGCGTGCTCAGTTTCGACGGCAGCACGTGGCGGCGCCATGTTTGCCCAGAAAACTGATCGATGACGAGCCTCAGTATCGTCATCGACCAGCATATTGAGGAGGCCACCTTTCTGGCCGGCCTGCGCGACCTTGCCGTGCACGCCCCCCACTACGACCTGGCGCACCTGCTCGATCTCGACAAGCGCATCGAAGCTCATCTGGATGCTTTGCAGATAGGCGGGCTAAAGAGCCTGGACCTGGTGCTCCAGCAGCTCAACCCCAACGCCCAGGGCGAGATATTCGCAGCCACGGTGCTGGCCTTCAAAGCCGCCAATACTTGCGCAATGGCCCAGTTGGCCGAACATCTGCGCGCCCACCCCGACGGTGCCCGTTATATGGGTGCCGCGCTGGGCTGGCTGGACTGGCCCCGAGTCGAACCCTGGGTGGAGAAGCTGCTCGGCTCGCCGGAAGCGTTGTTTCGCTGCATCGGCCTGGCCGCCTGCGGCATGCACCGGCGTGATCCGGGGGCAGTGTTGATTGCGGGGTTGGCGCATGCCGATGCGGCCGTTATCGCCCAGGCCGCGCGCATGGCGGGCGAGCTGCGCCGTCGTGACCTGATGCCGACTATCCGTGCCCACCGCCAGCATCAGGATGCAGCCCCACGCTTCTGGGCCAACTGGGCCACCGCGCAGATGGGCGATGAGGAAGCTTTGGAGCCGCTGCGCCAGTTCGCCGAGCAAGCGGGCGAATTCCAGTACCGCGCGCTCTGCGTATTGCTGGCCTGGCAACAGCGCGAGCGCAGCATCGCCTGGATCCGCCAGCTGATGCAGAACCCCGGGCAGCGGCGCATCGGCATCCAGGCCGTTGGGCTGCTGGGCGATCCGGTCAGCGTGCCCTGGCTGATCCAGCAGATGAGCGACCTGCCGCATGCCCGCGTCGCTGGCGAGGCCTTCAGCCTGATGACTGGCGCCGACCTGGCGCTGCTCGATCTGGAATTGCAGGACCTGCCGGATTTCGATGCCGGCCCGAACGACGACCCTGAGGATGCCAATGTCGCCCTGGACCCCGATGAGAACTTGCCCTGGCCCGACCCGCCGTTGATCGCAGCCTGGTGGCAAGCCCATGCAGGTGATTTCCAGGCGGGCGTGGGTTATGTGCTGGGGCTGCGACAGAGCGAAAGCAGTTATCGGCAAGCGCTTGTCCGGGGCCAGCAACGCCAGCGTATCGCCGCGGCCTGCGGCATCGCGCGCTTGCGGCCGACCGAAGTGCTTTTCCCCACCAGCGCACCCGCCTGGCGGCAAAAGGCATTATTGGGAGAGCCTGCGGGGTTCGGGCGGTGATGACGCGGACGTGCGGTGGTTACTGAAGACCACACCCTACGCGCCCAGTACCGTGCACAGCCAACAACTTCAGTCCCGCCCCAATAACGCGCACATAACAATGCAAGAGCCCGAATAGCAGGCATCGATTAGTTCTATTTTCTTGCAATTTCCTTATTGAGTTGTGCGGTTTGCTCCAGCACACGCATACAAGAACCTGCGCGTTTGTTCTTTTAGGGTTACCCCAAGCTACCTCACGGAGGGTGGTTATCTACTCTTCGCGCGGCGGCGGTGACTGTGCCCGCATGGTCTTGAAGCGGCATTTCTAATAGGAACCCCAAGGACGCACCTCATGAAAAACCACGTTACAGCGAAAGACGGAACACAGATTTTTTTTCGCGACTTCGGACAGGGTCGCCCTATTGTTTTCTCCCATGGCTGGCCTCTCAACAGCGACGCCTGGGACGGACAAATGCAATTTCTCGCGAATGCAGGTTTTCGCGTCATTGCTCATGATCGTCGCGGGCATGGTCGCTCGGATCAACCGGCTGGCGGTAACGACATGGACACTTTCGCAGACGACCTGGCAGTCGTCATTGAGACCCTCGACCTGGAGGATGTGGTCTTGGTCGGGCATTCCATGGGAGGAGGCGAAATAGTTCGATACGTGACCAGGCACGGGACTGATCGTATTGCCAAGCTGGTGCTCCTGGGTGCAATTACTCCGTTAATGGGCGCCACCGGCGGTAACACTGATGGAGTCTCGATCGACGTCGTTGACGGTGTACGCAAGGCAGTCCTCGAGAACCGCTCACAACTCTTCCTCGATTTTTCGAGCGCTTTCTTCGGTCTGGACCCGCAAAGCGCAGCAAAAAACGAAGGTTGGCGCATGGCTTTCTGGCAGCAAGGCATGTCAGGCGCGATACACAGCCAATACGCGTGCATCGAGCAGTTCTGGGCTTCGGATTTTCGCGAAGAAATGAAGTCCATCTTTATTCCGGTGCTTGTCATTCATGGCAGCGGTGACTTTATTGTCCCGCTTGAAACGACCGGAAAGCGCTCTGCCGAGATCCTTCCTAACGCGACTTTAAAAGTCTACGAGGGGGCTGCTCACGGCTTCCCTGTCACCCATCAGGCTCAGCTCAACGCCGACCTGATTGAATTTGCTCGCCACTGAGCGCGGGAATCAACGTGTGGAAGCTAGCGGTCGAGCCGCTAGCTATTCACTGCGTAATACCTCTCCCCCCCCGAATTGACTGACGCATCAACTCGATGTCGTGGCCCCAACCAGGCCCGAGGCATAGAGATAACCTGCATCAGTACAGCCGCTGCGATTGGCGCAGTTTCCTGGAGGCCAATACTCCGCTTGCCAACATGAGTTGCCTGGGTAACCGCCATGATTGGGCGCCACGTTTCATAACTCTTAAGGTTTGCTTAAGGACTTTAAATGTCACTGGCGGACAAACTTTCCTCAACGATCAGGAGAGTCGCCATGAACCCACAATCGATGAATTCAGACATTCCAGGCGCCCTTGCAAGACCGCTGGGAGCCCTGACCGGCTGGCAGGAGCGCCGCGCCAAGGAACTGATGATACGTGACATGGGCAATTGCATACGCATCAGCGAAGTTGCCGAGCATTGCAACCTATCGCGCAGCCATTTTTCCCGGGCATTCAAAAAAATTACCGGCCATTCACCGCAAGGCTGGTTGATGAGGATAAAAATCGAAAAAGCCAAAAGCCTGCTGATCACTGCGATGGCGATCACCGAAGTCGCCCATGAATGCGGTTTCAACGACCACTCGCATTTCACCCGCACCTTCAACCGCCTGGAAGGTGTAACACCCAGGGCCTGGCGAAGCGCCCTTGATCATGCCATCACGAACAACGGTTCCCTGATGCCTGAGATTGATCAGGACATATCCAACAGGATGATCCTCAACCGCGCCCCCCATAACCTGCAAAAGGCCCAGGCCCAGGAACTACACCCATGAACTGATCGAAATCGACAGCCCCACTCCTCCCCTTTGGCCGCTTACGCGGCCTTTTTTTATCCGACGCAGCCCGGCGCAAGCGGCAGACCGATACAGAATCTGGCGCCCTGTTCACTGTCCTGGAGGACTAGCGTCCCGCCGTGTGCAGCGATCACCGATCTACAGATGGCCAGCCCCATTCCCATGCCGTTGCCTTTGGTGGTGTAGAACGCATCAAAAATCCGCTCGCGCTCCTGGGGGCCGATTCCCGGGCCGTTGTCCTGCAGGCAGAGTTGAACCTGGTCGTCCTGGACGCCGGAACTGACGATGATGTGCCCATCCTGCAGCCCTGCTCCGGCGATGGCCTCCATTGCATTAGTGATCAGGTTGTACACCACCTGCTGGATCTGCACCGCATCCACCCACACGATGCATTTCGTATCGAGCCGGGATTCCAGACGTACGTTGCCGCTCGCCAGGTCGGTCGCGGTCAGGCACAAGACGTCACGGATCAAGTCTTCGATCGGCACCGGCAATCGCTGTAACGGTGCCTGTTTGGCAAGAGCGCGAAGCGCCTGGACAATGTTGGCCGCACGGGTGCTGTCTGAGCGAATGTCTTCCAACCCTTGAATCGCCTCTTCGAGATCGGGCTGATCTCGCTTGAGCCAGCTCAGGCTGGCCGAGGCGTTGGACAGGATCCCCAGCAGCGGCTGGCTGATTTCATGGGCAATCGAAGCTGAAAGTTCGCCCATGACCTTAAGGTGCGAGCTACGCGCAAGTTCCGCCCGCGAACTGCGCAAGTCCGCCTCCATCTGCGCGCGCAACTGGTTGTCCTCGACCAGCCTTGCATAGAGGCTGGCGGTCTGCAGTGACACGGCGGCCTGAGAAGCAAGAATCTCCAGCATGGTCAGGCGCTCGGCACTGAACAGCCTGGATACCAGGCTGTTTTCCAGATAAACCAGGCCGATCAACATGCCTTGTTTGAGCAACGGCAGACACAACATGGACCGCGTCTGGCGCTGTTGCAGATCGGCGCTATAGGCCTCGGGACAGTCGGCCCGGGCATCGTCAAGCACCAGGGGGGTGCGCGTGCGCATGGTAGCGTTGAGCACCGAGACAGGCGCGATCTGCTCGAGCGGCTGCCCGGCATCCAGGACAACCCGCACATTGCCAGCCTCGACAGAGGCAGTGGCTGCCAGTTGAAGTTCGGCGTCGTTGACGATCATCAGGACGCCATTATCGGCACCGGCCTGGATCATCAGGTGATTCATCAGGGTTTCAACCAGTCGCTCGAGCAATATCTCTTGCGAAAGCGCGCGGGCCACCTCGACCCCCGCTTCAAGATCGAGCCGAACCTGAGTCACAGGCCGGATCGGCTCAAACGACGGCTGCGTGCCCAGGGACGGATGCATGACCTCCAGCTGGCGCACCTTGCCGTCGGCGCCCCACAGACTGTAGCAATCGCGCGCCACGCGCAGGTGGTGATTGGCGCCAGATACCAGCCCATTGGGAATGCAGATATTGGCCAGTTGTTCATGGGCCAGTGCCTGCTCATGGATGAAACCGGCCGCAGCCGCCGCGATCTGCGACTGGTCGAAGCAGCGGATGGCCACCAGTTCCAGACCGCGCAAGCGGGCAATCACACCCTCGATCAGCAGCAATTTGCTGCGAAAGGTCGTCGGGTTGAGTGCGTCCCATTGCAGGAACCGCTGGCGTTGCCGCTCCAGCTTTTCCAGTTTATCGCTCAATTCACCGGGCGCCTGCTCACTGCCCAGTGCCAGCCCGTGGAACAGGTAGTAATCAGCGAGATTGATATGCGCCGGAATAGACCAGAGCAGCGCGGCAACCTCTTCGAAGCGTCGCAATGCGTAAGGGATATCGCCGAAGTAAAACGCGGACATGCCTGAATACAGCCACGAAAAGAACAGTGTCGGCTGCGACACACTGCTGCGATCGATAAGACCGAAACGGTCATGTTCCGTGCCGTCCAGCTCGGCAAGCGGCCGGTGCGCTCGCCCATTACGCAAATCGCTGGCGAACGATTGTTGCGCCAGCAGGATTCGCTCGATATCGATGTAATGAAACTGGCGCACCCATGCCAAACCATGCTCCAGCTCATTCAACACCCCTTGCAAGGGTTCGCCCATGAACAGCAGGTCGGAGCCGATGTGGTTGCAGGCATAGCAGGACATGCCCAGGTCGCCGCCGGCCTGGCCGCACTCGAATGCGGCCATAGCCCTCTGGCGGGCATAGGCCATCGGCCTGGTCCAGGGACTGACTTGGTCGAGCGCCACCAGGGTGCCGGTTCGACCCGCTTCATAGCCGTACTTGTCGATGAGTTCCAGGGCCACTTCGGCGAAGGCGTGACCATCCACATATTCGCCATAGCACTCGGCAATCATCACGCCGAACCAGGCAATCCCGTAGCTGCTGCTCGGCGTAACGCCATGCAGCAGCGTGAGTTCGACCATTTTTGCAAGATGCAGCAAGCGGATGTCATCGTCGACGAAGAATGAGGAAATCAGCGTACCGAGCAGTTCCATGGTCGCTTCGACAAGCGGGTTATCGGCCTTGGGCAGATGCACCAGGTCGGCGATGCGCCGTGGGCCGATCAGTGTGCGTACCTGAGCAAACGCTTGGGTCAATTGCTCCTGCGAGGGCCGGCGCTGCAGGGAAATGCCCAGCAGTGCCAGACCGGTCAGGGCTTCGGTTATCGCGCCTTCGTAATCGGAGTGCAGCGTGCGCAACGTGGCCCGTAACCGATAGGTTTTCGCACGGTCGAGCGCAGTCCTGGCGTGGACCAGACAATCGTCGAGGCGTCGTTGGGCGCCGGCCAGATCGGCCAGGAGCATGTCGCACTCGGCCGCCAGCCATCGGGTGGCGAACGCCTGGGTATAGAGGGCCGGGCTGCTGGCCTGGGCGAGCAGAGTTTCGGCCGTGTGCAAGTAGCCCGCGGCCTGCTCGACAGCGGCGGTATTCCTGGCTCGCTCAGCGGCTTCGACCAGCAGCTCGACAAACACAGCGCGGCGATGCTCGTCCAATGCATCGGCGTCGATGCGCTGAATCTGGCTGGCGACTTCGAACACCCGCTCAGGGACATGCTCGCCCCACTGATCGAGCATGGCGGCGGCAAAGCGAGCGTGCTCGTCCCCCCTGCCCGCTTGTGCCGGAAGCCGACAGGCTGCCTCGAGCATCCGGTCATGGGGAAATACCAGATGCTCGCGCTCGCGCAGAAGGAAACCCGCACTGACCAGCCCCTGCACATCGCTGGCGATCTGCTGCGGATCACACGGCGACATCAACCGGTGCAACAACGATTCTTCGCAGCGCCTGCCAACGTATCCGACAGTGCGCATCACTTCCCGCTCCAACGGTGACAACCGTTCGAATCGCTGCACCATCAAATCCGCGACATTATCGGCGCAGCGATAACTGTCTACCTCCTCCTGATTCCAGACCCAGCGGCGATCCCGCACGTCGAAGCGCACCAGACGCTCATCGATCAACGCCCTCAATACCTGGCTGATAAAGAGAGGGTTGCCCGCCGTCTTGAAGTGCACGACTCGCGCGAGTGCCTCAATGTCTTTGGCGGTCGTGTCCAGTTCGGCGGCGATCAGCGCGGCAACTGCGGGCTCCGACAAGGGGCCCAGCGTAATCTTTTGGTGCGGCGCACATTGCCCACTGCCCAACACCTCCAGTAATCCCCCCGGTCGCTCGAGGGCCTGCGACTCTGCCGCGCGGTAGGCCAGGATCAGCACCAGATGCCGGGGCGGCCGGGCGATGAAAGCCTGTAAGAACGACAGGGTCGAATCGTCCGCCCACTGCACGTCATCCACGAACACCACCAAGGGACGTCCCGGCTGAGCGAAGACCTCCAGCACATCGAGCAGTGTCCGGTTAGCGTGGTCGAGCGCATATCGGGCCGGCATATTTGGCAGTTCGGGCGCGATACCGATGACCAACTCGGCCTCGGGCGCCAGATCCACCAGGAGCCGGCCCCGTCCCTTGAGTCGTTCGACCAGTTGCTGGCTCGTGGTCTCAAGCTCCAGAGCCGGCTTGCCGAGCAATTGGGTCATCAGCGACCTGAAGATTTCCGCCAATGGCGCATAAGGAGTTTCCTGCTGCAGCAAATCGCTCTTGCCGCTGGCCCAATAGCCAGGAGCCATGGGCCGGACACCCTGATGGACCAGCGTCGACTTACCGGCACCTGGCGCACCCGCGACCAGCAGGACTCGGGCGATGCCATCGCTGCGCACCTGAGCCATCTGCTCGATCAATTGCAGGCGTTCAGCCTCCCTACCGAACAAGGCATCATTGCGGATCACGGGAGGTGTCGTATCGAAGCAGCCCAGGCGGAACGCATCGACACGCCCGTGCTCCAGCCACTGCTGCTGGCACCAGACAAGATCCGCGGCCATCGATTCGGCGCTCTGATAGCGGGCCTCCGGCTCTTTCGCCAGGCTCTTGAGCAGCACTCGGCAGAGTCCTTCCGGCAGGTCGGCGACATGCACCGCCGGTGATTGCGGCTGAACGGCTGCATGCACATGCAGCCATTGAGATGGTTCGCGGGCGGTAAGTGGCAGGTGGCCAGTCAGTGTTTGATAAAGAATCGTGGCCAGCGCATAGATATCGCTGCGCACGTCGAAACGGGGATTGTCGCGCCGGACCTGCTCGGGGGCCAGATATGGCCATTGTTCCAAGCTGGGCAGTTCGGCAGTGGGGGCCTCCCCTGCATGACTGTGAAACCCCAGGAGTCTGACTGAATCGTTAGCGCCCACCATCAGATGGTGGGGCAGCAGGCTGGTATGCCACACGCCCGACTTCTGGGCGCTACCCAGCGCACAGGCCGCCGCTACAGCGATGGTCAGCAAGCGCCTCAACGGCAGCTCTGCTTCACCCATCAAGTCAGTCAGCGGCGTCCCCAACGCGGGATAAACCAGCAAGGGCCCTTCGGCCGAGCGGATGAGCGCAACAGGGGCAATCGCCCAGTCCGGGTCCAGGCGCAGATTAAAGTCGCGCTCCAGCCGCTGGCATGTGGCAGGCCGCTGGATCGGTGCCCGGGCGGCGAGCCAGCGTGTTCCCGATTGTCTGTCCTGAAGCGTGAACCAGGTCAGATCGTTTTCCCGACGCAGCACTTCGAAGGTGCAGCGCTCCAGCCAAGGCTCATCATGTACGACATCAGGACTGCTGGGGTTGGATGATGAGGGAGGACTGCTGGGCATGAACAATCACCGCTAAAAATGCGTTTCAGACTGAGCTCATGAGTATACGCAAGGCTCTGGTGCGGTGAATGTGGGCCGGCCATCCTGTCCGTCCCAGGCACCATGATGGCCGTCGAGCGGCCCTGTTACCGGTGATTTTCACGCACTGAAACCACCGCGTGTTATCCCTCGGGATAATTGCATTATGCAGGGCCGTCCCCTAGCGTGTATGCCAGATGAATCGACGCTTGCGCGTCTCTCTCCCTCACACAGTGCAGAGCAACGCATGATCCGACTCGGTCAAGCCACCATTTCCCTGGAACAGCGCGAAGCCTTTCTTGATGGACGGCCACTGCGCGTTGGAGGACGGGCGTTCGAAATCCTCTCGGTGCTGATGCAGGCCGATGGTCGTATCGTCAGTAAAGATGAATTGATCACACAGGTCTGGCCCGACACCGTCGTCGAGGAAAACAATCTGCAAGTGCAGATTTCCTCGCTGCGCAAGTTGCTAGGAGAAAAAGAACTCATCCAGACGGTCCCACGCCGAGGTTACCGATTATTGAAAGAACGTGAATCACCCCTGCCCCCATTCCATTCCGCTACCTCGTGGGCCCTGACAGGCGAGAAGCAGGAGGCGATCGACCCTGACACCGTGCCGGTGCTCATAGTGGACGATGAAGCTTCCGTGCGCACGGCGCTCAGCCGCCTGCTGCGGGCCGAAGGCATCGTGCACCGGATATTCGGCTCGGCCGAAGAACTGCTCAATGCCGACCTCGACATCGGCCCCGCTTGTCTGTTGCTGGACATCAGTCTGCCCGAGGCGACAGGACTGGAACTGCAATCGGCGCTCGGACAACGCGGACATCCATGGCCGGTCATTTTCATGACCGGTTTCGGCACTATCCCGATGTCGGTGCAGGCCATGAAAGCAGGCGCAGTCGAATTTCTGACCAAACCCTTCAACGACGACCAGTTGCTGGACATCCTGCACACCACTCGCCAGCGGGCAGCAAAAGCATTCGAGCAATGGCAACGCATTCAGAGCACCCGTCAAAAAGCCGCCCTGTTGACCCCCCGTGAACGAGAAGTGCTGCCGCTGATCGTCGCCGGCCTGTCCAACAAACACATTGCCAACCGGCTGGGCACCAGCGAAGTCACTGCCAAGGTCCATCGCAAACACATCATGGAAAAGATGCAGACGCGCTCACTGGTCCGCCTCGTCAAGCTGTATGGCCTGATTAGCTCGGACCCGGCGTTCGGCATGCAGGATTCTTCATGACCCAAAAAACTGGCTGTCCTCTTCCAGAGTCATCCGCCCCCCCCATGACGATCGTCTGCATTGTGGACGACGATGTGTCCGTGCGAAAAAGCTTGGCCAATCTGCTCCGCTCGGCTGGATATCAATCTCGGGTATTCGCCTCGGGTGAAGAATTCCTGTCCCTCGATAACTTCGACGACGTCGCCTGCCTGCTGTTGGATTTGAGAATGAACGGCCTGTCGGGAATCGAGGTCATGCAAGCACTTGCGCTCATGGACAGAAAATTTCCGGTAATTTGCATGTCAGCCCATTGGGATGATGCGACATTGGCCGAATCAAGCCGCTATGACGCCACCGAGTGCCTGCGTAAACCCTTCAGCAGCGATGCGTTATTGAGCGCTGTCGAGCTGGCGCTTCACGTTAAAGGCTAAACAGCGAGTGGCCAAAATTACCCGTGTCCAGGAGCGGCGAAATTAATCGTCGATATAGACGATTTTGTAAGGCGTGTGCGTTAGCCCTCGGCAAGGATCCTGTTCACAAAGTCGTCGTTTCAGTTCGCTGAGCAATGTCGGCATCGGTCCATGCCTTATCGCCGACAAACATGCGATGGACAGCAAAACCGCTGTGGCCGTGCCGAAGGTGCCGGGATTTTTCGCCACGCTGCCCCATTGCCGAATAAAGCTGCTTCATGCCAACGAACAGTGATTCAGCTTCTGGAACAGTTCTGGCACGGTTGCGATGCACGAACTCATGGAATCAATCCGGTTCTGCACTTCTAGGGGGGATTCATGATGGGAGGTGCCGGCGGAGTCGAGGCGCAGCGACCTTTCAGCCCTACTCCTGACAGGCTTGCACCGACTCTACAACCCGGCGCAACGCCTCAAGGGAAGGCGTCGCGGGTTACAAGGAAAACAAGGCATTGGTGTTCTAGACCTGCGCAGAGGGGCATTCATGCCAGGCCGGACGCCCCCCTTGCGCACGATCCCCGACTACAGCATCAGGCGAAGGCCGGTGCCAGAAGCAGTGTTGTTACCACATGAACTTGAGCTCCACGCCGAGGTAGTTACTATCGTCACCTCCGGCATCCCGTAACGTATCACCCACTGCATAGTGAACGGCCTCAACAGCACCGGACAGATTACGGGTGAACGCATAGTCCATGCGCAATTGATCGTAGTAACCCGTCCAGCGTCCACCTTGCCCCGCCGTTCCTGTTACCGGCAGATTCGGTTGGGTATAAACCGCGTCCTCGGTGGTTTGTCGCCAGAGCATTCCCACGGCTGCCTGAATGGACAGGCCGGAGATCGGCTGTATCGTCACAGAAGGCTTGACATGGATAAGGTTGCTGTAGCCGGTGTAACCCGCCAGTGAGAAGTAGTATCCATTCGGGAACAGAGGATTGAATGTCCCTAATGTGCCATCGCCGGCATGGTGATCACCGGAAGCCGCATCGAACTGCAGGCCAAAGCGTGGCGTCCAAGGCACAGCTTTCAGCGTGTACCCCAAACGGCTGCCGCCTGCCCAGGCGCGGATATCCTTGGAACCTACCGTACCGGTCTGAACCATCGCTTCCACATCCCAATCGTATGCCCCTTCGGCTCCCGCGGTGCGCGCATCGAAGATGTGTCGGGTTTCATCACCCTCTGCGTCGAGATAACTCGCGCCACGTTCTTCGTACAAGCCGTAGTAGGCCGACAGCTCGTCTTTATTGTTAAGCTGGCGCTCGACCCTGAGCATATGGAACGCGACGTCGGAATTGGACTTGTCGTCGAAGTGACGGCCATCCAGGTACTGGACAGGATGACTGGCGATGCCAATGAGTCGCCAATTGCTCGTCTCCCAGTCCGCCCAAACGGCATCGAAGGACTGCCGGACGTTCGGTCCATCCCGCGAAGAAATAAAGCGCTGCAAGTCGAAGGCGAAATCCTGACGCCCCACGCGCGTCTTGAAAGTGTGATCGGCGGTCTGGTCGACGTACTCGACAAAAGCCAGTCGCATATCCAGGTGGTTCTGGTCTGCGCCGCCTATGGTTGTCTTATCGAAGGCGCGGGCATCTTCCAGTTCGGTGAATACGCGCCAGTGTTCGTTCAAATGCAAATCGGCATGCACTTGCAGTCGCTGAATCAGCCACGCGTCGCGTGACCGGTTGCCTATGCCAAATCCACTGGCATCGTTGGATTCAAACCGCTCACGAAGCGTCGTGCCGAACGATACATAACGTTGCGGGTCATCATCCGACAGCGATATGTATTTGAGCCTATCCAGAGGCTCGGTTCTCAACGAAGAGTTTTGAAGGACTGACCAGTCCTCCTGCCAACGGTTGGTTTTAAGCACAGGGCGTTCAGCCTGATCGGCGGCGAAACCGCTGGAAACTCCCAGCGGCCACAGCACGGCCAGAGCCCAAGCACACGCGTTATGCGAAGGACGTCGGCTCTTCATATAGGCCCCTCAGATTACTTCGTCACGACTGCTTGGTGTATTTCGGCGACATATCCACCAGGGAACGCCACCAAAGCGGATTGGCGACCAGGTTCTGCTTTAAGGTCTACCAACAGTTGGGCGCCGGAATTCTTGGCTTTGGAGAGGGTGGCTGCCAGGTCGCCGACTTCGTAGCCGGTCGTTTCACGGCCGTAGGGGTAAGGCAGGTGCCCGTCAGTCACGAACACCACCATCTTGCCGAAATCGGATTCCAGTTTTACGCGGCGGATGGTCTTTCCAGGCTCTCCAACCACAGCGCCGTCGAGGTGTTTCTCATCGGCCACGACTTTGCCGTGGGAGAAACCCGTGAAACCTTTGATGAAGGCATCGGCACGTTGCTCAGAGACATACACCCGGTTTTCAGGGATTGTCTGAAACGGTGCGTAATTCGGCGCCTTGTCGTGCCAGTAGAGCTGCATATTCACGCCGCCTGGCCATTGCACCACCACATCGCGACCGATCGGATCGGGGAAGTCATGCACGATCACATCAGCGCCATGCTTCTTGGCTTCGGCGATCGCGACATCCATATCCTTCACAAGATAGCCATTACGCTCGGCGCCAAAGGGGTAAGGGACAGGCGTGGTGAAGCCGAAAAGCGACACGCTACCGACTGGCGTCTGTACCAGTTGCGAAGTAGTGCTACTGGGAACGGGCAACACATTGACCACGACCTGCGGAGTGCTCTTGCCGCCAAAGGTGGCCACGAAGCTTTTAACAAAACTATCAACATCGCTTGGGGCAACGTAGACATGACTGGTGTCGTACTGGGCTGCGACAGCCACGGCTGGGTTGGTTGCCGCCTGCGCAGAGAGAGAAGCGGCCATTCCAAGAATGACAGCCAGAGGAAACCGCTTGAATGAATGTTTCATAAGAAGCCCTTGATGAGTGGAGAGACGCGACACCGTCCAATAGCAACGCTGCCGTTCAGTAAGCGTATGAAGCGGGGATAGATGGTCGATAGGATCTATGTGCGCAGAAACATGAAACTAAATTCATTTGACCATGGCGATATTCCAATCCAGCTCTCGGCCATCACTTCCCTGCTGAACCGCCAGGGAACTTTTGACGCCCACTTGGAAGTGACTATTGAAAGAATGGGGCTATTGTCTCGCCGAACGTCAATTCGCAAGCCGGCATGCACGGCGGGAACAATCAAATAAGTAAGCAGACCGGCAGCACAGCGCGCAACGGTCAAGTTACTGGTTGCCTGGTTGTAGATGTTCGTTGAAAGCAGGACTCCACAAAATATCTGTTTGTATTTGGGAGCTATTTAGAAAAACAGGAGTCGGCACTGTCTTCCCAGGCCGAAGCCCACACTTGATCCATGAGGCGGACTTGCCAATTTGCAGACGTACTTCGCTCAAAAAAAACCGCCGAAGTCCTTTCCAGCGGAAACAATCGATCAGTGCAGGCCCTAATGCAATCAGCGAGCGAGAGCAAATGCCTTGCGGCGCGCAAGAAAAACGTCGAGGCTCAACATCCCTCCACCAAAGGCCGCAACTTGCAGTAGACCGCCAGCGATCGAGATGTTTTTGAAGAAGTTGACGAACTGCGCCTGGTCAGCCAGTGAGTTGTGGAAAGCAACAGCGGTAACCACGGTGAACACTGCCATGGCTGCTGCGACTAAACGGGTACGCACACCCAGGACCAACAATGATGCCAAGCCCAGCTCTACGCCCAGTGCTCCCAGGTAGGCCAGTTTTGGAAACGGCATCCCACTAGACTCGATGTAGGCAATAGTGGCTGCCGGGCCTGTCAACTTCGAAAAGCCGCTCAACAGGAACAGGGCCGCCAGCAGAAGGCGGCCAACAGCTGCGGTGATATCTTTGCTTGTGATATTCATTTGGAAATCTCTACGTCAGTTTCGGGTGGCCCCGCTTGGGGTATTGGCGAAGCTCCAGGTGGAACTTAAATTAAGATCATTCAGCACAATCGGACTTTTGCTTCGTATTGCTCAACAGTGATACGCACCGGTCTAAAGCAGGACCTCCTCCATGCCAATATTCAGCGGTGCCAGCGCAGCGAAGAGGTAAGTGCAACAATCAAAATTGATGGGCGTAGAATAAGGAATACGACTCAACGCCGGCATTAGGCTGCGCGAGGCCCGCATTGGAATAATGAATGACGCGAACACCGACCCTTTGAGCCTCTCCTATTTTCAAACCTGCACCAAGACGATCCTCAAAGTTGAACACGGAGCCCATCTTCTGGTCACCTACGCCAGTACCGGAAAACAGCGATGCACCGATACCCGCTTCGATAAAGGGTCTGTAGAAGCCATCTCCAATAACGTATTCGAATACCGGAGCAGCGGAAATAGAGTGTCTACCGCTGGCTTGATCACCGCCCTCCCAATACGTATACCCAACGTCCCAATATCCACCAAAGTGTCCGATTGAGGACTCACACCAGCGCTTGTTCCACTCCCAACCCAAACCTGCACGGTATGTCATGTCGCCTTGGCTGGTAACGCCGACCGCTCCGGAAATCTCCGCAGCCTGACTTGTAATCGATGCGCTTGCTAACAACCCCAAAAGAATGGAAGGAAGAATTCTAGCCATTAAATATCCCTTAATCAGGTCGGTGAAGAGCACGTCGTTGCAAACGCGCACTATCAGTCGAGAGATATTTTCTTTTCGGCGGGTGACGGTGACTATGCTTCTTGTGCTGACTTAACCAGCCAGATACATGGAGCTTTACGGTCTTGATTGAACGCGTGCAATGCATCAGTTCTACGGGTATGCCGATCGAAGGTCAGACAGCCGGCATTGGCCGATCTGAAGCTCGGTTTATACGATGCGCCGTCCAATACACTGAGTGGCAGAAGCAGCCTCTAACGCTGCCCGGACTGAGGGCTGCGAGGTCCTACAGGTATTGCCCGTGAATGCCACCGGCCATGATCGCTTGGCTGTGGTCGTTGAAGACATACCACTGACCGCGGCAGGAAGCGCCGGGAGTCCATTTGGAGAAGTCGCAGGCTCTGGCGTAGATCGCCGGATCGGAGCCGGCGGCGATGCGCGCGACCGTCTCAGCCGATAACAGTTGCAGTCCGTCCTGGCGACCATCGTTGCCCAGCAGGCGACCGAAACGCGCCATGTCACGCAAGGTGACGCTAAAGCCGGCACCAATTGGCGGCAAGGAGTCCATGGTGGGCGGCCTGGTGGGTAACCTGGCCAGCGGGCGGGTTGACACGTCCCATGCCAAAGGCAGCGTCAGTGGTGGGCAACGCAGTCGTGTCGGCGGCCTGGTCGGGATGAACACCAGTTCTGTTCTGCTATCGTCAGCCAGCGGCAAGGTCAATTTCTCTCCGGCCTACGGGCAGCTTTACGGAGGGTTGATCGGGGTGAACTTTGGTCAGCAGTACCTCAACAGCGTTTCCGGAGCAGCACTCGACGTACCGATGATCGGTCGTAACTTGCGCTTCTAACAACCACCGCATGTCCACCTAGGGACAGATGGCCGGCCATACGAAAGTTTGGCCGGCCATATCGACGTAATGACTCCAAACAACGCCAGCGCATTCTCCCTACGCCTCATCGTGCTCCCGACGCCACGCCGCGATTCAGCTGTTCACGCAGGAACTCGATAAACACCTGCACCGGTCGCGACCCCTGGCGGTGCTGGGGGTAGACCGCCGACAAGGCCAGGGGCGCGGGTTCGAAGTCGTCCAGCAGCGACACCAATCGCCCGTCCTTGAGCGCCGCCTCGACGATGAAGGTCGGCAGGTAAGTGATGCCCATGCCGGCGATGGCCGCGTCCTTGAGCAATTCGCCGTTGTTGACCCGCATCCTGCCGGTGACGTTGACCAGCAAGGGCTTGTTGCCCTGCCCTTCGAAACGCCACTGCACCTGGCGGCCGTGGCCGTAAGGCAGGCAGTCGTGGCCTTGCAGCTCCTCGGGCCTGCGCGGCGTGCCGCGCTCGGCGAGGTACGCCGGGCTGGCGCAATACACCCGCTGGATCGAGGCGATGCAGCGGGCGATCAGCGTCGAGTCTTCCAGCACGCCGATGCGCAAGGCCAGGTCATAGCCCTCGCCGAGCAGGTCCACCGGGCGGTCACTGAGATCGACCTCGACCGCGACATCGCGATAGCGCTGCAGGAACAGCGGCAACAGTTCCCCCAGGTGGGCCATGGCGAACGACAGCGGCGCGCTCAGGCGAATGGTGCCCCGGGGGTCGACGGTCTGGCCGGCGATGCCCTGCTCCACCTGCTCGACTTCGCTGAGCAGGCGCAGCGCCGACTCGTAGTAGCTCTGCCCCAGGGGCGTCACGTCCAGGCGCCGGGTCGAGCGATTGAGCAGGCGCACGCCCAGGCGTTCTTCCAGTTGCATCAGGCGCCGGCTGACGAACTGCTTGGACAGGCCCAACTGATCCGCCGCCGCGGTGAAGCTGCCGGAGTCCATGACCTGGCAAAAAATACGCATGTCTTCGAACGGGTTCATTGTCACTCTCTGGTTGACAGCTGAACGCTTTATAGCCGCTTTTTCGCGTTCCGGCACCTCATTCCACCTGGAAAACCACATCGCCTGGTTTTACGCCGGCTGCGCCGCCGATCGCAGGCTACGCCAGCGGCTACAGGGACCGCGATGCCTGTGTAG
>NZ_JAQZAB010000113.1:0-31011 GCF_028640915.1 Pseudomonas sp. B3G-3 | reverse complement strand
CGGCTCGACGAGGCCTGGCGAGTGGGCGTGCTGGCCGGCGCCTATCGGCAGAAGCTCGAAGCGGGCAGCAACGATTCGGACTACAAGCTCAACACCTACCTGGGCACCGCCTTCGTCCAGTACCAGCAAAACCGCTGGTGGGCCGACGCGGCGGCTACCGCCGGACACCTGGACTACGACAACCTCAAGCGCAAATTCGACCTGGGCCCCAACGAGCGCGGGGAAAAAGGCGACACCAGCGGCGACATCCTGGCCTTCAGCACTCGCCTGGGCTACGACATCGCGCAGCAGGCCAGCAGCCCGTGGCACCTGTCGCCGTTCATCAGCGCCGACTACGCGCGGGCCAAGGTCGACGGTTACTCCGAAGACGGCAACGACTCCACTGCACTGACCTTCGATGACCAGAAACGCACCTCACGGCGCTTGGGCATCGGCTTGCAGGGCAAGTATCAGATCACCCAGCAAACCCAGGTGTTCGGCGAAATCGCCCACGAAAAGGAATACGAGGATGACACCCAGAAGCTGACCATGGCCCTCAACAGCCTGCCGGACAACAACTACACCTTGGAAGGCTATACCCCGCAGACCAACCTGAATCGCCTGAACCTCGGGGTCAGCCACAAACTCACCCAGGACCTGGCCCTGCGTGCCAGCTACAACGTCCGCAAGGACGATGACTTCACCCAGCAAGGCATCAACGTCGGGGTCAGTCTCGACTTCTAAAATCCCCCGCAGTCTCGGCAGCGGCTACGAGGTTTCCACCTGTAGCCGCTGCCTCGCGTCATCAGGCCCGACCGGACGCGAATCAGGTCATCAGCTGTCTCGGGTCCGGGTACGGCAGCACTTGTCGCAGATCGGCCTTATGCCTTGCCAGCGCTTCGCTGCCACCCATCGACAGGCCTGGGCTGCGTAGCAGGGTAGATTCGGCGCAAGTCACGTGAGGAACACAGTTGCTACGGCGTTCGCATCCGGTCCTCGTCAGACGCTTTGTTGCGACTTTTGATCAGGCTCAGCAGCACCGAAGCCAGGATGATTCCACCGACCACGGCCAGCGACCATTCCACCGGCATGTGCAGCCACGGCATCAGCGTCATCTTGGTGCCGATGAACACCAGCACGATCGCCAGGCCGTACTTGAGCAGGTGGAAGCGGTCGGCCATGTCGGCCAGCAGGAAGTACAGGGCGCGCAGGCCCATGATCGCGAAGATGTTCGAGGTGAACACAATGAACGGGTCGGTGGTGATGGCGAAAATCGCCGGGATGCTGTCGACCGCGAACATCAGGTCGCTGGCCTCGATCAGCACCAGCACCAGGAACATCGGCGTGGCCCAGCGCTGGCCGTTTTGCAGCACAAAGAAGTGTTCGTCATGAAACCTTTTGGTGATGCGCAGATGGCCTTGTACCCAGCGTAACAAGGGGTTCCTGGCGAGGTCGGGCTGCTGGTGGGCGAAGAGCAGCATCTTGATCCCGGTGATGATCAGGAACACACCGAACGCATACAGCAGCCACGCGAACTGCGACACCAGCCACACGCCGGCGAAAATCATCGCCCCGCGCATCACGATTGCCCCGAGCACCCCGTACAGCAACACCCGGCGCTGCAACTCCGGCGGCACGGCAAAGTAGCCGAAAATCATCACGAAGATGAACATGTTGTCGATCGACAGCGACTGTTCGATCAGATAGCCGGTAAGGAATTCCAGGGTCTTGTGTCGTGCGATCTCAGGCCCGAACTCGGCTTCCAGGTACCACCAGAGCAATCCCGCGAAGACCATCGCCAGCGTGGACCAGGCAATCACCCAGGACGATGCCTCGCGCACCGATACGCGGTGCGCCTTGCGCCCGCCGAGGACAAACAGGTCCAAGGCCAGCATGGCAAGCACGAAGGCGATGAAGGCGAACCACATCCAGGGTTCGCCGATGTGCAGGGACTGCATGCCGTTCTCCCGGTCAGGGCTTTGTTCTGGAGCCGACAGGTCATGCTAGCGGGGAGCTTGCCATGAAGAAAAATCGATTATTCCTGGGCCATGGTTCGTTATTTACGAAGTGTCGCGGATGCGTTCGGCTTATGCCCTGGTTTATTCGATAACGGTATTTAAATATTTATCTGATAGCGCTTTAGATTATATGGCCGGTCAACTGGATCCATTCTTAAAACAGAATCGATGATCGCCACCGTCCGCCGCACGGATCGCTCGTCTGCATGCCAGGCGTTGTTCGCCCTGGTTTTGGCGTCAAGGAGAGCGGTATGGGGAGCTACACAAAACACCTTCTGTCCACGGCGATCGTCTCGGCCAATGTGCTGGGCGCCGTGCTCTGGAGTGGCGGCGCAGGGGCCGCGCAGGCCACGGAAGACAGCGACACAGCGGCCCGGCTGGATACGGTGATCGTCACCGGCACCCGGGCCCAGGAACGCACCGCCAGCGCGTCGCTGTCACCCATCGATGTGATTGCCGGCGAGAGCCTGCGCAGTTCCGGTTCCAGCGAACTGGCCACGGTGCTGGCCAAGCTGATCCCGTCGATCAATTTCCCGCGTCCGAGCCTGGTGGATGGCGCCGAGCTGACCCGCCCGGCGCAGTTGCGCGGGTTGTCGCCGGACCAGGTGCTGGTGCTGGTGAACGGCAAGCGCCGGCACACCTCGGCCTTCGTCAACCTCGGCGGCGCGGTGGGGCGCGGCTCGGCGCCGGCGGACCTGAACGCGATCCCGCTGTCGGCCATCGACCATATCGAGGTGCTGCGCGATGGCGCCTCGGCGCGTTATGGCTCGGACGCAATCGCCGGGGTGATCAATATCATCCTGAAGAGCGCCGACCACGGCGGTTCGATATCGACCCAATACGGCCAGTACAAGAAGGGCGACGGCATTCAGCGCCAGGTCGCCGGCAACAGCGGTTTTGCCCTGGGGGACAACGGCTTTGTCAGCCTGTCCGGCGAGGGCGCGAACAACGACTACACCGACCGCGCCGGCAAAGACTTCCGGCCCGCCAGCGTCGGCTCCACCACCTACGGCCAGCATGTGTTCCGCCAGGGCGAGCCGGAAACCGAGGAGGGCAAGTTCCAGTTCAACTCGGCCTACAGCTTCAACGATGCCGCCGAGCTGTATGGCTTCGGCGGCTACAGCAAGCGTCGGGGCGAAACCGCGGCCTTCTATCGCGCCAGCAATGCCTCGAACAACAACCCGGTGCTGCACCCCAACGGTTACCTGCCGCTGATCAACGGCACCCTGGAAGACACCAGCCTGGTGCTCGGCCTGCGGGGCGAGCTGCTGGACAACTGGCACTACGACCTGTCGGCCAACTACGGCAAGAACACCTATGAACTGCGGACCAAGACCATCAACACCTCGCTGGGCCTGGACACCCCGCACGCGTTCGACAACGGCACCCTGACCAACGACCAGCGGCAACTGAGCCTGGACCTGTCGCGGGAGTTCAGCCTGGGCTGGCTGCCTTACCCGGTGTCGGTGGCTTTCGGTACCGAGTACTTGCACCAGGGGTATCAGATCGAGGCCGGGCAGCCCGAGTCCTACTACCAGACCGGCAGTTCCGGGCTGGGCGGTTTCCGCGATTCGGACGCCGGCAGCTCGTCGCGCCACAACTTCGCCCAGTACCTGGACCTGGAAACCCACTTCACCGACAAGCTGGCGGTGTCGGCGGCGGTGCGGCATGAGGACTACAGCGACTTCGGTTCCAACGTCAGCGGCTCGCTCTCGGCGCGCTACGACTTCACCCCGCGGGTGGCCTTGCGCGGCAGTGTTTCCACGGGTTTTCGCGCGCCGTCCCTGGCGCAGCAGAACTTCAACTTCACGTCGTCGCAACTGATCGGCAACACGATTCAGGAATCCGGCACCTTCGCCGCGAACAGCCAGGTCGCCAGGCTGCTGGGGGCGGAAGACCTCAAGGCGGAAAAATCGCGCAACTACAGCCTGGGCCTGGTGCTCGAACCGCTGGACAACCTGACGGTCACCGCCGACCTGTACCACATCGATATCCGCGACCGGGTGTCGCTGTCGTCGAACCTGGTGCTCAACAGCACCGCGATCGATTACCTGAAAGCCAACGGCGTCGGCAACATCAACTACACCAGCGCGCGCTACTTCACCAACGCCACCGACACCAGCACCGACGGCGTGGACCTGGTGGCCAACTATCGCTACCAGCTGGACAACGGCATCCGCTGGAACAGTACGGTCGGATACAACTACAACCACACCAAGGTCACCGATGTGAAAGCCAACCCGGCGATCCTCGATCAACTGGGGGTCAACCTGGTGCGGGTCGACCGGCGCGAGCGCATCGGCCTCTTGGGCGACACCACGCCGCAGCACAAGCTGAGCCTGGCCAACGACTTCAACTACGGCAACTGGGCGCTGCACAGCAATCTGGTGCGTTACGGCGAGTTCACCAGCTACCAGGCGGACAAGGTCAACGACCAGACCTTCAGCGCCGCCTGGCTGCTGGACCTGGCGGTCGACTACAAGCTGCAGAACTGGCTGTTCACCCTGGGCGGCGACAACGTCACCGACAAATACCCGGAGAAGGTCAACGCCTACGCCTCCAGCGGCGGCAACCTGGCGTACAGCACCTTTTCGCCCTACGGCTATAGCGGCGCGTTCTACTACGCCAAGGTTGCCTATAGCTGGTAGGGCGTAGCGGGCAGGGCGCAAGGCGCTGTCCAAAGGGCCCGGCGGTTTTCGGGCCCCGTGGGGGATTGGCCGTGGCGCGTCATGACTGCATCGGCCAGCCCGTCCGATGATCGGGTAAGGAAAGTTCTCCAGATTAATGGGCAATTCCTCTTGGGCGAGATGCTTGCCATAAGAATCTTTCTTCATTTTGCTGAGCAAAACTCTTATGGGAATTATGGAAAGTGGAGAATTTCTTTGAGATTAGTCTTATTTAGACTGTTAAGTCTGAGACGTAGTATCTGTTCGGGCTTTTTTTGTTTTTTATTATTTTAGGGAGTGTCTCTTGTTCAGGGCTTATGGTTTTAAACCGTTGCCGGTGTTTTTGATCGTGGTGGGCGGTTTGTTTTCCCAGTACTCAGCCGCCGCTTTAAGGGATGTTTGCGTTCCTTTAGGTGATGCCACTGTTAGCGTTCCTTTCTCAACTTCGCTGGTTGCCAGGCAGGACGTTGAAGTTGGCAGCGTGCTGGGTGCTGCAGAGGTTACAACAATTATGAGGTGTGACAACCGTTACTTCCCAACCGGGTCGTCTGCTTTATATTTCAAGTCGTCTTCCAACGAGTCGAATGCAGTAAGTAAAGGAACATTTAAAACGACACATGCCGGGATTGGGTTGAAATGGACTATGTCAAGCTCCTCTGGAAGCCAGTCATTTAGTAATACCGCTCTTAATAGCAAAACTCCCACGGTCAGTTTTAACTTCCCCTATCAGGGAGGGGTCAAATATTACACGCTTGAACATACGTTCGAATGGATCAAGCTGGGGGATATTTCCGCGGGCAGTTTTTACTTTCCGGATATTGTCGTGATGACCGCTCCGGACTCTATGTTTGGCGGGCTTTATGATAAGAAACTCAATACATTTCAATTTCCAACGGTCAAGGTTACGGTACCTTCCTGCTACCTGCCTAAGGATAGCGTTCAGGTCAACATGGGAAGAGTGAATTCAGCCAGCTTTCATGGTCCTGGAAGTTTCATGCCAGCAAAAAACTTTTCGATCGACCTATTGTGCAGTTCAAGTGCAATACTCGCCATGACGCTGGATGACACCCATCAGGTCAGCGGCTACCAGGGGACTATCAAGTTATCGTCTTCGGCGCAGTCGGCGAAGGGGGTAGGTATCCAGGTACTCAATGCTTCTACAGGCAACCTTACGCCCATGCTGCTGGGGCAAGCCCAGTTCATGGGAATGGTAGTCGCGGGTCTCAACCCGATAAAGTTGGCGGCCAGGTATATTCAAACGGGCAGTCAGGTTTCAGGTGGCAAGGCCGATGGCACGCTGACTTTTATCTTTAGTTATCTTTGAATGATGAAATCCTGTTTCAGATCGACAGTGCCCGGAGTTTGAATTCATTGCTTGCCGGGCGATCCTGAGCCCGCCGTTGCAAGTTTGCGGCCCTCCAGGCATTTGCAGCGGCGGGGCTGTTTCTGCGCTGCGCAACGCACCGCGCCATAACGGCATAAGCCAGCACCTTTGATTATTGGACAGGCCAAGTTTGCCCGGTCGATGCTGCGGGGCCTCTGACCCAGGAGCTGTCACAAGGAGCTTTCCATGCCTGCCCAACGCCAACTCAAGCTGGGTGCCTTCATGCGCCCGGTCAGCATCCACACCGGCGCCTGGCGCTACCCGGGCGCCTATCGCGACGCCAACTTCAACTTCGCCCACCTCAAGCGTTTCGCCCAGACCCTGGAGCGGGCGCGCTTCGATGCGTTTTTCATGGCCGATCACCTGGCCTTGCTCAACATGCCCATCGACGCCTTGAAACGCAGCCATACCGCCACCTCGTTCGAACCCTTCACCCTGTTGTCCGCCCTCAGCCAGGCCACCGAACACATCGGCCTGGTGGCGACGGCTTCGACCACCTATGACGAGCCGTTTCATATCGCCCGGCGCTTCGCTTCCCTCGACCACCTGAGCAACGGCCGCGCCGGCTGGAATATCGTCACCACCGCCAACCCCGATGCCGCGCTGAACTTCGGCCTGGAGCAGGCCTTCGCCCATGACCAGCGTTATGCCCGGGCGCGGGAGTTCTATGAGGTGGTCACCGGGCTCTGGGACAGCTGGGCGGACGACGCCTTCATTCGCGATGCCGACAGCGGGGTGTATTTCGACCCGGACAAGCTGCACCGCCTCGACCACGCCGGTCGCCACCTGAACGTGCGCGGACCGCTGCACATCGCGCGCCCGGTGCAGGGCTGGCCGGTGATCGTGCAGGCCGGCGCGTCGGAGCCCGGGCGCCAGCTGGCCGCGGAAACCGCGGAGGTGATTTTTGTCGCCCCGGGCACGCTGGAGGAGGGCCGCTCGTTTTATGCCGATATCAAGCGGCGCATGGTCGCCGTCGGCCGCGACCCCGAACACCTGAAGATCCTGCCCGGGGCCTTTGTGGTGGTCGGCGATACCCAGGAGGAAGCACGGCGGATCCGCGCGCACCTCGACAGCCTGGTGCACTACGAGAGCGCGATCGCCTCGCTGTCCATCGCCCTGGGTACGGACGCGACGAAGTTCGATCCGGACGCGTTCCTGCCGCCGATCCCCGAAACCAACGCCAGCCAGAGCGCCCGCGAGCGCGTATTGGCGCTGGCCGACCGCGAACAGCTGACAGCCCGCCAACTGGCCCAGCGCCTCGGTGGATACGCCGGCCTGTCGTTCGTCGGCACCGCGCGGAGCATCGCCGACGACATGCAGCAATGGCTGGAGACCCACGGCAGCGACGGATTCAACATCATGTTTTCCTGGCTGCCGGGCGGCCTCGACGACTTCGTCGCCAAGGTCATTCCCGAATTGCAGGGGCGGGGGATTTTCCGCCGCGAATACGAGGGAGCTACCTTGCGTGAAAACCTCGGGTTGCCGCGGCCGGCGAATCGGTTTTTTACCTGAGCTTTTATCCCCGCACCAGGCTGCGCTTGATCCACTCATACAGCTCGACGCCTTCGGTGGAGAGTTCGCTGTTGGCGCGGCGGCACAGGTAATACTGACGTCCGTCGTCGACCTCCAGGTCGAACAGTTTCACCAGCTCGCCGCTGGCCACATGGGGCGCCACCAGCGGCTCGCGCAGCAATGAGCAGCCGAGGCCGGTGAGGGTGGCGGTCAGGGCCAGCTGGCCGTCTTCCAGCAGCAGGCCGTTGAGCGCGGTGGCGTGGCGCACCTCGGCGGCCTGCAGCCACTGGCCCCAGGTGCCGCGTTCCTCGTCGTGCAGCAGCGGCAGTTCGCTCAGGGCCTGGGGGCTGTCGATGGGGCCGTGCCGTTCGAGAAAGGCGCGACTGCAATAGGGCGTGACCGCCCCGGAAATCAGCGGCTCGCTGTGATACCCCGGCCAGTGCCCGGTGCCGAAGCGGATCGACAGGTCCGCCGCGTCGCTGGGGTAGCTGCGGTGGTTGGCGTAAGTGACGTTGATGTCCAGCTCCGGATGGTCCCGCAAAAACTCCGCCAGGCGCGGAATGAACAGGTTGATGCCGAACAGCGGGATCAGGCTGATGGTGACCTGGCGCGTGGCGCTTTTTTCCCGCACATGCTCGGTGGCGCTGCGCAGCACGGCGAAGGCCGAGCGGATCGCCCGGTAATACTCGCGGCCTTCCTCGGTGAGGATCAGGTTGCGGCCCTGGCGCAAGGTCAACGGCTGCTGCAGGAAGCTTTCCAGCAGGTGCAACTGATGGCTGACCGCGGAGGGGGAAACGTCCAGCTCGCGGGCGGCGGCATTCACCCCGCCATGGCGGGCGAAGGCTTCGAAGGTGCGCACGGCACGCAGTGGAGGGTCATTGGCTAACTGTTCTAAATTATTCATGTGTTGAATTAAATACCAAGATATTTGAGAAATAAAGGGTCGTATCTGCCGTATTTGTGGCGGTTATAGCGTTTCTTTTATTTCGCATAACCATATGAATTTCTGATATTTGATAAAAATAGAATAAATAACTAGTGTGCCGCGTTCTTGCTTTCCGGTCGGCGCGCGGTGCGGTCCGACCCTTGGTACATGGGGTTGATGGTTTTCATGGATGCCTTTATCCAGCAACTGCTCAATGGCTTGATGTCGGGCAGTCTCTACGCGCTCGTGGCCCTGGGTTACACCATGGTCTACGGCATCCTGCGGATCATCAACTTCGCCCATGGCGACGTGTTGATGATTGGCGCCCTGATCGGGTTGTCGGTGATTCGCCTGTTGCAGGCCGCCTGGCCCGAATTGCCCGCGGTGCTGGTCCTGCTGCTGGCTACCCTGATCGCCATGGCCTGCTGCGCCTTGCTCGCGGTGCTGATCGAACGGATCGCCTACCGGCGCCTGCGCCATGCGCCGCGCCTGGCCCCGCTGATCAGCGGCATCGGCGTGTCGCTGCTGCTGCAAACCGCCGCCATGCTGGTGTGGACGCGCAACCCGCAGATGTTCCCGCAATTGCTGCCGCTGGAGCCGATCGAGGTGCTGACCGGCGCTTCCGGGCATGGCGCGGTCACCAATGCCACCGCCCTGACCACCATCGGCATCGCCCTGGCGGTGATGCTGGCGCTGCTGGTGCTGGTGGAGCGCAGCCGCTTTGGCCGGGCCATGCGCGCGGTCGCCGAGAACCCTCAGGTCGCGAGCCTGATGGGCATCGACCCCAACCGCATCATCGTGCTGACCTTCGCCATCGGCGGCGCCCTGGCCGCGCTCGCCGGCATCATGATGGCCAGCAACTACGGCAGCGCGCATTTCTACATGGGCTTCCTGCCAGGGATCAAAGCCTTCACTGCCGCGGTGCTGGGGGGCATCGGCAACCTCAAGGGGGCGATGCTCGGCGGCCTGCTGCTGGGGCTGATCGAAGCCCTGGGCACCGGCTACCTGGGAACGGCCACCGGCGGCGTGTTCGGTAGCAACTATCAGGATGTGTTCGCCTTTATCGTGCTGATCGCGGTGCTGGTGTTGCGTCCTTCGGGGATTCTTGGCGAACGACTGGCGAGCCGCGCATGACACTCACGACCGCACTGGCAACACCTTCCAGCACCCGCGCCCACTTCGGCCTGCTGCTGTTCACCCTGGCCCTGGTCCTGGCGCCCTGGGTGGTCGGCCATGCGGGCGGCAACACCTGGGTGCGGACCCTGGATTTCGCGCTGCTCTACATCATGCTGGCCCTGGGGCTGAACATCGTGGTCGGTTACGCCGGGCTGCTGGACATGGGCTTTATCGCCTTCTACGCGGTGGGCGCCTACCTCGCGGCGCTGCTGTCCTCGCCGCACCTGCTGGCGCAGTTCCCGGCCCTGGCGGCGGCCCTGCCGGAAGGTTTGCATACCTCGATCTGGCTGATCCTGCCCCTGGCCGCGCTGCTGGCGGCCGGCTGCGGCCTGGTGCTGGGGGCGCCGACCCTGCGCCTGCGCGGCGACTACCTGGCCATCGTCACCCTGGGTTTTGGCGAGATCATTCGCATCCTGCTGCGTAACCTCGACCGGCCGGTGAACCTCACCAACGGCCCCAAGGGCATTGCCCAGGTCGACCCGGTGCACCTGCTGGGGATCAACCTCGGCCGCAGCCAGGAGTTGTTCGGCCTGCGCCTGCCGTCGGTTTACCTGTACTACTACCTGTTCGCCGCGTTGGTGCTGCTGATCCTGTTCGCCTGTATCCGCCTCCAGCGTTCGCGCATCGGTCGCGCTTGGATGGCGATTCGCGAGGACGAGGACGCGGCGCAAGCCATGGGCCTGGATACCCGGCGCCTGAAGCTGCTGGCGTTTGCCATCGGCGCCGCCTTTGGCGGTGTCAGCGGCGCGCTGTTCGCCTCCTTTCAGGGCTTCGTGTCGCCGGAGTCTTTCACCCTCAACGAGTCGATTGCCGTGCTGGCCATGGTGGTGCTGGGCGGCATGGGCCATATCCCTGGAGTGATCCTCGGCTGCGTGCTGCTGGCGGCCTTGCCGGAAGCGCTGCGCGCGAGCATGGGCCCGTTGCAGCAGGCGTTGTTCGGCCAGGTGCTGCTGGACCCGGAAATCATCCGCCAGCTGTTCTACGGGCTGGCGCTGATCCTGGCCATGCTCTATCGGCCCGCGGGCCTGTGGCCGGCGCCGGCGGGAGGTGCGCGATGAACCAGCCGTTGTTGCGGATCGAAGGGGTGAACAAGCACTTCGGTGGGGTCGCCGCGCTGAGCGATGTCAGCCTGAGCATCCAGCCCGGGGAAATCTACGGCTTGATCGGCCCCAATGGCGCCGGCAAGACCACCTTCTTCAATGTCATGACCGGCCTCTACAGCGCCGACTCCGGAAGTTTCCAGCTCGATGGCCAGGCCTATCGGCCCACGGCGGTGCACCGGGTGGCCCGGGCCGGCATCGCCCGGACCTTCCAGAACATCCGCCTGTTCAACGCCATGAGCGCGTTGGAGAACGTCATGGTCGGGCGCCATGTGCGCACCCGCAACGGCCTCTGGGCCGCCTTGAGCCGGCATCGCCGGGCCCGCGAGGAAGAAGCCCGGACCCGCGAGCAGGCCTGTCGCCTGCTGGAATACGTGGGCCTGGCCGGCTTCGCCGATTACCGCGCCGACAGCTTGTCCTACGGCCATCAGCGGCGCCTGGAAATCGCCCGCGCCCTGGCTACCGAACCGCTGCTGCTGGCTCTCGACGAGCCGGCGGCGGGGATGAACGCCAGCGAGAAAGTGCAACTGCGCGGCCTGCTGGAAAAAATCCGCGGCGACGGCCACAGCCTGTTGCTGATCGAGCACGACGTGAAACTGGTGATGGGGGTATGCGACCGCATCAGCGTGCTGGACTACGGCCGGGTGATCGCCGAGGGCGCGCCAGAGCAGGTGCGTCGCCATCCGGCAGTGATTCAAGCCTACCTGGGAGCCAGCGCCGATGTCTGAGCCACTGTTGAAAATCGACGGCTTGCAGGTGCGCTACGGCGTCATCGAAGCGGTCAAGTCCCTGGACCTGCGGATCGCCGAGGGTGAGCGGGTGACCCTGATCGGCGCCAACGGCGCGGGCAAGACTTCCAGCCTCAAGGCGCTCACCGGGTTGCTGCCGGCGGCCCGGGGGCAGATCCATTTCGCCGGGTGTCCGGTGCTCGGCCTGGCGCCCCATGAACTGCTGCGCCAGGGCATCGCCATGGTCCCGGAAGGGCGCGGTATCTTCGCCCGCATGACGGTGCTGGAGAACCTCCAGGCCGGGGCCTTCCTGCGCCGTGACCGGGCCCAGGTCAACCGCGAGATCCGCCAGCTGTTCGAGCACTTTCCACGCCTGGAAGAACGCTTGCAGCAGTGCGCCGGGCTGCTCTCCGGCGGCGAGCAGCAGATGCTCGCCCTGGCCCGCGCGCTGTTGTCCCGGCCGCGCCTGCTGGTGCTGGACGAGCCGTCCATGGGGCTGGCGCCGATCATGGTGGAGAAGCTGTTCCAGGTCATCGACGACGTCTGCCGCCAGGGCATGACCCTGTTGCTGGTGGAGCAGAACGCCCGGCTGGCCTTGCAGGTCACTGATCGCGCCTACGTGATGGACACCGGCCGCATCAGCCTGAGCGGCGCCTCGCGCGATCTGCTCGACGACCCCGAGGTGCGCGCGGCGTACCTCGGGGAATGAATCAACCACTGACGCTACCGGACGCCCGGCGTGTTCCGACAAGCCCGTACAGGCCAGACATGGCCTGCCTGAAACAGGAAATACCGATGAAAACTTGCGTTCCATTCAAACACGCCGTACTCCTGGGCCTGGCGCTGAGCAGTCTGGCCAGTGCCCTGGCCCAGGCCGAGCAACAGGTGCTGATCGGCCTCGCCGGGCCGCTGACCGGACCCTCGGCGCGGATCGGCAAGGACCTGGAAAACGGCGCGCAACTGGCCATCGACCAGGCCAACGCCCGTCATCCGCAGATCAATGGCGAGGCGGTGACCTACAAGCTGGTCTCCGAAGACGACCAGTCCGATCCGCGCACGGCGGTCTCGGTGGCCCAGCGCCTGGTCGACGCCGAGGTGGTGGGGGTGGTCGGCCACTGGAACACCGGCACCAGCATTCCCGCGGCGCGGGTCTACCACGACGCCGGGATCGCCCAGGTGGCTCCGGTCGCCACCGGCCATGCCTACACCCAGCAGGGTTTCGACAGCAGTTTCCGGATCATGGGCCATGACGACGATGGCGGCCGGGTCGCCGGCGACTATGCGTTGAATAGCCTCAAGGCCCGGCGCATCGCGGTGATCGACGATCGCACCGCCTTCGGCCAGGGCCTGGCGGACCAGTTTGCCAAGGCCGTCGAGGCCGGTGGCGCCAGCGTGGTGGCGCGCGAGTATGTGGACGACAAGACCATCGATTTCAGCGCGGTGCTGACCAATATCCGCAGCCAGAACCCCGACCTGATTTTCTTCGGCGGCGTCGACTCCCAGGCCGCGCCGCTGGCCCGGCGCATCAAGCAACTGGGGATCAAGGCCCCGCTGATGGGCGCCGGAGGTTTTGTCAGCCAGACCTTCCTGCAACTGGCGCAGAACGAAGGCGAGGGCGTGATTGCCCTGGAGCCGGGCCTGGCGGTGGCGCAGATGCCTGGCGGCAAGGCCTTCGAGCAGGCGTACCAGCAACGCTTCAAACACGGCATCGAACTGCATGCGCCATTCGCCTATGACGGCGTCGGCGTGCTGATCGCGGCGATCGAGAAAGCCGGCTCGACCGATCCCCGGCAATACCTGCCGGTGCTGCGCGCCAGCAATTATCCGGGGGTGACCGGCACCATCGCCTTCGATGCCCAGGGCAACCTGAAGAACCCGTCGTTCACCGTCTACCAGGTCAAGGCTGGCCAGTGGCAGCCGGTGAGCGTGGCGGGTGGCGAACAGGCGCAGTAGAAAACAAGGCCAATCATCGGGCGGGCCCTGTGGCTCGCCCGGTTCCGTGGAGCTGATGGAGGCACACAATGAGCAAACTGCAAGGTGAACTGGGCATCCTCGCCCGGCGGCGGATCGAAGCGGAAATCATCAAGCCGATCTACGACATCCTGGTGCGCGAGCACGGCCAGGCCCATGCCGCGGCGGTGATAGGCGAGGCCGTGGGCAATGCGGCGATCCAGGCCGGCCGGCATTTCGCCGCCCTGGAGGAAAACGGCACCGACCTCAAGAGCTTCGTCGAGCTGCAGGTGCTCTGGGAGCAGGACGACGCGCTGAAGGTCGAGATCATCGCCAGCGACGCCGAGCACTACGACTATGACGTCAAACGCTGCCGCTACGCCGAGATGTACCACGAGATGGGCCTGGGCGAGATCGGCCACCTGCTGTCGTGCAACCGCGACGAGCTGTTTATCGTCGGCTACAACCCGGACATTGAACTGACCCGCACCCAGACCATCATGGGCGGCGCGCCGCGCTGCGATTTCCGCTACCGTGCCAAGCCCCAGGAGCCGCGCTCATGAGTCTTCAGGCACGGGTCAATGGCGAGCGCCTGTGGGCCTCGCTGATGGAGATGGCGCAGATCGGCGCCACCGCCAAGGGTGGGGTCACGCGGTTGGCGTTGAGCGATGAGGACCGGCGCGGCCGCGATCTGTTCGTGGCCTGGGCTGAAGCCGCAGGGTGCACGATCCGCATCGATGCCATGGGCAATATCTTTGCCCGGCGCGCCGGGCGCAACGATGAGCTGGCGCCGGTGCTGACCGGCTCCCACGGCGATTCCCAGCCGGCGGGCGGCAAGTTCGATGGCATCTATGGCGTGCTGGCCGGGCTGGAGGTGCTGCGCACCCTCAACGACCTCGGGATCGAGACCGAGCGGCCGATCGAGGTGGTCAACTGGACCAACGAAGAAGGCTCGCGCTTCGCCCCGGCGATGATTGCCTCGGGGGTGTATGCCGGGGTGTTCGATCTGGAGTACGGCCTGTCGCGAGTCGATGCCGAGGGGGTCAGCATCGGCGAGGCGCTGCAACGCATCGGTTACGCCGGCACTCATCCGGTGGGCGGCCAGGCGGTGCACGCGGCGTTCGAGCTGCACATCGAGCAGGGCCCGATTCTCGAAGCCCAGGGCCTGACCATAGGCGTGGTCAGCGGGGCCCAGGGCCAGCGCTGGTATGAAGTCGAACTGCTGGGCCGCAGCGCCCATGCCGGGACCACGCCCATGGACCATCGGCTGGATGCCGTGCTCGGGTTCGCCCGGGTGGTGGAGGCGGTCAACCAGCTGGGCCTGGAGCAAGGCGCCGAGGGCCGGGCTACGGTGGGCATGGCCAATCTCTTTCCCAACTCGCGCAACGTGGTGCCCGGGCGGGTGTTCTTCAGCGTCGAGTTCCGCCACCCGGACGAGGCGGTGCTGGCCCGCCAGGACCAGCAGCTGCGCGAGGCGGTGGCCCGGGTTGCCGAGCGGATCGGCCTGCAGCACAGCGTCAAGCAGATCTTCCAGTACGCGCCCATCGCCTTCGACCGCGACTGCGTCGAGGTGGTCCGCGCCGCCAGCGCAGCCCTGGGCTACAGCCACCGGCCGATGATCTCCGGGGCCGGGCACGACGCCTGCTACCTGAACCGCGTGGCGCCCACGGCGATGATCTTCGTGCCCTGCGTGGACGGCCTCAGCCACAACGAAGCCGAAGCGATCCACCCCCATTGGGCCACGGCCGGCGCTGATGTGTTGTTGCAGTCGATCCTGGCCAAGGCGGGGAACTGAACCCACGGCAGGCTGCGCAGCACTCCAGCAAGCCTGGGGAGAAATACCGTCTGCGGCGCAGCCATTGCGGCTGCGCCAGGCTTCTGCAGAATGTGTTGCAACCCGCGATGATGCGGATGACAATGCGAGTCATTATCAGTCGCGAATTATTCCATCGTCATGCCCGCCAACGACCTGTCCTTACGCAGTGCTGTCAACGATCTGTATTGTGACCACCACGGTTGGCTCCAGGGCTGGCTGCGCAAGCGCCTGGGCAATGCCTTCGATGCCGCGGACCTGACCCAGGACACCTTCGTCCGGGTGATCAAGGCCCGCTCCGCGCTGGATATCCGCGAGCCGCGTTCGTACCTGTCGATGATTGCCAAGGGGCTGCTGATCGATCTGTTTCGTCGGCGTTCTCTGGAGCAGGCCTACCTTGACGTGCTGGCCGCGATGCCCGAAGCCTTGCAGCCATCGCCGGAGGAACAGGCAATCCTGTTCCAGGCGCTGATGGAAATCGACCGCCTGCTGCAAGGGCTGGGGCCGCGGGTTAAGCAGACCTTTATCCTGTCGCAATTCAATGGCCTGACCTATCCGCAAATCGCCGAGCAGCTGGGTGTCAGCGTGCGCACGGTGAACAACCACATGGCCAAGGCCATGGAGCATTGCTGCCTGATGCAGATCCAGTTGCAACTCGCATGAGCCTGCCTGCCGAGGAAGCGAAGGCCATCGGTGTCGCGGCGCGCTGGTATGCCCGCTTGCATTCCGGCACCGCGACCGACGCCGATCGCGCCGCCTGGGACAGCTGGCTGGCGGCCGATCCAGTGAATCGCCAGGCCTGGCAACGCATGGCCGCAGTGGCCGAGCAGATGGCCAGCGTGCCGGGCGCCCTGGCGGCACCGACCTTGAGCAAGGCCGGCCACAGTTCCCGGCGCCAGGTGCTGCGCAGCGCCTTGCTGCTGACCTCCGCCGGCACCCTGGGCTGGCTGGGCTGGCGCAGCCAGGCCGCGCAGAACCTGATGTGCGACTACCGCACCCGGGTCGGCGAGCGCCGCGAGTTCCGCCTGGCGGATGGCAGCCGCCTGCTGCTCAACACCGATACTTCGGTCAACCTGCGCTTCGATGGGCGCCAGCGGGTGCTGGAGTTGCTGTGGGGCGAGATCCTGGTGAACACTGCGCCTGACCCCTTGCAGCGACCGTTCAAGGTGGTCACCCGCCATGCCGAGGTGCTGGCGCTGGGCACGCGTTTTATCGTGCGCAGCCAGCCCGGCGGTGGCGAGGTGGCGGTGCTGGAAAAGGCGGTGGAGGTCAGTGTGCCGGGCAGCGGTACGGCGATGCGCGTCGAGGCCGGCAAGCGGGTGGCGTTCAACGAGCGCAGCCTGGGCATGCAACGCGGCAACGATGTCTCGGTGGGCGCCTGGCAGCAGGGCAGCATCATCGCCATCGACCGTCCCTTGGCTGTGCTGCTCAACGACCTGTCGCGCTATCGTCCCGGCGTGCTGCGTTGGGACCCGGCCATCGGCGACCTGAAGGTCTCCGGGGTCTTTCCCATCGATGACACCGACCTCGCGCTGGCGGCGCTGGAGAGCGGGTTTGCCCTGCGCGTGACCCGCTACAGCCGTTTCTGGGTCCAGGTCGCCCGGGCCGATTCGCGCTGACAATCGCCCTTGGATAAAAAAATTTCCGGCGCCTGCACTTTTCGGCCGCACCGTTCGGCTCATCCCTCAGTGAGTTGTCATTGACCGTTTTGGGGGAGGGAGCATGTCTCGGGTGAACGCGCCAGGTCGTCTGGCGAATGCAGTGAAAGTCGCGTTGTTGGCAACCAGCATGGCCAGCGCCTGCTCGGCGAATGCCGACCCGGCCGCAGGGGCCGCGGCGCAGCAGAGCCAGGTCCGCGCCTATGACATCGGCGCCGGCAGCCTGGTGGATGTGCTGACCCGTTTCTCCAGCGCCGCCGGGGCGGCGATTTCCTTTGATGCGCGCCAGACCCAGGGCCGGCAATCGCCCGGGCTCAAGGGCCAGTTCGGGGTCGACGAAGGTTTCGCGCGGATTCTGCGCGGCAGTGGCCTGCGCGCCGAGCCCCAGGCCAACGGCAGCTATGTGCTGCGCGCGGTGCCGGTGCTTGGCTCGGCACTGGAACTGGGCGCCACCAACATCAACGGCAAGCTGCTGGGCGCGACCACCGAGGGCAGCGGCTCCTACACCACCGGGGCGGTGACCATCGGCAAGGGCGAGCACTCGCTGCGGGAAACTCCGCAATCGGTGACGGTGATGACCCGCAAGATGCTCGACGACCAGAACCTGCACAGCATCGACCAGGTTATGGAAAAGACCCCGGGCATCACCGTCTACGACTCGACCATGGGCGGCAAGTATTTCTACTCCCGCGGCTTTCGCATGTCGGGCCAGTATCAGTACGACGGCGTGCCGCTGGACATGGGCAACCAGTATGTCCAGGCCGACAGCTTCAGCGGCGACATGGCCTATTACGACCGGGTGGAAATCCTCCGCGGCGCGGCGGGGATGATGAAGGGCGCGGGCGGCACCGCCGGCGGGGTGAACTTCGTGCGCAAGCGTGGCCAGGGCACCCCGCAGACCGAGGTCACGCTGTCCGGCGGCAGCTGGGACAACTACCGCGGGCAGGTCGACACCGGCGGTCCGCTCAACGAGTCCGGCACCCTGCGTGGCCGCGCGGTGGTGGCCGAGCAGAGCCGGCATTACTTCATCGACGACGCCAGTCGCAAGGACCAGGTGTATTACGGCGCGCTCGACTTCGACCTGAGCCCCGACACCACCCTCGGCCTGGGCATCGCCTATGAAGACGTCGACGCCAACCCGTGCTGGGGCGGCCTGCCGCGCTACAAGGACGGCAGCGACCTGAAACTCGGCCGCTCGACCTGCCTCGACCCGTCCTGGAACACCTGGCGCAGCAAGCGCACCACGGTGTTCGGCGACCTCAAGCACCAGCTCAACGACGACTGGGCGCTGAAGGTCGCCGGCGTCTATACCAAGAACACCCAGGACATCAAATATGCCTTCGCTTCCGGCGCGGTGACGCCCGGCATCGACACCACCGGCATGCTCGGCAGCATGTACGACTACGACCAGGTCTATTACGGCCTCGATGCCTACCTGGACGGCAAGTTCAACGCGTTCGGCCTGCAGCATGAGCTGGTGGTGGGGGTCAACGGCAGCCGTGCGGACAAGGACGATTTCTTCTCGGTGGCCTTCCTGCCGCAGCGGCAGAACGTGTTCAACCCGGACCGGCATATCCCGAAACCGGACGACAGTTACTTCATCGAGAACTCGACCCGCGGTGGCCCGGTGAAGACCGTCACCGAACAGCGTGGCCTGTATTCGACCCTGCGCCTCAAGCTGGCGGAGCCCCTGACCTTTGTCGTCGGCGGCCGGGTCAGCTGGTACCGCTCGAAAAGCGACTCGGTGTTCCTCAGCTCGGGCACCTCGGAGCACGCCAGGAGCACCGAGACCGGCCAGGTCACGCCCTTTGCCGGCCTGTTGCTGGACCTCAACGACAACCTGACTGCCTATGCCAGCTACGCGGAAATCTTCACGCCCCAGGGCAACTACCGCTCGCAAAGCGGCTCGGCGCTCAAGCCGCTGGTGGGGGAAAGCTATGAGCTGGGGATCAAGGGCGAATGGTTCGAAGGACGCCTGAACAGCTCCTTCAACCTGTTCCAGACCGTGCAGAAGGACCAGGCGCAGACCGACTACAACTCCAGCTGCGCGTCATCGGACGGCTACTGCTACCTGAACTCCAGCAAGCTCCGCGCCCAGGGCTTCGAAGCCGAGATCAGCGGCGAAGTCATCGAGCGCCTGCAACTGCTGGCCGGCTACACCTACACCCAGACCAAGACCCTCGACGACATCGACAGCGGCCTCAACGGCGCCGCCTTCAACAGCTACGTGCCGCGCCATGTGCTGCGCCTGTGGGGCGACTACGCCCTCGACGGCGCGTTCGAGCGCTTCAACATCGGCGCCGGGGTCAACGCGCAAAGCGACAACTTCCGGGTCTCGCAGGCCAATGGCGAAAAAATCACCCAGGCCGGCTACGCGGTATGGAACGGCCGCATCGGCTACCGCATCGACGACACCTGGTCGCTGGCGCTCAACGGCAACAACCTGTTCGACAAGCGCTACTACACCACCATCGGCACCGAAAGCTTCGGCAACTACTACGGCGACCCACGCAACTTCACCATGACCCTCAAGGCGCAGTTCTGAACCGGTCAGCCAATAAAAAACGCCACTCCCGGGAGTGGCGTTTTTGTGTGTGGCTGACTCAGCCGATCTCCACCCATCCCCGGGCGTCGCCAGGCTTCACGGAGCATCCAGCAGCACATCGCCGATGGGCAACTTGGGGACTGCACAAATTTCGGAAATTCCCTACAACACGCCTGTAACTTCTTTCAATAGGATGGCCAGCTGACTAAAAGGAGGGTCACGCATGGCTAATCACGGTTACATGCCTGGCGCTTGTTTAGATACGTTAGAGCAGACTATGTGAGCGCTTATAAAAACATGGGGCCGGGCGCGATGGGTTTTGAAATATATACCGACTTCCAGACAGGAAAGCAGGTGTACCGAGAGTCCGGAAAATGATCTTGTGGGTTTTTCCTGTTTTGGCCGCTTGTGGCATTAGTGTTGCCTACTTTCTGAAGGTGCGCCTCTCTGGCAGCGATTTGAATTACGCCAGGTTTTATTTCTGTTTGGTGTTCAATGGCCTTTTTGTCGTGCCTTACATGGATATTCTTCAGAATAATGACTTTCTGTTCTTGGGGCGTCGGCCCGAGATAATTTCAGAGCATCCATTTATTGGGTGGATTGCTTTTGCTTGCATATTTATTCATCTGTTTGCGCTCCCGGTTAAACGAAAAGTCAAAGTGTGGTTTTCACAAAAGTAAGCGCATGCGAATAAATGATTTCTGGATTACGCAGTGGCCGCAATTCACCTTGGGCGAGCTCTTTCGACACTGCGAATAAGCACTGTCCTGATCTGAAAACCTCGGCCTGCTGCGCCCAGCGAATCGGTTTTTTACCTGGGCGTGCAGGCCTGGAGAGCGGCGTGACTCAGCCGATCTCTACCCATCCCCGGGCGTCGCCAGCGCCCAGCAGATCAGCGACCGGCTTCACCGTAATCCGGCCATCCACGGTACCCAGCGCCAGTTGCCCGGCGTGGGCGTCCATGGCGTGGATGATGGTCGGCAAGCCATCGATCCGCGCCTTGGCGTTCAGTCGCAGTTGGCCGGTCCGGGCCTCGATCAGCATCAGGCTCCCATCGAGGAAAGCCGCCGCCACCAGGCCCGCCTCGGGTAGGTGAGTGATCGCGCTGGGCGATGCCGGCGTGGGGTGCCGCCACAGTTCCTGGCCGCGCTCCAGGTGCCGGCGATAGATGAAACCCTGGTACGGCTCGCAGACCGAAGGGTTGTAGTGCTGGCCGGCGATCACCACGCCCGCGCCCAGGGCATCCGCCACATAAGCGCCCCGGCATTCCATGGCGTGGCTGGCCCGGGTGCCGTCCTGCTTGAGCAGCGGCCAGAGTCTTTGCAGGGTACCGTCGGGCTGGATGGTGCACAGGTACTTGTGTTCATGGGAGCTGGCCGGCGTGCCCTGCAACGCGAACAGATGAGGTGCGCCGCTGATGCCGATGTAGTGGTTGAAGCAATCGTAGTGGCCGGCATCCATAGGTTGGACGCTATTGTCGGACGGATCGAGCAGCACATCGCCTGCCTTCGAATTGGGCGATCGCAGACGATTGCGACGTCCCAGGAGGTGGCCGTCGGTGGATGCGCAAAAGGTGTATTCGTCGTCGTAGGTCTGCACCAGCTCCAGGCCGTTATCCGTCAGCGCATACAAACACGAATCCCGTTTATAGACCTCGCGCCCGTCCTGCACCTGCACCCCGTGCACCTGCACGCCGGCCCCGCGCAGGATTTCGACGCCGTAGCCAGGACCCGTATGGTGGGCGAGCCGGGTGCCGTCCGTGCTGTAGATATCCAGCAGGCAATCGTCATGGGTGACGCCTATCCGGTCCGGACCGAGCCAGGCGATATCGCGGATGGCGCTTCGGCATTCCAGCTCGGGCACGCCCAGCCATTGGGCCAGGCGCACGGCCGCTGGGCTCTGGTCATCTGCCGGAAGGCCCGCGGCAGTGACGGTCGCGGTCGGGTCCAGTTCCAGCACCTCTGAGGTTCGGGCTGTCCACGCTGCTTCACTGTCGTCGATCTGCACCAGAAACAGCGTGTCGAGGATCGCCGACCAGTCGCTGTCGTCCAGCCCGTCCCACTCTTCGTTCCATGGCCGCACCCAGGCTTCGACCCGCTCGCCGCTGGCGTCGTAGCGGCAGCGCACGACTTCGGGAATATCGGCAAAAGGGCGGCGGCTCTGGCCGGTCTGCCAGTCCCACACGGCCAGCTCGCCTTCGAACTGGTAGCCGCCGTCATAGCGGCCGGCACCGATAACGATGCGGGGCAGGGTGGGGTGGAAACCCAGGTCGTTGATCGGCAGGCACAGTTCGTCGAAGATGGCGAACGGCACCGGCTCGCCACGCCGGTACAGGCCGAGCCGATAACGCAACCCGGTGCCGCCATAAGCCGCCCGCGCGGGCGGATTGACCAGCAACGCAAACTCCGAGACCACGGCGGCGATATCCCCCGCCGGGTGGAAGAACGCGCCGGTAATCCTGCCGGTTCCGCGCAAGGTGGGGTCCATGATGCTGGTCATTGCTATTCCCTGAGTGATGGTGAGCTGGCGTTGCCTGCGCATGCTACCCGCAGCCCGCGCGCGCGGGAAATCATCACGTCAGTCTTGGCGGTGGGTCTTGGCAATGCCGGCTTTCTTGATTGACGTCAACCGCGTCCGCGGGCTGGCGCAGTAGTCTCGTTGCCATCCAACGGTGTGCGAGGCCGGGGCGATCCCGTCGCGCTTTTCGCTGCCATGACTAAGGCTCCTGTCCATGAACGACGCGGTACTGACCCACCTCGATTCCCTCGGCCGTGCGCGCATGGTCGATGTCACCGACAAACACGTGACCTTTCGCGAGGCGGTGGCCGAGGCCTGGGTGCATATGCGTGCCGAGACCGCGCGGTTGATCGTCGGCGGTGGCCATCCCAAGGGCGATGTGTTCGCGGTGGCGCGCATCGCCGGTATCCAGGCGGCCAAGCGCACCAGCGAGCTGATCCCGCTCTGTCATCCGTTGCTGCTGAGCAGTGTGGTGGTCGAGTTGAGCCTCGAGGACGAGCATCGCGTGCGCATCGTGTCGCGCTGCAAACTGGCGGGGCAGACCGGGGTCGAGATGGAGGCGCTGACCGCCGCCAGCGTCGCCGCCCTGACGCTGTACGACATGTGCAAGGCGGTGGACCGTGGCATGCATATCGAGTCGATACGGCTGCTGCGCAAGTCCGGGGGCAAGAGTGGCGATTACCAGGCGCCCTCGGCATGAAGCTGCAGGTGCAGTATTTCTCCCGCTACCGGGAAACCCTGGGCTGCGCCAGCGAGGTGGTCGAAGGCGATTTCGCCTGCCTCGAGCATTTGCGTCGGCACCTGGCGAGCCGCTGCGGCATCTGGCGAGTGCTGGACGAGCCGAGCCTGATGTGTGCCCGCAACCAGGACCTGTGCGGGCTCGACGAGGCGCTGGACGACGGCGACGAGGTGGCGTTCTTTCCCACGGTGACCGGCGGCTGAGGCGCTGGCCCAGGCCGCGCAACCCCGATTCGGAGGCCTCATGATCTATCCGCTGCTGCTCAGCCTGCATCTGCTCGCCGCGCTGGTGTTTATCGGCACGGTGTTTTTCGAAGTGCTGTTCCTGGAACACATCCGCAAGCAACTGCCGGCCAAGCTCATGGTGCTGCTCGAACAGGGCATTGCCGGCCGTGCCCGCCAGCTGATGCCCTGGGTGCTGCTGGCGCTGTTCGGCGCCGGGCTGGGCATGGTCTGGGTGCGTTATCTGCCGGTGCTGGCGGCGCCCTTGGCGTCATCGTTCGGCACCTTGCTGATGCTGAAGATCCTGCTGGCCGCCAGCGTGCTCGGGCATTTCCTGGTGGCCATGCTGCTGTTCAGGAGCGGGCGCATGAATGCCCGCTATTCGCGCTTTATCCATCACAGCCTGTTCGGCCATATGCTGCTGATCGTGCTGCTGGCCAAGGCCATGTTCTACCTGAACTGGTAGGCCGGCGCCGACCCCACGCTTGATGCAAGTCAAGGAGCCCTGGGCATTAACGCCGGACACTGGCCCTCCACCGCCAGCCATGGAGCCCTGTCATGCCTGATCTACTGCCGCACCGCAGCGAGCCGCTCGTTCGACGCGATCAAGGCGTGCTCGATCCCAACTGCCATGCCGACACCCGCCGCTTTCACGGCGGCATCGGTTCCCTGGACCTGCTGCGGGCGTTGCGCAACAGCCGGCAGAAGCGCCGGCCGCTGTCCCTCAACGTGCAGTTTGCGCCGCGCCTGGCGGGCATATCGGCCGACGCTGGCGAAAGCTACCTGCGGCGGCTGGAGCGCGAGATCGACCTGGTGGGCTGCCACCTGGGGCCGGAGCAGCGCATCGAGCAGTTTCACCTGGGCGGCGGTACCCCGGACGCAGCGCATCTGCAACGCTTGATGACACACCTGCGCCAGCGCTTTCACTTCCTCGAACACGATTGCGGCGACTACAGCATCGACGTCGACCTGCACCACACCGACTGGGCGACCATGGGCCTGCTGCGTGACCAGGGGTTCAATCAGGTCAGCATCGGCGTGCCGGATATCGGTAGCGACAGCCAGCTGTCGGTGGCCTGCTACCAGAACCCGGCGCCCATTCATTCGCTGATCGATGCGGCGCGGACCTTCGGTTATCGCTCGGTGAATGTCGACCTGGGGTATGGCCATGCCTGGCAGACCCCTTCGAGCCTCGCCTTGAAGCTCAGCACCCTGATCGAGCTGGAGCCCGACCGCCTGCAGGTGTTCGACTACGCCCAGCCGCCGTTGCGCTACCGGCGCCAGAGCCAGGACCGCCCCGCAGCGGCCTGCAGCCAGGAGGCCAAGGAGGCGATGCGGCGGATCTGCTTCGAGCACCTGCTGGCGGCGGGTTACCAGTACATCGGCCTGGGCCAGTTCGTGCGGCCCGACGACGACCTGATGATGGCCCAGGAGCGCGGCCGGCTGCGCCGCAACTGCCAGGGTTTTACCTGCCACGGTTATTGCGACCATGTGGGCTTCGGCCTGGGGGCCATCAGCCAGTTCGACGAGCTGTACACGCAGAACAGCGAAGTGCTCGGCGACTATCTGCAACAGCTGGACCTGGGCCAACTGGCGACCTGTCGCGGCTGGCGTTGCGAGGCCGGCGACCAGGTCCGGCAGCTGGTCATGGAGCGCCTGGCGTGTGACCTGGAGCTGGATATCCTGGCCATCGAAAGCCGCTACGGGCTGATCTTCCGCCAGTACTTCGCGTCCGCCTGGCTGCGCCTGCAACAGCTGAGCTGGAACGGCCTGGTGGAAGTCTCGGAGCGCTTTATCAGCATCCTGCCCGCCGGCCGGCTGGAGGTGGACAGCATCTGCCAGCTGTTCCAGGAGGATTTGAACAGCCCGGGGCAGGCCTGCGGTTGCGCGTGCGTGGAGCCTGATTCCGGGCTTTGATTTAGCCCCTTGATTGCAGCCAGGCGCGGCGCGCTTGACGGCGATCAAGTTTGCCCGCCGGTGCGCTTGCCGCGCCCTTGCCTGGCGCCTTAGCGTGGTCGCCGAACCCCGCTGTGAATCAGGTAGCCCATGGATCTCGGAACGGCTTGCGAACCCTTCTATCAACCCTTGAACAATGAACAGGCGCTGTTCGAACAGGCCTGGCGGCACGGCATGCCGGTGCTGATCAAAGGCCCCACGGGCTGCGGCAAGACCCGGTTTGTCCAGCACATGGCGCACCGCCTGGACCTGCCGCTGCACACCGTGGCCTGCCACGACGACCTCAGCGCCGCCGACCTGATCGGCCGCCATCTGATCGGCGCCCAGGGCACCTGGTGGCAGGACGGGCCGCTGACCCGGGCGGTGCGCGAAGGCGGCATCTGTTACCTCGACGAAGTGGTCGAGGCGCGGCAGGACACGGTGGTGGTCCTGCACCCCCTGGCCGACGGCCGTCGCGAGCTGTTCCTGGAGCGCACCGGCGAAGTGCTGCGGGCGCCGCCGTCCTTCATGCTGGTGGTGTCCTACAACCCCGGTTACCAGAACCTGCTCAAGGGCATGAAGCCCAGCACCCGCCAGCGCTTCGTGGCGATGCGCTTCGACTATCCACCGCCGGCCGAAGAGGAACGCATCGTCCAACGCGAGGCGCAGGTGGATGCGGCCCTGGCGCGGCAGATCGTCGGGCTGGGCCAGGCCCTGCGCCGCCTGGAACAACATGACCTGGAGGAGGTGGCGTCCACCCGGCTGCTGATTTTCACCGCGCGCATGATCGGCGCCGGCATGCCGCCGCGCGAAGCCTGCCTGGCGTGCCTGGCCGAGCCCCTGAGCGACGACCCTGTCACGGTGGCGGCGCTGATGGACGTGGTCGATGTGCACTTCGGCTGAAGCCGCTGCTGCAACCACCGAGGCCCCTCGGCGTCATCTGCCGGGGGATCTGGCGATGTGGTTTTTCATCCTCGCCGAGCTGTCGGTGTTCGCCATCCTGATTCTTGCGTTCGCGGTGACCCAGCAGCTCAAGCCGCAGCTGTTCGCCGAAAGCCGCCAACTGCTCGACAGTTCCACCGGCCTGGCCATGACCCTGAGCCTGCTCAGCGCCGGGCTGCTGGCGGCGCTGGCCCAGGAACGGGTGCGCCGGGCGCGGCCACGCCAGGGCGCGGCGTTGCTGCTGGCGGCCTTGCTGGTGGCCACGGTCTACCTGCTGCTCAAGCTCGGCGAGTACCGGCATCTGCTGGGCCTGGGACTCGGGCTTGAGCACGACACCTTCTTCACCCTGTACTGGATCCTCACCGGTTTTCATTTCCTCCATGTGCTGCTGGGCATGCTGATTTTCGCCTGGCTGGCGCAGCGCTGCCTGCGCGGCCGGTATGGCGCCGACAACCCTTCGGGTTTCGAATCCGGGGTGCTCTATTGGCACATGGTCGATCTGGTCTGGGTGCTGCTGTTCCCGCTGGTCTACGTCCTGGGTTGACGAGGTGCGCATGTCCGCTGGCAGGTTCTTGCTGAGCTGTTGGGTCGCCCTGGCCGGTCTCAGCGTCGGCACGGTATGGCTGGGCAGCTGGCTGGGGCAGGGCGCGCCGCGCGGGGTGGTGGTGCTGATCCTGCTGCTGGCGGTGGCCAAGGCCTGGCTGATCGCCGACGGCTTCATGGAACTGCGCCACGGGCCGCGCCTGTGGCGCTGGCTGCTGCTCGGCTGGCCGTTGGCGCTGGCCTTGCTGCTGGGCCTGATCCTCAGCCTGTAAATACCCGAGTAAAACCATCGGCGTTTCTTGATTGCCATCAAGCGGGTTTGCCCCCCGCGCTTCCTAGAATGGCCGGGCCAAGCCAAGAGGAAGCGAGCATGTCGGAAACCTTCACCAAAGGCATGGCCAGGAACATCTATTTCGGGGGAAGCGTGTTCTTCTTCCTGATCTTCCTGGCCTTGACCTATCACACGGAGCAGACCTTTCCCGTACGCAGCAACGACGCGCTGTTGAGCGCGGCGGTGGTGCGCGGCAAGACGGTCTGGGAGCAGAACAACTGCATCGGCTGCCACACGCTGCTGGGCGAGGGCGCCTACTTCGCGCCGGAGCTGGGCAACGTGTTCCAGCGCCGCGGCGGCGAGGAGGGCTTCAAGCCTTTCCTGCAGGCGTGGATGAAGATGCAGCCCCTGGGCGTGCCCGGACGCCGGGCCATGCCGCAATTCAACCTGAGCCAGCAGGAGGTCGACGACATCGCCGAATTCCTCAAGTGGAGCTCGAAGATCAATACCAATGGCTGGCCGCCAAACAAGGAGGGCTGAACGATGCGTCTTGCCAATCCACACCTGAAATTCGCCTCGCAAGCCGTGGCCAAACCCTACTTCGTGTTTGCCCTGATGCTGTTCCTCGGCCAGGTGCTGTTCGGTTTGATCATGGGCCTGCAATACGTGATCGGCGATTTCCTGTTCCCGATCATTCCCTTCAACGTGGCGCGGATGGTCCACACCAACTTGCTGATCGTCTGGCTGCTGTTCGGCTTCATGGGGGCGGCCTACTACCTGATCCCGGAAGAGGCCGACCGTGAACTGCACAGCCCGAAACTGGCGCTGCTGCTGTTCTGGGTGTTCGCCGCCGCCGGCGTGCTGACCATCCTCGGCTACCTGCTGGTGCCCTACGCGGGCCTGGCGCGGCTGACCCACAACGAGCTGCTGCCGACCATGGGCCGCGAGTTCCTCGAGCAGCCGACCATCACCAAGATGGGCATCGTGGTGGTGTGCCTGGGCTTTCTCTACAACATCGGCATGACCCTGCTCAAGGGCCGCAAGACCACCGTCAGCATGGTGATGATGACCGGGCTGATCGGCCTCGCGGTGTTCTTCCTGTTCTCCTTCTACAACCCGGCCAACCTGGCCCGCGACAAGTTCTACTGGTGGTGGGTGGTGCACCTGTGGGTGGAAGGCGTGTGGGAGCTGATCATGGGCGCGATGCTGGCCTTCGTGCTGATCAAGATCACCGGCGTGGACCGCGAAGTGGTGGAGAAATGGCTCTACGTGATCATCGCCATGGCGCTGATCAGCGGGATCATCGGCACCGGTCACCACTTCTTCTGGATCGGCGCGCCCGAAGTCTGGCTGTGGGTCGGCTCGATCTTCTCGGCCCTGGAGCCGCTGCCGTTCCTGGCCATGGTGATCTTCGCCTTCAGCATGGTGAAGAACCGCCGCCGCCAGCACCCGAACCGCGCCGCCACGCTGTGGGCCAAGGGCACCACGGTGACCGCGTTCTTCGGCGCCGGGGTCTGGGGGTTCCTGCATACCCTGGCGCCGGTCAACTACTACACCCACGGCACGCAACTGACCGCGGCCCACGGCCACCTGGCGTTCTACGGCGCCTACGCGATGATCGTCATGACCCTGATCAGTTACGCCATGCCGCGCCTGCGCGGCCTCGGCGAGGCGGCGGACGAACGCTCGCAGACCCTGGAGGTCTGGGGTTTCTGGCTGATGACCCTGTCGATGGTGATGATCACCCTGTTGCTCACTGCCGCCGGCGTGGTCCAGGTGCTGCTGCAACGCTGGGCCGAGGACGGCACGGCAATGCCGTTCATGGCCACGGTGGAGCATTTGAGCGGGCTGTTCTGGGCGCGCCTGGTCAGCGGGCTGGGGTTCTTCGCCGGGCTGCTGTGCTACCTGCTGAGCTTCCGCCAGCGCGGCCGCGCCGCCTTGCGCGCACCGGCCCCGGTGGTGTCCTCATGAACGACCGCTGCTGGCGAAACGTATCCCTGTAGCCGCTGTCGAGCGAAGCGAGGCTGCGATCGGCAGCGTAGCGGCCGCAAGCCGGGCCATGCGGTCTTTCCGGCAAACCGCGTGCACAGGCTTTGCGAGGACTGCGTCGGAATGCCGCCCACCTCGATCGCAGCCTCGCGGGCTCGGCAGCGGCTACGAAGATTGGATAGCGCTGGAAAAGGTCGGTCCGGCTGACGTAGCGGACCGTTTTTCTGTACTGGAAAAAAGGAGGTTCCATGGCCTTCACCCTGGAACTGGAAGAGTGGGTCGGCAGTGTCTGGCACCGCTTTATCACCCGCCGCGCCAGCGTGGATTTTCCCGAGGCGCGGGTTGAGCTGGCGCCGCGCCAACGGGCCCTGGCTCTGTTGTTGCGGGCCATGGGCGGGGACGGTCGCGGCGTCGAGGCGGCCAGCGAGCGCGACCTGCTGTTGCGCCGCAGCCTGTTGCAGCAGATCGCCGGCACTTGCCGGCAACTGCCCCTGGCCTGGTGCGACGCCGACAACCTGCGCCTGCCGGCCAGCCTCGCGGTGTTTCCCGAGGCGGCGTTGAACGAGGAGCTGTATCGCTGGCTGGCCCTGCTGGCGGCGCAGTCCGGGCCGATGCGCCATTGGGGCCGGGACAACCAGCGCTGGACCCGGCGCCTGTTGCAACGCTACCCGGCGTTGCGGGATCGCTACCGGCGGCTGGTCGAGGCCCATCTGCAACTGCGCCCCGATCCGGCCTCGCTGAGCCGCCCCGAGGCCGCGCTGGAGCGGGCCTTGTGCCAGGCCCTGCGCGAGCCCGGAAGTGTCGCCGAGTTTCCCCGCAGCGAACGCGCGGCCTGGCCCGTGCCGTTGTGGCTGTACCCACCGCTGCACCTGGCCAGCCCGCTGGCCGCCGATCTTGAGAACTCGCCGGAGGACCTGGCGACCACGGCCGGCGAGCAGGCCGGCGGACGCAAGCGCGCCAGCCGGGTCGAGGACAGCAGTCGCGACGGCGGCCTGCTGATCGTGCGCCTGGAGAACCTGTTCAGCTGGACCGAGCATGTGGACCTCGACCGCTGGGCCGACGACAGCGAAGACCCGGACGCCGCCCGGGTCGCCGCCGACCTGGATGAGCTGACCCTGTCGCGCACCCGCCTGCGCAAGGGCGGTGGCCTCAAGCTGCACCTCGACCTGCCGCCGGCGGATGTCGATGACATTCCCCTGGGCGAGGGCATCCACTTGCCGGAATGGGACTATCGCAAGGGGCGGCTGCAGGAAGCTTTCGTCAACCTGCAGATGCTGGTGCCGCGCGATTGCCAGGCGCAGCCGCTGCCGTCGCGCCTGAAGCCGTCGGCGCAGCTGTTGCGACGGCAGTTCCAGCAGCTGCGCAACGACCGCCAGTGGTTGCGCCAGCAGCCCCAGGGGTCGGAGCTGGACATGCAGGCCTGGCTGGATTTTCACGTCGAGCGCGCCCATGGCGCCTGCGCCGAGCGCGGCCTGTTCATGGAGCAGCGCCAGACCCGGCGTGACCTGGCGTGCCTGCTGCTGGCCGATGTCTCGATGTCCACCGACGCCCACCTCAACGACGAGCACCGGGTGATCGAGGTGATCCGCGACAGCTTGCTGCTGTTCGGCGAAACCCTGGCTGGCCTGGGTGACGACTTTGCCCTGTACGGATTTTCCTCGCTGCGTCGCCAGCAGGTGCGCATGCAGGAACTCAAGGCCTTCGACCAGCGTTACGACGACCACACCCGCGGGCGGATCCAGGGGCTCAAGCCGGGGTTCTATACCCGCATGGGCGCGGCGATCCGCCAGGCCACGCGCCTGCTCGCGGGCTGCAAGCGCCAGCGCAAGTTGTTGCTGTTGTTGACCGATGGCAAGCCCAACGACCTCGACCTCTACGAAGGCCGCTATGGCGTCGAGGACACCCGCGAGGCGGTGCTGGAAGCGCGCCGCCAGGGGCTGACGCCGTTCTGCATCACCATCGACCGCGAAGCAGCGGCTTACCTGTCGTACATGTTCGGCGCCAATGGCTACACCCTGATCCGCCAGCCCGAGCAACTGCCGCTGCGTTTGCCGCAGTTGTATCGACAGCTGACCCAGCCTTGAGGCGCAACACCCCTCGACGGCAGGCGCCTGGCTCGCCAGCGAAGAGACCCTCGGCTGTTGCCCGCGCCTGGGACACCTTCGCCGGCGAGGGCAGGCGAGGGGGAAGGGTTCAAGGTTCCAGGCAAACCTGGTGTGCAGGCCTTGCGGGGACTGCATCGCAATGCCAATCAGGCAACGCGTTATTTCAGGTAAATCTCGCGCATAGGTTTTGCGAGGACTGCGTCGGAATGCCGCCCACCTCGATCGCAGCCTCGCTAACGCTCGACAGCGGCTACACGTAGAGACCAGAGCCATGCGCGGTCTTGTAGCCGCTGCC
>NZ_JAQZAB010000112.1:1345-5208 GCF_028640915.1 Pseudomonas sp. B3G-3 | reverse complement strand
ACACAAGGCGGGAACCCTCAAAGGGCGACGCCTCCCACTCCCACTGAACGGGTGCGCCATTTGCCAGCGGCAAACTATCGCCCGCAGCTGCGCGGAACATCACGGTGGGATTTCCTACCTGATGCCAGAGGCCGACGCGCGGCGAAGGTTGGCCGCTAGTACTAGTAGGGGCTGGTGATGGAGGCAAAGGGCACTGGCGATCAATGTCAGGGAAGCGTTTCTTTGGATCGGTCTGCAGTTGCTTGTCGAGGTTTTTGTAACAAGCAGCTCTCTGGATATCTTTCGAGACTCCAAACTCCCCATTTTTGAAAGTCCTATAAAGCTTGTAAAGACTCTTATCACTCCCAAGAGAGGCTGCTTTTTGGAAATACTCTAAAGCCCGAAAAGGGTCTTCCTCAACGAGTAAGAAATGCATACCCAGCGTATGGCCGGCTGCAGCCAAATCCTGCCCCAGCGCGCACTCCAGCATTTGCACGGCAATAGAAAATCCTCGATTTTTTTCCGATTCCCCCTGTCGAATAAATGCATCACGGATTGCCTCTCCTGTTGCGTGCTGCCCATAGCGATTTCCCAAATCTGCGGAACGTCGGAAGAAGCTCATGGCAGCGCGATCGTCTCGCTTGACACCAATCCCTTGTTGCAACATGACGCCCATGAGATAAAACGCATGGGGAGAGTTGAGTTTCATCGCTTGCTCAACAAGATCGACCGCCTTTCCTTCGTCTTTGACAACGCCAATTCCACGCACATAGAGGCCAGCAAGATTGAGCATGGCCTTATAGTGCCCGCGTTCCGCGGCTTCTCGGTAAAGATCAACCATTTCGCGGTCATTGGCTTCGTTGTTTTTCTCCTCGAAAATGCGAGCTTTCTGATACAGCTTGTCCGCGTCTGGATCAAGCGGGGGATTTTGCTCTTTGGAACAAGTGAATTGGAGCGTTTTCCAAAGGTGGGGATCGCGATCCATGTGACTTTCTCCCAGAGGGTTTGCCTTGGTGCCCGAAAAAATTAAGATTAGTAGCGCCCCCAAGATATAGATGCTTGCTTTCAATCCGGCGCCCCCCATGATTTATTGTTTGGATCATGAAAACTAAGGAGCGAAGAAGAAAGCGCCTTACCTTTCTTCGCGAAGATATCATTGCTTTCCATATCATCTCCCCAGCGACGATACTCGTCACGAAGCTCGATTTCTGGGCTACTTCCCGTATGAATTTCCCACAGTTTTTCTCGCCACTGCTTGGTCAATTCAGGAGAGGGGCATGAAATATTCAGTTCGCTATCACCCTCCATGCTGCGCGCATTGATATTTGCCGAGCCGAGAGTAAAGAACACGTCATCGACCAACATAAGTTTTGAATGAACATAAATTGGGTTGTACTTAACCTCGCACATGGACTTTCCTACAACATCACCTCTCACCTGCAATGTGCAAACATGGATGTTCACCCCATCTAGGTCGATCTTGCGCAGTTCGGCGTCCGGGTCGGGCTTTTTTTCTGTATCGCGGTGATATTTCGGCATCCGACTGCCGTGCCCCAACGCATCGAGCATTTCATAGGTGTTGGTTCGACCGGTGCCCTCCGGAATGTTAGTGACCACAAATATGTAGAAGTCTGACGGCCAACCACGGCCTTTTAGCTTGCGGCGAACCTGCCTCAGGAGTTCGGCAAATGCCTTGTAGCGGAAGTACTGGTTCTCAAAGTACATGTAGAAGCGTGCGTTGCCGATCGCCAGTCGATAGGCATCGAGGATAGAGCGGTCATCCTCTTGGGATTGAGTGCGGAGGATTTGCGCCATCTCACCGTTTTCCTCTAGCTCAGGCGTGATGAAGTCTTCGCTCTTGAGGGCTCGCCTTGCCTCACGCCAAGCTTTGGAGGACGAAAACCAGCTCTCGGACTTGCGCCAGGCCTCAACGAAGTTCTCATTGAGATCGTGCAATACCGGTCCCCAAACCTGGCACGATAGGTCCTGCCACGGCTGGAAATTCAAGCGTTCTGGGGAATAGAATTCGTGAGCGTCAGTGTCCCAGTAGTCGCGCAATAAGTTATGGCCCATGACAAAGCCCGTGGCGATTTCAGGGTGCTCATAGTCCACCAGAACGGTCTTCTGGTGGTGGGATGCGAAGAGCGACATACCGATCGTTTGGCTCGGCCCTGCGGTGCCACTTTGTACGGCTTGGTGCAGCACAATGTTTGTGCGATCCCACAGACTAAAGTCACGGGTGCGGAATGTCAGCCGGTCCGGGCGATTTTTGTACCAGTCGCGGTTGTAGGCTGCAGCCTCAGGGTCGTCATTCTTGACTCCCGCGCTATTAAGAACGTTGTGGCCGTACTCGTTGTATCCATCTTTACTGGTACCCCCTTCACTAGAGGGTGCGGTAGAGCCCATACCTGAACCAACAGCCGTCCCGCCGCTGCCCGCCAGACCATCGCCGGGGATATTGTTTTCGGCAAAATTGGCCAGCACGTTCTTCCAGATGAGGATACGAATTTCGATCGGGGGCCTTCCGTCCCAGCCATAGGCTCTGCGGCGCAATAGATCGCCGAGGCGTTCGCCGTTGGGGCGAGTCATTCGCATGCTCGGATCGAAGCCCCAACTGATGATCTCAACACTGTGTTGAGCCTTATCAATTGCGTTGTACACCGCCCTAAATGCCCTATCGCCATTGATCAGCGGCTCGATGCGATTAGCCGGTCGCGGCGGGTACTTCGCCTGACTGACGAACCAGGGGAAACTCAAAATTACCGAGCGCTGGTTTTCCAGTGAAACGGTAAAGGTGTCAGTGGTGGAGATCAATTCCATCTGGTCGCTCTCTCTTAACGGCTTCTGTAACGGGCAAACAGCTGACGGAAAGCATCGCCAACGGCGTTCTCAGTGGCCGCCATATCCCCCGCGTGGTCATGACTCCGGAAGCCTCGATTGGAGAGCTTCTGCATCTCGCGCGTTTCCTTGTCCCCTGCGAACTTGCTCTTGGCATCAATTTCGAAACGCTGTCCCGTGGTCAACTCAACGGCATACTTCTCGACGCCTTCCTGATGCTCCCAGCGCAATCCACCCGTCTCATCAAGCACGCCTTCCTCGATAGGTGACCCATCGGCAAATAGTGTGAAGGGCTCTCCTGCGTATTGGGGCGGGAAGCCAGGTAGGGTGGCCAGTGAGAACTGCATCGTCCGACGCAACGGGTTAACTGTGGCTGCCTCGAAAACAGGGAGTGTGGGCTGCCGCTGACCTGGGCCGATGAACTGGCGATCGGAAAATTGGGCGGAAAAACCGCCGGGCATGCCCATCTCAATGTTGCCGCCTTTCAGCTGGATGTAGGCGCCATCGCACAACAACGTAAGATGTTCTTTGGCCGCGATCAGGATGTGATCTTCGGTCGCGGTGATCTCCAGGCTCTGGTCTGCATCGATTTGGATATTGTTCTGCTGGGCTTGTAGCAGCAGTTCCCCCTGGTGGGCGATGTGTCGCATGTCACCACGCTGCGCAAAGGTACCCAGGCCGTTGGCGGCGTTGATCACGGTGTTCTCGCCCGAGCTCAGTTGCACGTTGCCGTGCGCGGCCACATCCAGGTGCTCGCCCGCGCCCAGGGCGATGGAGCGGGGCGTGCCCGCCGCGATCCCGCCCGGCGCCGATAAGGCGAGCGCCGCTTCAGCGCCCTCACCTGTACCGCCGGCCTGGTCGTTGGCACCGTGGCCCATGTCGCGAACCGCCTCGGTCAGCGTTTGCCGCGGTTTGGCATCGTGGGCCAGCCCCTGGTGCTCGCCGGCATAGTCGCCCAGCGTGCGGGCCAGCTGCAGCGCCGCCTCCAGCGCCGCGATGACGTCCCGCCGGTCCAACTGCCCGCCGTTGGCCTCGGCCTGCGCCTC
>NZ_JAQZAB010000112.1:0-1295 GCF_028640915.1 Pseudomonas sp. B3G-3 | reverse complement strand
CCATGGTCGTTCATCAACGCCGCGCTGATCTCCTTCGTCGTGTCGTCGATCCGCAGTTCGCTGGCGCGGTGGCCCTTGTGCTCCTTGCTCTTGACGCTCGAGAGCACCTGGTGATCGGGCAACTTGTAGGGCGTGGGGTTGGTGACCCGGTAGAGCCGATTGGTGATCACCGGCTGGTCCGGATCGCCGTCCAGGAAGTCGACGACGACCTCCTGGCCGATGCGCGGCAGCGCGATATGCCCCCAGCGCGTGCCCGCCCAGGCGTGGGCGGTGCGTATCCAGCACGAGCTGTGCTCGTCGTGCTTGCCCTGGCGGTCCCAGGGGAACTGCACCTTCACCCGGCCGTGCTCGTCGACGTGGAACTCTTCGCCCTCTGGGCCCACCACGGTGGCCACCTGCGGGCCGGGGATGAGCGGACGCGGCAGCGGAGCGGGGCGCCACTCCACCCGATCAGGCACGATCTCGGCGACGTAGCTGTAGTGGGTGCCACGCTGGGCGTCGGCACTCTCTTCGGCCTGGCTGGTGTGCTGGATGCCGGTGTGGCGGATGTGGACCGGGCGCCAACCGTGGTTCCAGTCCTCGCGCGGGTGGCCGATGAGGTCAAAGGCCACCCCAGGCACCAGGCGCGGGTCATCGCCTTCGACCACGGCGATGCGTGCATCGCGGCGCAGGCCGCGCAGACGGTCGCGGGTGAAGGGGACGCCGGCGGCGTCCTGCTTGTAGCGTCCCGGGTAGTCGTAGCGCTCGTAGCCCAGGTCCTGGTGTTTGATGTTCTCGCCCTGGGGTGAGTGCTCCTGGCGGTAGCGCGGGTGGGTGAAGGTGTAGTCGCGCTGGGTCTGGCGGGCGGTGCGGACCTGCTCGGTGTAAGTGAAGCGACGCAGGGCCGGCTCGGGCTGGTCACCGCCGGGCGTGGCGTTGTAGCGCACCGGTCCGCCGTCGATGGCGCCGTGGATGTACAGGCGGTCGCCGTGGACAAGCTGCACACCGGAGGCATCGTGAACGAAGCGGTGAAACAGCCCTTCTTCGGCGGCCAGACGCAGTACGAAATCCAGGTCGGTGTCACCGGCCTGAACGCAGTACTCACGCGGCAGGTGCTCTTCGGTCAGGCGCTGCTCGTAGTGCTCGATGTGGTGCTCGGCCAGCAGCGCTGCGAGCACCTGCGGGACGCTCTGCTGCTGGAAGATGCGCCAGTCCGAGGACAGGCCAAGGCGGGCCAGGCGTGGCTCGACCACGGCGCGGTAGCGGGTGCGTCGAAAGCCGGTGGCGCCCTGCTCGAAGGCGGAGACCAGGCCCCA
>NZ_JAQZAB010000111.1:108335-201737 GCF_028640915.1 Pseudomonas sp. B3G-3 | reverse complement strand
CTTCTTCTGTAGGAGCACAGCTTGCGTGCGATGAACGATGACGCGGTGGATCAGAAATTCCGCGTCGCGGCCTTCGCGGGCAAGCCTCGCTCCTACGGATCGTGCGCGATCTTCTTCTGTAGGAGCACAGCTTGCGTGCGATGAACGATGACGCGATGTGCCAGGCAAACCGCGTCGTTCCCATCGCGGGCAAGTCGGATCGCCGCCCGTTCGCTCCTACAGAAGCGAGGTTGTATCCGGCGGCGCTAGTGCGCCGCGGTCATGTTCGGCCGGCAGGAATGGAAGATGTCCAGCCGCGGCTGGTACAGGCTGGTCTTGACCTCGAACAGCCCGAGCACCGAGTGGAACAGGTTGTCGTGGCTCAGGTCCGGCTCGCCGCGCTTGCCTTGCAGGCAGTCGCGCTGGATGCCCAGGTCGGCCAGGGCCTGCTGGCCGAACCACATCAGCATCGGCACATGGGTCTGCGCCTGCGGCGCCAGGGCGTAGGGCGCGGCGTGCAGGTACAGGCCGTTTTCGCCGAGGGACTCGCCATGGTCGGAGACGTACAGCATCGAGGTGTCGAAGCGTTCCTGGTTGTGCTTGAGCAGCTCGATGACCCGGGCCAGGAAGTGGTCGGTGTAGAGGATGGTGTTGTCATAGACGTTCACCAGTTCCTCGCTGCTGCAACTGCCCAGCTGGTTGGTGTGGCAGATCGGGGTGAAGCGCTCCAGGTTCTTCGGATAGCGGTCGTAGTACTCCGGGCCATGGCTGCCGTCGGCGTGCAGGACGATGATCGCGTTGTCGCCGAGGCCATCGATGTACTGCTGCAGGTCCACCAGCAGGGCCTCGTCCAGGCAGTTCTTGCCATCGCAGAAGGGGCTCGGCTGGGTCTTGGGAATGTCGCGGTTCGGCACCCGCAGGCAGGTGCCCTTGCAGTCGCTGTTGTTGTCCAGCCACAGCACCTGCACGCCGGCCCGTTGCAGCACATCCAGCAGGCCTTCGTAGGTCTTGCCCTTCTTGTCGCTGTAGTCCTCGCGGGGAAACATCGAGAACATGCACGGCACCGAGACCGCGGTCGAGGTGCCGCAGGAATGCACCTGGGTGAAGTTGAGGATGTCCAGCCTGGCCAGCTCCGGGTTGGTGTCGCGGGCGTAGCCGTTGAGGGAGAAGTGGTCGGCGCGGGCGGTTTCGCCGACCACCAGGATCATCAGCGACTTCTTCTCCCGGGCGCTGGCCTGGGCGCTCATCGCCGCGTCCTGGCCGATTGGCTGGATCACCAGGTGTTGCTTGATCCCCAGGCTCTGCTTGGCGTATTTGCCGAGGGCGTAGAGGTAGTTGGTCGGGTTGAGGAAGTGGGTCAGCTTGTCTTCTTCGCGAAAGATCGGCGCGTAGGTGGAATAAAAGGTGCCGACCGAGACCGCGATCACCAGCACGCAGGCGGCAATCACCAATAGCTTGTTCAGCAGGCCGCGAAAGAACGGCCGGTAGCGCACCGGGGTGCGCCAGATCAGCACCACCGGCAACGCGCCCAGCACCAGCAGATAGCCCAGCAGCTTGAGGTTGAACAGCGCGGCGGCTTCGCCCGGGTTGGTCTCGAACACGTTCTGCACCATCACCGTGTCGATGGTGATGCCGTACTGGTTCATGAAATACGCGGCGGCGGCCGAGGTCAGGGCCACCAGGCTCAGTGCCGGTTTCAGGGTCCAGCGGAAGGACACCAGGGTCAGCAGCAGGGTGATGGCGGCCCACAGGAACAGCCCGAAGGAGGCGAAGAATGCCAGCTTGTGCAGGCCCTGCAGGCTGATCAGGTGGCCCAGCGCGCGCCAGGTGGCAAAGTTGTAGAGCGCCACCAGGGCCAGGGAAAACAGCAGTACCAGGCGGGTCGATGTGATTGACGCGAATCGCAGTCCTTTGCCCAAGACCATTTCAGTTCGTTCCTCCGGGTAGAGATACAGGCACCAGCAGTGGTACTGCTGACTGTAGAGGGTCATTGGTCAAAAAAATGTCGAAAGGGCGCGGGCCGTTATCCCGAATCACGTCGAACCGCGCCCGCCGGATTCAGAAAGTCTTCCTGGCACTGGCGACCCAGGTCGCGCCACACAGGTCGCTGAACCCGTAGTTGCTGGTGCACTGGCTTTTCGACAGGTCGGTATCGATATAGCTCAGGCCCAGCACCACGCCTGCCACCTCGCGGGTCAATCTGGCCTCCCATTCGTGGTAGGCATCCTCGCCCTGGCCCGAGGCCGAGATCAACCGTGGGTCCTTGAAGTCCATCTCGCCGTAACGCAGCTTCAGCCCCAGGCCCAGGGGCAGCTCGGTCTCGTAGCCCACGTAGCGATACAGGGTGTTTTGCTGGCTGTCGATGCCCGCGGCGTCGCTGGAGTAATAGGCGGCCAGGCTGACCCCATAGGCACTGAAAATCCCGTAGACCTCGCTCTGGTTGAATTGCCCTTCCCTGGGGTAGCTGTACTTGAGGTAGCCCAGGTCGAGGCTGATCGCGTCGCTGGCCTGCCACAGCCAGCCGGCGTAGTAGTCGACTTCCTGGCGGGTCTTCAGGCCGCCGCCGAAATCGACGTTGGAGGTCCACGCGCCCAGGTACAGGCCGCTGCTGTGCAGCAGGGTCGCGGCGGCCTGTGCGGCGGGGTCGTTCTGGGTCTGGGAAATGCCGCGGGTGCGGTAGTCGCTGGCCAGGGTCAGTTCCAGTTCCACGGCAAAGTCATCGTTCAAGGGCAGGGCCTGGCTGCCCAGGGGCAACAGGCTCAAGGCGCCGATGGCGAACAGGCTGAGGGTCTTCATGTGGGCGTCCCGTGTTGTTGTGATTGTTATGGGCAGGTTTCAGGCAAGGCTGCGCCGGCCCCACGTGCGCAAGGACGTGGGGGCGGGCAGTGGAGCTGTTTTTCTAGAGGGATCGATCTGGAGGGATCGGGCTAGAGAGGCCGGGCGTAGACTTCGCGGCCGGCGAACCAGGTCTGCAGCACCTGGGTTTCATGCAGGGCCTTTTCGTCGACACGGAACACGTCGCGGTCCAGCACGATGAAGTCGGCCTGTTTGCCGGCGCTCAGCGAGCCGATCCGTTGCTCCAGGCCGATGGCGCGGGCGGCGTTGAGGGTGTAGGCGTAGAACATGGTCTCTCGGTCCAGGCGCTCGTCGGCGTTGAGCACCCCCAGCGGCCCCGTGCGGGTGATGGCCTGGGCGATGGCGTTCCACGGGTTGGGCGAGGACACCGGCCAGTCGCTGGCCCCGGCGAGGGTCGCGCCCTGCTTGAGCAGCGAGTGCGCCGGGTACTGGTAACGGAAGGCCAGGGCGCTGACATACGGCTTGATCATGTCCAGGGTGTAGTCGTCCGCCGAGGCCCACAGCAGTTGCATCGAGGCGATGACCCCCAGCGGCTTGAAGCGGGTGAACTCCTTCGGGTTGACCATCTGCAGGTGGGTGATGGAGTGGGCGATGCCGCTCTGGCGGTCCTGGCGCGCCTGGGCGATGCCATTGAGGGATTCGCGCACCGCGCGGTCGCCGATGGCGTGGATGTGCACCCGCCAGCCGCGCTGGTCGATGGCGCTGACCAGTTCGCCGAAATGCTCGGGATCGATCAGCAGTTCGCCCTGTTTGTGCGAGTTGCTGTAGGGATCGATCATCGCCGCGCTCTGGGCCGGGTACTCGATCACCCCGTCGGCGAAAATCTTGACGCCGGGCAGGGTCAGGTTGGGGATGCCCTGGAATTGCTGGCGCACCTGCTCCAGCACGTCGAGGTCGGCAGGGCGGCTTTTCGGGTTGGCCACCAGCAGCGCGGCGACATGGGCGCTCATGCCGCCGCTCTCGGCGAGCGCCTTGTAGGCCGGCAGCACGCCGACGGTCTGGGCCGTGGGCTTGAGGGCGAACACCGCTTCGCCGGGGGCGGCGTTGGCCGCCGGGTCCATCCAGGCGGTGATGCCCAGGCTGTTGTTGTAGCGCACCGCCGATTGCGCCGCGTTGAGCAGGGCGGCGCTGCTGGGCACCGGCATTTTCGCCGCGACCCGGTCCCAGCCGGCGTCCACCAGGAAGCCATTGGGGCGGCCGTCGGCGAGCTGGCCTATGGTGTCGCGCTCGGCCTGGGGCAGGGTCTTGAGCAGGGCGGCGTCGATGCCGGCGCGCTCCAGCATTGCGTCATTGGCCCAGGCGGTATGGTGATCGCTGCCGGTGAACACCACGGGCACCCTGGCCCACTCGCCGGCGTTGAAGCGCTGGCCCAGGGCTTCGGCCTGGGCCCAGTAGGCCGAGCTCATGCCGGCGATGCTGAGGACGTCGCCGTGCCGGGCCTTGCCGTCGTCGCGCCAGGCGCGCAGTTTTCGCTCCAGCTGGTCGAGGCTGACCACCTTGTCCTGCATATTGGCCGAGGTCATTTCCAGGCCGCCGAAGATCGCGTGGGAATGGCTGTCGATCAGGCCGGGCATCAGGGTCTTGCCGCCCAGGTCGATGACCCGGGTGCCGGTTTCGATCAGGGCCTTGATCTGCGCGTCGCTGCCCACTTGCAGCACCTTGCCGTCGGCCACCGCCAGGGCCTGGACCTTGGGCTGGGCGCGATCGGCGGTGAACACCTGGCCGTTGAACAGCACCAGGTCGGTGGCGGCCATGGCTTCCATTGAGGCAAAACTCACTGCAATCGTCAGCAGATTCGGGATGAACCTTTTCATTGAGTATTTCCTTGTTATTGCGTCTGATGGCCAGATTAGTGGCTTGCCAGAGCCGACAGAACGCCTCGCTGACGAAAAACGTTTTTGCCTGAATGGAAAAAGCATGGACAAGTTGGGTGCATTAAAGATGTTCGTGGTCACCGCGCAGCTGGGCAGTTTCAGCCGCGCCGCCGAGCAATTGGGCAAGACCCCCTCGGCCCTGACCAAGGCGGTCAATCACCTGGAAGTCGAGCTGGGCGCGCGTCTGTTCGAGCGCAGCACCCGACGGATCCTGCTGACGGAAGTGGGGCGGCTCTACCTGGAAACCGCGCGCCAGGTCCTGCAGCGGCTGGAGGAGGCCGGCGAGGAAATCGAGCAGTTGCAGCATGGCCTGCGCGGCAACCTGAAGATCACCGCGCCGCTGGCCTATGGGCAGGCCTTTCTCGACCAGGTGTGTGGCGGTTTCCTCGAGCAGTATCCGCAGATCGACCTGCAGGTGGACCTGTGCGACGAGTTCGTCAACCTGCTGGAAAGCGGCTACGACCTGGCCCTGCGCGAAGGCCATGACGACCTGCCGGGGCTGATTGCGCGGGTGGTCGGCAGCAATTGCCTGGCCTTGTGCGCCAGCCCGGCCTACCTGGCGCGCAAGGGCGTGGCGGTGACGCCGCAGACCCTGGATGAACACGAATGGCTGCTCTATCGCCATCCCTTGCTCAGCCGCGAGTTCTGGTGGGTCGAACGGGACGGGCAGCGCCTGAGCCTGCTGCAACCCCGGGCGCCGCGGCTGCGCAGCGACAATTACGACCTGTTGCTGGCCAATGCCCTGGCCGGGCGCGGGCTGTTGCACACCCCGTTGTGGAGCGCCGCGCCTTACCTGGCCGACGGCCGCCTGGTGCGGGTGATGGCCGACTACGCCATCGACCCGGACTGCTTCGGGCCGCACATCCTCGCGGTCTACCCCAGCCACCGGCGGGCCACGGCCAAGGTGCTGGCGTTCATCGATTACATCAGCGCGTTCCTGGCGAGCCGTGGCCTGGGCTGACTGGCGGTTCTTGTCAGGAAAACCCGGGAGGAGTACAAATGTACTCCATGACTACTTTATCTCCCCGCCGCAGTGCCATCCTGACCTTTATCCGCGAGCGCATCGCCGAACATGGCCAGCCCCCGAGCCTCGCTGAAATCAGCGAGGCCTTCGGCTTCGCCTCGCGCAGCGTGGCGCGCAAGCATGTCGTGGCCCTGACCGAGGCCGGCTTCATCGAGGTCAACCCCCATCAGGCCCGAGGCATCCGCCTGCTCAACCAGCCGCCGCGCCCCGAGTGGCTGGAGATCCCGGTGCTCGGCCGGGTCGCCGCCGGCCTGCCGATCGGCGCCGATGCCGAGGTGCACAGTCGCTTGCTGCTCGACCCGGCGCTGTTTTCCCGTACCCCCGATTACCTGCTGCGGGTCCAGGGCGACTCGATGATCGAGGACGGCATCCTCGACGGCGACCTGGTGGCGGTGCGTCGCGACAGCGAGGTGCGCAACGGCCAGATCGTGGTGGCGCGGCTGGATGGCGAAGTCACCATCAAGCGTTTCGAACGCCTGGCCGATGGCGTGCGCCTGCTGCCGCGCAACCCGGCCTATGCCCCGATCCTGATCGGCGAGGACCGGGACCTGGCCATCGAAGGGGTGTTCTGTGGCCTGGTGAGGCAAGGCTGATGGGCGCCGTCGTGGCACTGGAGACGCTGTTCAATGCCGGCCGGGTGTGGAAGGGCCGCCCGACGGCGCCCGCCGCCAGCCCGCAGCCCACCGGCCACGCCATGCTGGACGCGGCCTTGCCCAGCGGCGGCTGGCCGGAAGCGGCGCTGACGGAAATCCTTATCGCCGCCCAGGGTGTCGGCGAGCTGCAACTGCTGTGGCCGACCCTGGCCCGGCTTTCGGCCGCCGGCGAGCGCATCGTGCTGGTGGCGCCGCCCCATGTGCCGTACCCCCAGGCCTGGCAGAACGCCGGGGTCGACCTGCGCCAGCTGGCGGTGATCCAGGCCGGCGAACGGGACGCCCTGTGGGCCGCCGAGCAGTGCCTGCGCTCGGGCAGTTGCGGGGCCGTGCTGTGCTGGCCGCAACAGGCCGACGACCGCGCCTTGCGGCGGTTGCAGGTGGCGGCCGAAACCGGCCAGACCCTGGCCTTTGCCTACCGTCCCCTCAAGGAAGCCATCAACCCCTCGCCGGCGGCCCTGCGCCTTGCCGTGGAGGCCCGGCCGGCGCAGCTGCGGATACTCAAGTGCCGCGGCGGCCTGGCCCATGCGGCGCCGATCGCCTTCGCCCCGGGGCACTGAGGTTGCCATGCGCTGGGTCTGTATTCTGTTCCCGCAATTGGCGCTGGACGCGGCGCTGCGCCAGCGCCCCGAGCCGGACGCCGCGCTGGCGTTGCTCAGCGGGACGCCGCAGCGCCGGGTGATCCAGGCGGTGAATGCCGCCGCCCGCGAGCTGGGGTTGCGGCCCGGGCAGTCGCTGACCGCCGCCCAGGCCCTGAGCAAGAACTTCGCCAGCGCCGAATACGACGCCGACGAAATCGCCCATTGGCAGCAGTTTCTCGCGGCCTGGGCCTACCGCTTCAGTTCCCAGGTCAGCCTTCATTACCCGCGCACCCTGGTGTTCGAGATCGAGTCGAGCCTGGGCCTGTTCGGCCCCTGGCCACAGCTGGAGGCGCGCCTGCGCCAGGAGCTGAACGCGCTGGGTTTTCGCCACCGCATCGTCAGCGCGCCGAATCCGGCGGCGGCCCGGGTGCTGGCCAATGCCTACGACGGGCTGGCGGTGACCGACCAGGAGCAATTGCGCCAGGCCCTGGGGCGCATGTCCGTGGAGCGTCTCGGCCTGCCGCCGGGCGCGGCCACAGCCCTGTCGCGCATGGGCCTGCGCACCTTCGCCCAAGTGCGCGGGCTGCCCCGGGACACCCTGGCCCGGCGTTTCGACGCGGGCCTGCTCAAGCACCTGGATACTCTGTTGGGCGAGCGTTCCCTGGCGCTGGCGTTCTATCAGCCGCCAGACCGTTTCGATCTGCGCATCGAATTGAATTTCGACGTGCTGTCCCACCAGGCCCTGCTGTTTCCCCTGCGCCGCCTGACCTGCGATCTGGCGGTGTTTCTCTGTGGCCGTGACAGCGGGGTGCAGCGCTTCGACCTGCACCTGGAGCATGTCGAGCTGCCCGACAGCCTGATCAAGGTCGGCCTGCTCAGCGCCGAGCGCGAACCGGCGATGCTGTTCGAATTGGCGCGCGGGCGCCTGGAGCAGGTCCAGGTGCCCGCGCCGGTGCGTGGCGTGCGCCTGGTGGCTGAGGATTTGCCGCGCTTCGTGCCGCAGCACCGCGAGCTGTTCGACGAGCGCCCGCAGCAATCCCTGCCCTGGGAGCAGTTGCGCGAACGCCTGCGCGCCCGCCTGGGAGACGAGGCGGTGCATGGCTTGCGTTTCCACGCTGACCACCGTCCCGAATGCAGCTGGCAACCGGTCGGCGACAGCCAGGCCTGCCCGCTGCCGCCCGGGCCCCGGCGCCCGGGCTGGCTGTTGCGCGAGCCGCTGGCGTTGCAGGAGGGGGCGGCGCGGATCCTCATGGGGCCGGAGCGCATCGAGTCCGGCTGGTGGGACGGCGGTGACGTGCGCCGCGACTATTACCTGATCGAAACCCGTGGCGGCCAGCAGGGCTGGGCCTATCGCCCGGTGGGCGAGGCGGGGCCCTTGCTGTTGCAGGGCTGGTTCGCATGAAGGGCTACGCCGAACTGCACTGCCTGTCGAACTTCAGTTTCCAGCGCGGTGCCTCCAGTGCCCGCGAGCTGTTCGAGCGGGCGGCGGCCCAGGACTACCAGGCCCTGGCGATTACCGACGAGTGCAGTCTGGCCGGCATCGTCCGGGCCTGGCAGGCCTCGAAGGACTGCAACCTGCCGCTGATCGTCGGCAGCGAAATGCGCCTCGACGACGGCCCCGGACTGGTGCTGCTGGTGGAGAACCTGGAGGGTTACCAGGGCCTGTGCCGGCTGATTACCCGCGCCCGACGCCGGGCGCAGAAGGGCCAGTACCAGCTGTTGCGCGAAGACTTCGAGCAGCCCTTGCCGGGGCTGCTGGCCCTGTGGCTGGCGGACGCTCAACCACAGGGTGAGCAGCAAGAAGCGGGGCGCTGGTTGCAGCAGGTGTTCGCCGACCGGCTGTGGCTGGCCGTGGAGCTGCATTGCGGCCAGGACGACCAGCGGCGCCTGGGTGAATTGCTGACGCTGGCCCGGGAGCTGGGCATTGCCGCCGTGGCCTGCGGCGATGTGCATATGCATGTGCGCGGGCGCCGGGCCTTGCAGGACACCATGACCGCGATCCGCCATCACGTGCGGGTGGCCGAGGCCGGCCAGCGCCTGCACCCCAATGGCGAGCGGCATTTGCGCAGTCTCGAGGCGTTGCGCAGCCTTTATCCGCCGGCCCTGCTGGAAGAGTCGCTGAAGATCGCCGAGCGCTGCCATTTCGACCTCGGGCAACTGCATTACCAGTACCCCCGGGAGCTGGTACCGCAAGGGCAGACGCCCACCAGCTGGCTGCGCGAGCTGACCGAGCGCGGCATCGTCAAGCGCTGGCCCGGGGGCGCCAAGCCCAAGGTACTCAAGCAGATCGACGCTGAGCTGGAACTGATCGCCGAGCTGGGTTACGAGAGCTATTTCCTCACGGTGCACGACATCGTCAGTTTTGCCCGCGGCCAGTCGATCCTCTGCCAGGGCCGGGGCTCGGCGGCCAACTCGGTGGTGTGTTTCGCCCTGGGCATCACCGAGATCGACCCGGACCGCTCGACCCTGTTGTTCGAGCGTTTTCTCTCCCGCGAGCGCAACGAGCCACCGGATATCGACGTGGACTTCGAGCACGAGCGCCGCGAGGAAGTCCTGCAGTACGTGTTCCAGCGTTACGGTCGCCATCGCGCCGCGCTGACCGCGGTGGTCAGCACCTACCATGGCGCCGGCGCGGTGCGCGATGTGGCCAAGGCCCTGGGCCTGCCGCCGGACCAGGTCAACGCCCTGGCCGATTGCTGCGGGCATTGGAGCGATACGCCGCCGGCCGTCGAGCGCCTGCTGGAGGCCGGTTTCGACCCGGACAGCCCGGTGCTGCGCCGGGTCCTGAGCCTGACCGGGCAACTGATCGGCTTTCCCCGGCACCTGTCCCAGCACCCCGGTGGCTTCGTGATTTCCGAACAGCCGCTGGACACCCTGGTGCCGGTGGAAAACGCAGCCATGGCCGAGCGCACCATCATCCAGTGGGACAAGGACGACCTGGACGCGGTCGGGCTGCTCAAGGTGGATGTGCTGGCGCTGGGCATGCTCAGTGCGATTCGCCGCTGTTTCGACCTGATCCATGGCTATCGGGACCAGCGGCTAAGCCTGGCCAGCATCCCCGCCGAGGACCCGGCCACCTACGAAATGATCGGCCGCGCCGACACCATCGGCGTGTTCCAGATCGAATCGCGGGCGCAGATGTCGATGCTGCCCCGGCTCAAGCCAAAGGATTTCTACGATCTGGTGATCGAGGTGGCCATTGTCCGGCCGGGGCCGATCCAGGGCGGCATGGTCCATCCGTACCTGCGTCGGCGGGACAAGAAGGAGGAGGTGACCTATCCCTCCGAGGAACTGAAAGAGGTGCTGCAGCGGACCCTGGGCGTGCCGCTGTTCCAGGAGCAGGTGATGCAGATCGCCATTGTCGCCGCCGATTACACACCCGGCGAGGCCGACCAGTTGCGCCGCTCCATGGCCGCCTGGAAACGCCACGGCGGCCTGGAGCCCCACCGCCTGCGCCTGCGCGACGGCATGCGCGCCAATGGCTACAGCGACGAATTCGCCGCGCAGATCTTCGAGCAGATCAAGGGCTTCGGCAGCTACGGTTTTCCCGAGTCCCACGCCGCCAGTTTCGCCTTGCTGACCTATGCCAGCTGCTGGCTCAAATGCCACGAGCCGGCGGCCTTCGCCTGCGCCCTGATCAACAGCTGGCCCATGGGTTTCTACAGCCCCGACCAGATCCTCCAGGACGCGCGCCGGCACCATCTGGCGATTCGTCCGGTGGACGTGCGCGCCAGCGCCTGGGATTGCAGCCTGGAACCGCTGGCTGGCGCGCAACCGGCGTTGCGCCTGGGGCTGCGGATGATCAAGGGCTTTCGCGAAGACGACGCGCGGCGCATCGAGGCAGCACGCCAGTACGCGCCCTTTGTCGATATCGCCGACCTCGGGCAACGGGCGCGCCTGGACAGCCGCGCCCAGGAACTGCTGGCCGATGCCGGCGCCCTGCGTGGGTTGGCCGGGCACCGGCATCGGGCGCGCTGGGAAGTGGCGGGCGTGCAGCAACAGCTCGGCCTGTTCGCCGGCCTGCCGCGCCAGGAGGAAGCGCCCGTGGCCTTGCCGCGACCGACGGTCGGCGAAGATCTGCAGGCCGATTACCTGAGCGTCGGCACCACCCTCGGGCCCCATCCGCTGGCCTTGCTGCGGGACGAACTCAAGGCCCGGCGCTGCCGCAGTTCCCGCGAGCTGCTGGAGGTCGAGCACGGGCGCCCGGTGAGCATCGCCGGGCTGGTCACCGGACGCCAGCGGCCGGGCACCGCCAGCGGCGTGACCTTCGTCACCCTGGAAGACGAGTTCGGCAACGTCAACGTGGTGGTCTGGCGCGACCTGGCCGAACGCCAGCGCAAGGTCCTGGTCGGCGCGCAGTTGCTCAAGGTCGACGGCACCCTGGAAACCGAAGGCGAGGTCCGCCACCTGATCGCCGGCCGCCTGAGCGACCTCAGCGACCTGCTGAGCGGCATCACCATCCGCAGCCGCGATTTCCGCTGAGCCGGTCACGCTGCCGCAGGCTGCGACCGGCGTCGCAGCCATCGCGGGCAAGCCTGGAGCGTCCGGCAGTCAATCGACTGACGCCAGGATTTTTATTTCTTTTCGCAATGATGGCACTTTGGCATAATCGCCGCCGCCGACGCCTCCTGCGTCACGTTTCAGCATGCCCTGACTGCTATTTCCGAACCCGCAGAAGCCGTGTTTCGCAAGGCTGTGGCAGGGCGCAGGCACTTTTTATGAATACTCAAAAGGAACCCAGAGTGAGACTGATCTCGAAGTTGGTGATGTCGGGCGTAGCGTTGGCCGTACTGGCGGGCATGAGCGGTTGTGCCACGGAAAGCTCCCGGGCGTTGCCGGTGGAGAAGGTCCAGAGCGCCAATCAGGTGTGGACCGGTGCTCGGGTACCGATGGCGGTGGGCAAGTTCGATAACCGCTCCAGCTACATGCGCGGGATCTTCTCCGACGGCGTCGACCGCCTCGGCGGCCAGGCCAAGACTATCCTGATTACCCACCTGCAGCAGACCAACCGCTTCAACGTGCTGGATCGCGACAACATGGGCGAGATCCAGCAGGAAGCGGCAATCAAGGGCCAGGCGCAGAAGCTCAAGGGCGCGGACTTCGTGGTGACCGGCGATGTCACCGAGTTCGGCCGCAAGGAAACCGGCGACCACCAGCTGTTCGGCATTCTCGGCCGCGGCAAGACCCAGGTGGCCTACGCCAAGGTGGCGTTGAACATCGTCAACATCAGCACTTCCGAAGTGGTGTATTCGACCCAGGGCGCCGGCGAGTACGCCCTGTCCAACCGCGAGGTGATCGGCTTCGGCGGCACCGCTTCCTACGACTCGACCCTCAACGGCAAGGTCCTCGACCTGGCCATGCGCGAGGCCGTCAACCGCATGGTCGAGGCGATTGACGCCGGCGCCTGGAAACCCAGCCGCTGATCGATACCGCTGACAGGGAGAAGAGCATGTTCAACACCAAGATGGCCCGGCCGCTGATGGCCGCCACGTTGCTGGGCAGCGTATTGCTGGCCGGTTGCAGTGGGCCGAAGACGCTTTACCAGTGGGAAACCTACCAGGCCCAGACCTACGAGTACTTCAAGGGCGAGGAGGCCAAGGAGGCGCAGGTCGAAGCGCTGGAGCGCGACCTGCAGAAGATCAAGTCCACCGGCAAGGCGGTGCCGCCGGGTTACCACGCGCACCTGGGCATGCTCTATGCCGGCCTGGGCAAGGACGACCAGATGGTGCAGCAGTTCAATACCGAGAAGGCGCTGTTCCCCGAGTCCGCGCCGTACATGGACTTTCTGCTGAAAAACGCCAAGAAGGGAGCCGGCCAATGAACCTCTGCACCTTGCGCAACCTGATGGGCCTGTTGGCCGTCAGCCTGCTGGTGGGCTGCGCCACGCCCAAGACCGTGGACTACTCGGCCTACAAGCAGGCCCGGCCGAAGTCGATCCTGGTGCTGCCGCCGCTCAACGAGTCGCCGGACGTCAAGGCCACCTACAGCATGCTGTCCCAGGTGACCTTCCCCCTGGCCGAAGCCGGTTATTACGTGATGCCGATCGCGGTGGTGGACGAAACCTTCCGCCACAACGGCCTGACCAACCCGGCGGATATCCATGGCCTGTCGCCGGCCAAGCTCAACGAGATCTTCGGCGCCGATGCCGGGCTGTATATCACCGTCAAGGAATACGGAACCAGCTACATGCTGATCAGCAGCGCCACCGTGGTCACCGCCAGTGCCACCCTGGTCGACCTGAAGACCGGCACCACGTTGTGGACCGGCACTGCCCGGGCCTCCAGCGAAGAGGGCAACAATAACAACGGCGGTGGCCTGGTGGGCATGCTGATCACCGCCGCGGTGAAGCAGATCATCAACACCTCCACCGACGCCGGTCACCCGATCGCCGGCATCACCAGCCAGCGCCTGCTGTCGGCCGGGCAACACGCGGGCCTGTTGTACGGTCCGCGCTCGCCGAAATACGGCACCGACTGAGGTCCGCAGGGCGGGCAATCCGCCCTGTGCCAGGCGACGTTTGCGAGCGTCCGCCTGGACCTTGCGCCAACGCCTATGCTGTTTGTTCAATCCTGTCCGGCGCGTGCTGGGTGCACTCGCGGGCAGGGCGACCGACCAGCGGCAGCGGTGATTCGGCCCAGGGGCTGAAAATAGTGAAACCATCCGCACGCACGGTGCTCAAAGGCTCTGGAGGCTGCCGCGTCGCAACCTCTTGAAAACCCATGCTTGTCATGTTTTTCGTAGAGTTCGTCATGCCGTTCTTATCAGATCCTCATGGTTGCCAGGGCTGGAAAGGCGAGATGGCCGCACGCATCCAGGCGTTCGACTGGTCTGTCACCGAGCTGGGGGCGCTGGACCGCTGGTCATCGAGCCTGTGCAGCGCGGTGCAGCTGTTGCTGGCCTCGCCGGTGCCGCTGGTCATGCTCTGGGGCCGTTCGGGCTACATGATCTACAACGATGCTTACGCCGAATTCGCCGGTGGCCGGCATCCGTACCTGCTCGGCTGCCAGGTGGAGCAGGGCTGGCCGGAGGTGGCGGATTTCAACCGCCATGTGCTGGACACCTGCCTGGCGGGCGGGACCCTGTCGTACCGCAACAAGGAGCTGGTGCTGCTGCGCAACGGCCAGCCGGAACATGTCTGGATGGACCTCTACTACAGTCCGGTGGCCGGTGACGACCAGGCGCCGGCCGGGGTCATGGCGATCGTGGTCGAGACCACTGCCCATGTACTGTCCGAGCAACGCCGCCAGGAAGTCGAGAGCGCCTACCGCGCGGAAAACGAGCGGGTGCAACTGGCGCTCAATGCCGGGGCGCTGCTGGGTTCCTTTGTCTGGGACATCAAGGCCGACCGGCTGTCGGGCGACGAGCGTTTTGCCCGGACCTTTTCCTATCCGCTGGAGCAGCCGCTGGACGACCTGTCGATGGCAGTCGCCGACAGTCGGGTGCACCCCGAGGACCTGGCGCGGATCAAGGAACAGGCGGCCTACAGCGTGCAAAAGGGCGTGCCCTACAACGCCGAATACCGCATCCGCCGGGCGGACGGCAGTTACCTGTGGGTCATGGGCTGCGGCCGTTGCGAGTTCGACGACGCGGGACAGGCCCTGCGTTTCCCCGGCGTGCTGATCGATATCCACGAACGCAAGATGGCCGAAGAGTCGCTGCTGCAACTGACGCGCAATCTCGAGCAGCGGGTGGCCGAGGAGGTCAACGCGAGGGTTTCGGCCGAGGAGCAGCTGCGCCAGTCGCAGAAGCTCGAGGCCATTGGCGGCATGACCGGTGGCGTGGCCCACGACTTCAACAACCTGCTGCAAGTGATCGCCGGCAACCTGCACCTGCTGGCGCGCCATGAGCCGGACAATGCCAATGTGCAGCGCCGGGTCGGCGCGGCCATTACCGCGGTCGAGCGCGGCGCCAAGCTGTCCGCACAACTGCTCGCGTTCGCCCGGCGCCAGCCGCTGTCGCCCGAGGTCTACAACCCGTGCCGGATCCCCGACAGCCTGGGTGAGCTGCTGCAACGGGCCCTCGGCGAGACCATCGATATCGATGTGCAGTTGCCTGCGAACCCCTGGTGCATCAAGGTCGATCGCGGCCAGCTGGAAAACGCCTTGCTCAACCTGGCGATCAACGCCCGCGATGCCATGAAGGGCGAGGGCACCATCGGCATCCGTGGCGAAAATGTGGTGCTCGACGGCGATTTCTGTGCCGGCAAGGGCATCACCGCCGGCGACTACCTGTGCCTGTCGGTGGCCGATACTGGCGATGGCATGCCGCCCGAGGTGCTCAAGCAGGCGTTCGAGCCGTTCTTCACCACCAAGCGCGATGGCCTGGGCACCGGCCTGGGGCTGAGCATGGTGTTCGGTTTCGTCAAGCAGAGCGGCGGCCATATCGAGATGCTCAGCACGCCGGGGCAGGGCACCACGGTGCGCATGTATTTTGTCCGCAGTACCGAGCAGGAACCGGGCGCGGCGCCCCGGCGTGGGCAGCGACCTTGCCATGGCCAGGAAACCATCCTGGTGGTGGAGGACAACGAGGACGTCCGCGCGGCGGCGGTCGAGCTGCTGGAGCACGCTGGCTACAAGGTGCTGGTGGCGGCCAATGGCGATGCGGCCATGCAACTGTTGCTGAATGGCGCCCATGTCGAGCTTATCTTCACCGACGTGGTGATGCCGGGCCTGATCAAAAGCACCGACCTGGCGCTCTGGGCCAAGACCCAGTCGCCGGCCGTGGCGGTGCTGTTCACCTCGGGGCATACCCGCGACATCATTTCCTGCAATCACCAGCTCAGCCCGGACACCCACCTGCTGAGCAAGCCCTACAGCCCGGACGCCCTGACCGCCATGGTCAGGTCGGTGCTGGAGGCGTGAGGCCGTAAGCCCCTCAAGCAAAAAGTCCGCTGAACCTTCGAGATCCACGGTTGCTCAAAACCCCGAGCCCATGCACCCTGCAACTCGGTCGGGTGGCTGCCTGTCGCCGGTGCTGGCGCCGAGGGGCTCTCTGACTAGAAATCTCGTCCCGACACCTCCGATACAAGGCTGGCCCATGACTTCAGCGCGCAACATGCCTTCGCCCCAGGTTTTGTCTTCCTTGCCAGCGCACAGCTCGGGTTTTGTCAGGGTGCGCGGCGCCCGCGAACACAACCTGCGCAACGTCGACGTGGATATTCCCCGCGATGCGCTGGTGGTGTTCACCGGGGTTTCCGGCTCCGGCAAATCGTCCCTGGCGTTCTCGACCCTGTACGCCGAGGCCCAGCGCCGCTATTTCGAATCGGTGGCGCCTTACGCCCGGCGCCTGATCGATCAGGTCGGGGTGCCGGATGTCGATGCCATCGAAGGCCTGCCGCCGGCGGTGGCCCTGCAACAGCAACGCGGCACGCCGAGCACCCGCTCTTCGGTGGGCAGCGTCACCACCTTGTCCAGCCTGATCCGCATGCTCTATTCCCGGGCCGGCAGCTACCCGCCGGGGCAGCCGATGCTCTACGCCGAAGACTTCTCGCCCAACACCCCGCAGGGCGCCTGTCCCAACTGCCATGGCCTGGGCCGGGTCTACGAGGTCAGCGAGGCGTTGATGGTGCCGGACCCTTCGCTGACCATCCGCCAGCGCGCGGTGGCCTCCTGGCCGCTGGCCTGGCAGGGGCAGAACCAGCGCGACATCCTTGTGACCCTGGGCTACGACGTCGATATCCCCTGGCGCGACCTGCCTAAAGAGCAGCGCGACTGGATCCTGTTCACCGAAGAAACCCCGACCGTGCCGGTGTACGCCGGGCTGACCCCGGAGCAGACCCGCGAGGCCCTCAAGCGCAAACAGGAGCCGAGCTACATGGGCACCTTCAGCGGGGCCCGGCGCTACGTGCTGCACACCTTCACCCATTCGCAAAGCGCGCTGATGAAAAAGCGCGTGTCGCAGTTCATGCTCGGCAGCCCGTGCCCGCTGTGCGAGGGCAAGCGCCTGAAGCGCGAGGCGCTGTCGGTGACCTTCGCCGGCCTCGACATCGGCGAGCTGTCGCAGATGCCCCTGCTGCAACTGGCCGAGGTGCTCAAGCCGGTGGCCGCCCAGGCTTACCTGGAACAGGCCGAGGAGGCCGGCGAGGCCTGGAGCCACGAGCAGACCCAGGCCGCGCGTCAACAACGGATCGCCCAGGGCGCGCCGGGGCATGTCGGGGGGCCGGATGTGCGGCACACGCCGAACCTGTCCCTGGAAAAACGCCTGGCCGCGCAACGCATCGCCCAGGACCTGCTGGAGCGGGTCAGCACCCTGACCGGCCTGGGCCTGGGTTACCTGGCCCTGGAGCGCAGCACGCCGACCCTGTCGTCCGGCGAGTTGCAGCGTCTGCGCCTGGCGACCCAACTGGGTTCGCAACTGTTCGGGGTGATCTATGTGCTCGACGAGCCTTCGGCGGGCCTGCACCCGGCGGACGCCGAGGCGCTGTTCGAGGCTTTGCAGCAGCTCAAGGCTTCGGGCAATTCGCTGTTCGTGGTCGAGCACGACCTGCAGACCATGCGCCGCGCCGACTGGCTGATCGATGTCGGCCCGGCGGCGGGCGAGCAGGGCGGCCAGGTGCTGTACAGCGGCCCGCCAGCGGGGCTGGCCCAGGTCGCGGAGTCGCAGACCCGCGCCTACCTGTTCGCCGAGCAGGCGCCGGCCCGCCGTACCGCGCGTGCGGCCCAGGGCTGGCTGCGCCTGGAGGGCATCAGCCGCAACAATCTGAAGGACCTGAGCGCCGAATTCCCCCTCGGCTGCTTCACCGCGGTGACCGGGGTGTCGGGTTCCGGCAAGTCGAGCCTGGTCAGCCAGGCCCTGCTGGAACTGGTGGGCGCGCACCTCGGGCGGCCGCAGGGTAACGAAGAGCCGGAAGAGCTGAACCTGGAAGACGACGCCCCGCAGGCCAGCAGCGGCGAAGTCACCGCCGGGCTGGAACGGATCAAGCGCCTGGTGCAGGTGGACCAGAAACCCATCGGCCGCACCCCGCGCTCGAATCTGGCGACCTACACCGGGCTGTTCGACCACGTGCGCAAGCTGTTCGCCGCCACCCCCGAGGCGCGGGCGCTGGGTTACGACGCCGGGCAGTTCTCCTTCAACGTCGCCAAGGGCCGCTGCCCGGCCTGCGAAGGCGAAGGTTTTGTCAGCGTCGAGTTGCTGTTCATGCCCAGCGTCTATGCGCCGTGCCCGACCTGCCACGGCGCGCGTTACAACCCGCAGACCCTGGCCATCCAGTGGCAAGGCCTGAACATCACCCAGGTCCTGCAATTGACGGTGCAGGAGGCGGTCGAGGTGTTCGCCGAGCAAGCGAGCATCCGCCGTTCCCTGGAGGTCTTGCGCGATATCGGCCTGGGTTACCTGCGCCTTGGCCAGCCGGCCACCGAGCTGTCCGGCGGCGAAGCGCAGCGGATCAAGCTGGCCACCGAGCTGCAGCGCAACCCCCGCGGTGCAACCCTGTATGTGCTGGACGAGCCGACCACCGGCCTGCATCCGCGGGATGTCGATCGCCTGCTGGAGCAACTGGACAACCTGGTGCGGGCCGGCCACAGCGTGGTGGTGGTCGAGCACGAAATGCGCGTGGTGGCCCAGGCCGACTGGGTGATCGATATCGGCCCGGGCGCCGGCGACCAGGGCGGCAAAGTGGTGGTCAGCGGTACCCCGCAGCAGGTGGCCAGGCACCGCAAGAGCCGCACTGCGCCGTTTCTGGCCCAGGCGCTGGGATGAATCGCGGCACCCTCAGCGGGGCTTCGGTCATGGCGGATTGCGAGGCGGGCGGTGGGTCACGTGAAATGCCGCTGAAGGCGACGAACGGTCATTGCTGTGGTCCGATTGGCGGTCGACAGACAGCGGTGGTCGAGGTCATTCTGGTAACTGGCAAGCGCCTGTAAGTGCGCTTGCTACCGATCAACAAACGGAGGTGTTTCATGCCGGTGCCCCATGACCTGTACCAGGACCTGAGCTACAGCAAAGAAGACATTCAACAGCGTCGGGCCAGTGACCCGCACCTGAATGCCTTGTTCGATAAATACTCCAGCATTGATGATCAGGTGCTCAAAGCGGAGGCCGCGGCGGCCGCTGATGAGGAGTTGAAACGGCTCAAGGAAAAGCGGCTGCTGATCAAGGATGAGATCTCCGAGAAGCTGACTGCCCGCTTCTGACCCCGACCCTGTCCTGAGCGAGATGTCCCGAGGTTTCGGGCGTCTCGCCAGGTCCTACGCAATCCAGAGCATTGGCTGCTCTTTCCGCTGTTTGCCCATTCACTCCCCTGTATCGACCTTCACGCTTGGCGAGACGCGCCCAGGAGTAGGCGCGCCTGTTTCAGCGCCTGCCTGCCTCAAGGGCACTCGCAGGTGCTCGGGCCGAATACCGGGCCTGCGCAGGGATCCTCGGACGGTCCGAACACCGGGCATGCGGCCAGCGCCGACAGGGATGAAGTGAGCAGCAGGGAAGCCAGGAGGATTTTGATTTTCATGGGTGGGTCCACTCTCAATGTGATGGGCATCAATCGGATTCGATTGTTTGTCTTTCCTTGGTGGGCGCCTGTGACGACGCCGCGCGGGACAGCTTAGATCAGATTCGATTGGCGGCCAGGCCGGTGTCCGGGCTGTGGCTCAGGACCCGATCTGGTCGGGCCCAGGCCGCTACCGCATCAGGGCGCCTTCGCCAGGGCGACGCTCAGCGGCAGGCGCGCCATGTGCGTGGCCTTGAGCGAGCCGAAGTACAGGGCGTCGCCGTATTCGCGCACCGTGGTGATGGGCGCGTAGTTGCCGGCGCTGGCGTCCTGCAGGTTGGCGATGACCTGGCCCTGGGTATCCAGGCCGAGGACGAAGCCGCGTTTTTCCACCGGTTTGGGCAGCAGGCTCATGGCGCGCACGATCATCTTGCGCACCCGCGGATAGGGCGCGGTGCCGTCGAGCAGGACGTTGCGCGGGGCGTAGAGCGCCACCCAGAAACGCCCCTGGCCGTTGAAACTGAGGTTGTCCGGCAGCCCCGGCAGGTTGTCGATGAACAGGTCGCGGGTGCCGGCCTTGGCACCGCTGAGCCAGTAGCGGCTGATCCGGTAGGCGCCGGTTTCGTTGACCAGCACATAGGACTCCTGGGGCCCGAGGGCGATACCGTTGGCGAATTCCAGGCCATCCAGCAACTGTTCGGTCTGGCCGCTCTGGAAGTCGTAGCGCAGCAGGCGCCCGTCGCCGCCGTGCTCGATCACTGCCTCGCCGTCCTGGCCGTAGCCCCAGCGGCTGGTGGCGTCGCTGAAGTAGGCATAACGCCCGGCGGCGTCCACCGCCACGTCGTCGGTAAAGCCGAAGGACAGGCCATTGGCGGAAGTAGTGAGGGTGCTCAACTGGCCCTTGGCGTCCAGCGCCAGCAGGCCCTTGACCGCGTCGGCGATGATCAGCCGGCCATCCGGGTGGCGGGCCAGGCCCAGGGGACGCCCGCCAGTATTAGCCAGTACCTGCAGGGCGCTGCCGTCCAGGGCGGTGCGGATCACCCGCCCATCATGCAGGCCGCTGATCAGCGAGCCGTTCTCCAGCAGCAGGGCTTCCGGCCCGTCGATATCCAGCGCGCCCACCGCCTGCAGGCCCTTGAGCTTCTGGTTCTCGGCGTACAGGCCGCTCTTCAGCGAAGGCGCCGGCGGCGGGGTCCAGGCCAGTGGCTGGACCTTGGTCGGCATCAGCAACAGAAAGGCGCCGATGGCGATGACCACGACCAGCAGCAGATGGCGAATTTTGATCCGACGGGGTGCGACTGGCTTCATCGATGGCGGCTCCTGGGTGATGGGGTCAGGTCACACGCTGCGGTGCGACGCCGGCGCCCAGGGGAATTGCCCGTTGCGCCATTTCGCATAAGGCTAGCAGGGAGTCGGCGGACTCCCGTTCTATCCGCCTTCTGAATAACAGGCGATTGCCCAGGCGCATCAGCAGGCCGTCGAAGCGGTATTCCAGGGTGCGGATAAACCGCGTGTGGTGGGCGTCCAGCGGCTGGCACTCGTAGGTCACCACCAGATGCAGGCCATGATCGCCCTGGGCCGTGGCACGCCAGCGAAGCCCCGGCAGGTACTCGTCGACCCGCCAGCTCAGGTGCCCGCTGCGCCCGCCGGCGTGGATGTCTTCCTCGAAGCGCGCGCCGGCAGGCAGGGCCCCGGCCGGCCCCTGGACCTTCAGCGAAGACGGGTGCCACTCCGGCCAGCGGCTGGAGGCGCTGGCGTAGTCGAGCAGGGCCACCGGATTGCGCGGAATATCGATCTGATGCTGCATGTGGGTCATGGACGAGGACCTTGTCGATAGAGAAGAGTTAGCGGGTTCCGGCTCCCAGTACAGGGTGCCGAACAGGTAATCCATCAGCGGCAGGACAATGTTGAAGTTGCGCTCCTGCATCAGCTCGCGGCGGTGATGCAGCTCATGCAGGCGGCGCATCTGGCGGATCCACGGCAGCCGCGCCAGCGGATGCCCGGCCGGCAGGTGTTCGCAGGCATGGAACACCTCGTAGGCCAGGTAGCCGATCAGGGTGCAGCTGGCGAACAGCGCCGCGACATTGGCATTCCACAACTGCAGCAGCCACCACAGCGGCAGGGCGAACAGCAGGCTGTGGACCACTATCAGCCAGGCCGGGAACAGGATCACCCGCCAGTCCCGGGGGCCGTCGTAGGTCATGTACCCGGGCACGAAGAAGCTGTGATGGTCGCCGCTGTGGCGGGCATAGAACATCCGCGCGAAGGCCTGCTTGTGGTGGCCCAGCCAGCGGTGCACGACATAGATGCACAGGTTGAAGAACAGCAGCGCCACCGGCACCGCCAGCCACTCCAGCGGCTGCACCTGGTGCAGGGTGCTCCACAGCAGGGCGATGCACGCCATGCCGTAGGCCAGCACGAAACCGCCGTGCAGCCACGGGTTGTAGCGCGGATGAACCGCGGCGCGGTAACGCTCGCGAAATGCCAGGGTGGTTTGCCTCAAGGCCGTTCTCCTGTGGGTTTTGTTGTTCTTATTGACAGAAGATTAGTCCTGCTCGAATTATCCAGCTAATGGATATTCGGAATGGGCATTATTCATGAAGCTGAACTTGCGGCACCTGGATCTCAACCTGCTCTTGGTGTTCGACGCGCTGATGCAGGAGCAGAACCTGTCCCGCGCGGCGGTGCGCCTGAACCTCAGCCAGCCGGCCGTGAGCAATGCCCTGGCGCGCCTGCGCAGCCAGCTCGACGAGCCGCTGTTCATCCGCACCGCCCGGGGCATGCAGCCCACACCCCGGGCCCATGTGCTGCACGGTTCGGTGCGCCAGGCCCTGCGCCTGTTGCAGGAAGGCCTGGACCCGAGCAGCGAGTTCGACCCGGCGGCGTCCGACCAGACCTTTAGCTTGTCGATGAACGACTACGCCCAGGCGCGCCTGTTGCCGGCGCTGTCACGCCGCTTGCAAAGCGCTGCGCCCAAGGTCCGCCTGGCGGTGCGCAGCGACGCCGCCGACTCCCTGCCAGCCTGGCTGACCACCGGGATGCTCGACCTGGCGGTGGACTACCTGTACTTCGACGATCCTGACCTCTGCTACCAGCCGCTGCTGGAAGAACAGCTGGTGGTGATCGGCCGTATCGACCACCCGGCCTTCGAGCCGCAACTGAGCCTCAAGGCCTATGAGCAGAGCCAGCACGTGGCGATTCCGGACCGGGGCGGGCGCGGCTCGCCGCTGGAGATCGTCCTCGGCTCGGCCAAGGTCCAGCGCCATGTGCAGCTGTTCGTCCCGCATTACCTGAGCATCCCGTTGATCGTCGCCCAGTCGGACTTGCTGGGCACGGTGCCGCGGCGCCTGGCGGAGCACTTCTGCGCGCTGATGCCGATCCGCATCGCCGAGCTGCCGCTGGTGGCGCCGCCGGTGCAGGTCAGCCTGATCTGGCATCGCCAGCAGGAGCGGGTTCCGGGGCATCGCTGGCTGCGCCAGGAGATCATCGCGCTGGCCGCCCGGTTCGCGGGGCAGCCGGAGCTGTCCGGGCATTGATGACAAAAAACCAACAAAAGATTAAGACGGGTCTGATTGGCATCGCGGATGTCGTCTGTATCCTTTGGGGCCCGCTTGATGAGCAGCCGTGCTGACTCAGAGGCGCCAACCCATTGGAGATTGCATGCGTCACTCGATTCTGAACATTGCCCTGGCAGCCAGCTGCCTCTTTGGCTTGGCCGGGCAGACCGCCATGGCAGCGGTGGATGCCAGCCAGTACGTGGAACTCAAGGATGCCGTGCCGCAGGTCGTGCCCGGCAAGATCGAAGTGGTGGAACTGTTTTCCTACGGCTGCGGCCACTGCTACAACCTCGAAGCCTCGATCAACCCCTGGGCGGCCCAGCTTCCCGAAGACGTGAACTTCGTCAAGCTGCCGGCCATGTTCGGCGGGATCTGGGATGTCTACGGCCAGCTGTACCTGACCCTGGCGACCCTGGACGCCAAGCCCGAAGTGCACCATGCGGTGTTCGAGGCGATCCACGGCGGCAACCGCCTGAAAACCCCCGAGGCCATGGCCGAGCTGCTCAAAGGGCAGGGCATCGAGCCCGCTAAATTCCTCGCCACCTACAACTCCTTCGCCGTGCAGGCCAAGGTGATGGACGCGAAAAAACGCACCGCGGCCTACCAGGCCACCGGCGTACCCTCGCTGGTGGTGGACGGCAAGTACCGCTTTGGCATGACCAGCGACGGCGCCAAGGGCCTGTTCGCGGTGGCGGACCAGTTGATCGCCCAGGTGCGGGCAGCGAAGTAAGCCCTCGATCCCCTGGCCGCTGCCGAGCCTTCAAGGTTCGGCTGCGGCTCCAGGGCATCGAGTGGTAGCCAAAAGGGCATCGATAGCGATGTCCTCCATAAGCATTGTCAGTCCTTGATCAACGGCGCCTGCGGGTGCGGGCTCGGGAACGCCTGCTCATACGCCCGGCACAGGCGCAGCACCTGATCATCGGCAAACCGTGCGCCCACCACATGCAGGCCTACCGGCAAGCCGTCCTCGGCGAAGCCACATGGCACCGACGCGGCCGGTTGTTGGGTCAGGTTGAAGGGGTAGCTGAAGGGCGTCCACTCCATCCATTCGCCCAGGCCGGAACCCGGTGGCACGTTGTGCCCGGCGGCGAAGGCGGTGAGCGGTAGCATGGGCGAGACCAGCAGGTCATAGCGTTCGTGGAACTCGGCCATGTGCGCCACCAGCGCCGCGCGGGCTTCCAGGGCCAGGGTGTACTGGTGGAGGCTGATGTCTTCGCCTTGCCGGGCAATGCGCAGCAGGCCCGGGTCGAGCTGCTGGCGTTGCTCCTGGCTCAGTTGCCCGGCCAAGCGCGCGGCGCCGGCGAACCACAGGGTATTGAACAGTTCCAGCGGGTCGCTGAACCCCGGGTCGACCTGCTCGACATGGGCGCCCAGTTGGGCCAGGCGTTCCACCGCCCTGGCCACCACCCGCGCCACCTGTGGCTGCACCTTCACGTAACCGAAGTCAGGGCTGTAGGCGATGCGCAGGCCTTTGAGGTCAGTGCTCTCCGGCAGCCAGGGCGTGCTGCGCGGGGCGCCGACCAGGCCGTCGCGGGCATCCGGCCGGGCGACGGTTTGCAGCATCAACACCGCATCGTCGACGGTGCGGGTCATCGGTCCCAGGTGCGAGAGAAGGGTCATGGCGCTGGCCGGCCACTGCGGCACGTAGCCGAAGGTCGGCTTGATCCCGAAGGTGCCGGTGAAGGCGCAGGGAATGCGGATCGAACCACCGGCATCGCTACCCTGGTGCAGCACGCCGAGGTTCAGCGACGCCGCGGCGGCCGCGCCACCGGAGGAACCGCCGGCGGTGGTGCGGGTGTCCCAGGGGTTGCGGGTGATGCCGTACAGCGGGTTGTCGGTCACGCCTTTCCAGCCGAATTCCGGGGTGGTGGTCTTGCCCAGCAGCACCGCGCCGGCGTTGCGCATAAAGGCCGGGAAGGGCGCATCGACATCCCAGGGGCCGCTGGCGGAGGTGGTTTTCGAGCCCTTGCGCGTGGGCATGCCACGGGTCAGGGTCAGGTCCTTGATCGAGGCCGGCACGCCGTCCAGCGCGCCGCAGGGCCGGCCCTTGAGCCAGCGCTGCTCGGAGGCCTTTGCCGCGTCCAGCGCGCCTTGCGGGTCGACATGGCAATAGGCGTTGACCTGCGGGTTGAAGCGCTCGATGCGCGCCAGGGCGTCCTCGGTCACTTCCACCGGCGACAGGCGCTTGTCGCGGTAATGGGCGAGCAGTTCGACGCCGCTCATCTCGGCGATTTCGCTGTGTCGGGTCATGCCGCTGCTCCTGTTTGTTGCGCCGCGTTGACCATGGCCCGCAGCAAGACCGCGCAACCGTCGGCCAGGTCCTGGGGCGCGGCGTTTTCGATTTCGTTGTGGCTGATGCCGCCTTCGCAAGGCACGAAGATCATCCCCGCCGGGCCCAGCTCGGCGACGAAGATCGCGTCGTGCCCGGCGCCGCTGACGATGTCCATATGGCTCAGGCCCAGCTGTTCGGCGCCCTGGCGCACCGCGGCGACGCAGGCGGGGTCGAAGTCCAGCGGCGGGAAGTCGGCGGTGGCGGTCAGCTCGAAGCCCAGGCCGTGCTGCTGGCAGGTGTCTTCGATCAGCTGGCGCACCTCGTTGACCATGGCCTGCAGCTGGTCGGCATGCAGGTGGCGCAGGTCGAGGGTCATCTGCACCTGGCCGGGAATCACGTTGCGCGAGCCCGGGTGCAGGCTCAGGCAACCGACGGTGCCGCAGGCGTGGGGCTGTTGTTCATGGGCGATGCGGTTGACCGCGCTGATCACCTGGGCGGCGCCCACCAGGGCATCCTTGCGCAGGTGCATCGGTGTCGGCCCGGCATGGGCCTCGACCCCGGTCAGGGTCAGGTCGAACCACTTCTGGCCGAGGCAGCCCATGACCACGCCAATGGTGGTCTGGCGGTCCTCCAGCACCGGGCCCTGTTCGATGTGCGCCTCGAAATACGCGCCCACCGGATGGCCGAGCACCGCCCGCGAGCCGGCATAGCCGATGCGCTGCAACTCGCTGCCCACCGACAGCCCCTGTTCGTCCTGCTTGCGCAGGGTGTCGTCGAGGTCGAACTTACCGGCGAACACCCCCGAGCCCATCATGCACGGCGGGAAGCGCGAACCTTCTTCGTTGGTCCAGACCACCACCTCGATCGGTGCCTCGGTCTGCAGGCCGAGGTCGTTGAGGGTGCGGATCACCTCCAGGCCGGCCATCACCCCGTAGCAGCCGTCGAACTTGCCGCCGGTGGGCTGGGTGTCGATATGGCTGCCGGTCATCACCGGCGGCAGTTGCGGGTTACGCCCGGCGCGGCGGGCGAAGATATTGCCGATGCCGTCGATGCTGACGCTGCAGCCGGCCTCTTCGCACCAGCGCACGAACAGGTCGCGGGCCTGGCGGTCGAGGTCGGTCAGGGCCAGGCGGCATACGCCGCCCTTGGCGGTGGCGCCCAGTTGAGCGAGGTCCATCAGCGATTGCCAGAGGCGTTCGCGGTTGACCAGCGGGGCGCTGTCTTGCAACAGGGGTACGGACACAATCGGACTGTTCATTTCAGCTCTCCCCTCAGGCGCTCAGGGCCAGGTAGCGGTTCTTGATGCTCGGGTCGGCGCGGAAGTCAGCGGCGCTGCCTTGGTAGACCACGCGACCTTGTTCGAGGACGTAGTGGCGGTCGGCGAGCTTGTCGCAGACCATCAGGTTCTGTTCCACCAGCAGCACCGGCAGGCCGTCGTCCTTGATCTTGCGCAGGATTTTCACCAGCTCGTCGACGATCACCGGGGCCAGGCCTTCGGTGGGTTCGTCGAGGATCAGCAGCCTGGGATCGTTGAGCAGGGCGCGGGCGATGGCGAGCATCTGCTGCTCGCCGCCGGACAGCGCATGGCCGGCGTTTTTGCGCCGCTCCTTGAGGCGCGGGAACATGCCGTAGACATCCTCCAGCTGCCAGCGGCTGCTCTTGCGCTGGGCGATGCGCAGGTTCTCCTCGACGCTGAGCAAGCGGAAGATGCCGCGGTGTTCCGGCACCAGCGCCAGGCCCTGGCGGGCGATCTCGAAGATCTTCTTGCCCACCAGCTCCTGGCCGTTGAAGCGGATCTGTCCCTGGCGCGGGCAGATGATCCCGAGGATGCTGCGCAGGGTGGTGGTCTTGCCCGCGCCGTTGCGTCCCAGCAGGGTCACCAGTTCGCCGGCGTTGACCTGCAGCGAGACGCCTTCGAGGACGTGGCTCTTGTCGTAGTAGGAATGGATATTCTCGACGGTCAGCATCAGGCGGCTTCTCCCAGGTAGGCGCTGCGCACGCGCTCGTCGGCGCGGACGAATTCTGGCGTGCCTTCGACCAGGATCTGGCCGTGGCTCATGACGGTGATGCGTTGGCTGATGGACATGACGATGCTCATGTTGTGCTCGATCAGCAGCACCGTGTGGTCGCGGCCGAGGTCGCTGATCAGCTGGGTCATGATCGGGATGTCGTCGATGCCCATGCCGGAGGTTGGCTCGTCGAGCATCAGCAGTTTCGGCCTGGAGCAGATCGACATGCCGACTTCCAGCACCCGCTGCTGGCCGTGGGACAGCTCGCCGGCGAGGGTGTCGGCGCGTGCCGTCAGTTGCAGGCGTTCGAGCACCTGGTCGGCCATCTCCAGGTGTTCGCGGCGGCTGTCGAGGTGGCGCCAGAAGTTCAGCGCCGCCAGGCCATCGCGACCCTGGGCGGCCAGGCGCAGGTTTTCCCGCACGCTGAGGTTCTGGAACAGGCTGGTCAACTGGAACGAACGGGCCATGCCCAGGCCGACCCGGCCGTGGGCCGGCTTCTTGATGATGTTCTTGCCGTTGAACAGGATCGCCCCGGCGGTGGCCTGGCGTTCGCCGGTCAGGCAATGGAACAGGCTGGTCTTGCCAGCGCCGTTGGGGCCGATGATGGTGTGGATGGTGCCGGCCTCGACCTTCAGGTTGACGCCGTTGACCGCGTGGAAGGCGCCGTAGGCCAGCTCCAGGTCCTGGGTTTGCAGCAGGTACTGCGCGGGGCTGTTCATGACAGTTTCTCCTCGGTCGGCAGGGCCGCCTTGCGTGACTTCAGGATGCGTTCGAACAGGCTCGACAAGCCGCCCCACAAACCACCACGCATGAAGATCACCACCAGGATCAGGATGATTCCCAGCAGCATCAGCCAGCGTGGCCAGAGTTCGGAGAGGAACTCGCCGAGCAGCACGATGGAACCGGCGCCCAGCAGGGAGCCGAACAGCGAGCCGGTGCCGCCGACTATGGTCATGATCAGGATGTTTTCCGACATCGCCAGGTCGATGCTCGACAGCGGCACGAAATGCAGGAGCATGGCGTACAGCGCCCCAGCGATCCCGGTGACCGCGCCGGACAGCATGAACACCAGGATCTTGAAGTGCCGGGTGTCGTAGCCGATGGCGGCGGCGCGGGTTTCGTTCTCGCGGATCGCCATCAGCGTGCTGCCGAACGGCGAGGCGATCACCCGCCGGGCACCGATGAAGATCAGCAGGAACAGCACCGCGACAAAGGCGTAGAAGTAGCGCGCGTCGCTCAGCGACAGCAGCACCGTGTCGCCGATGCGGATCTCCGGGCGCGGCACGCTGAGCAGGCCGTTGTCGCCGCCGGTCCAGTCGCTCAGGGTGTAGGCGATGAAGTAGGCCATCTGGCTGAAGGCCAGGGTCAGCATCACGAAGTAGATGCCGGTGCGCCGGATCGCCAGGGCGCCCACCAGCAACGCCAGCAGCGCGCCCACCAGGGCCGCGCCGAACAGGGCGCTGAACAGCCCCAGTTGCAGGTGGATCATCAGCAGCGCGGCGCAGTAGGCCCCGGCGCCGAAGAAGATGCCCTGGCCGAACGACAGCAGGCCGGTGTAGCCCAGCAGCAGGTTACAGGCCAGCGCCGCGAGGGCGAAGATCAGGATCTCGCTGGCCAGGGTCGCCGATGGCAACACCAGCGGCAGGCCGATCAGCACCGCGACCACCAGCCACGGCAGGGCGCGCGACTGGGTCTTGGCGAACGGCAGGGGATTTTTCTCGCTCATGTTCATGCTCTCCCGAACAGGCCGTAGGGACGGACCAGAATCACCGCCGCCATGGCGCCGTAGATCATCAGGCTGGCGCCTTGCGGCCAGAGGGTGGTCATCAGGCTCTGCACCACCCCCACCAGCAGGCCGCCTACCAGGGCGCCGCTGAATGAACCCATGCCGCCGATCACCACCACCACGAAGGCGACCCCGAGGATTTCCGGGCCGACAAAGGGCTGGGCGCCACGCAACGGGGCGAACAGCACCCCGGCGATCCCGGCCAGGGCCACGCCGAGGGCGAAGGTCATGGAGAACAGGCGGAAGATGTTGGTACCCAGCAGCGACACGGTCTCGGTGCTTTCGCTGCCGGCGCGCACCAGGGCGCCGAAGCGCGTGCGCTCCAGCAGCAGCCACAGCGCCAGCCCCACCAGTGCCGAGAAGACAATGAGGAACAGTCGGTAGTAGGGGTAGACGAAGTCGCCGACGATCAGCACGCCGCGCAGCAGTTCCGGCACCGCGACGCTTTTGCCGACGGGCCCCCAGATCAGCACGCTGGCTTCCTGGATGATCAGCGCGATGCCCAGGGTCACCAGGATCTGGAAGGTGTGGGGCAGGTGGTAGATGCGCTGGATCAGCAATCGCTCGATGGCCCAGGCCAGGGCCGCGACCACCAGCGGCGCGACCAGCAGCGCCAGCCAGAAGCTGCCGGTGAGGCTGACGGCGGTGTAGCAGATATAGGCCCCGAGCAGGAAGAACGCGCCGTGGGCGAAATTGACGAAGTTCAGCAGGCCGAAAATGATCGTCAGGCCCACCGCGATCAGGAAGTAGATCATCCCCAGGCCGAGGCCGTTGAGGATCTGGAACAGGTAAAGATTGAGCATGCGGGTACCCTCGACAGGGGGCCGGCGACTGTCGTCGTCGGGCGGCCCGCTGCCTCTAGCCAGCGATGAAAAGGTCGGTCGGGGTCAGGCCAGGTTGCAGCCGGTGGCGCCGGCATCCGGGAACGAGCGCCCGGAACTGAGCACTTCGGCCAGGTCGTCCTTGTCGCGCATGCTGGCCGTGGCCTTGCCCTGCAGCAGGTAGTAATCCTTGATTACCTGGTGGTCGCCGGCGCGGATGCTTTCCTCGCCGGTCGGCCCCTGGTACGTCAGGCCTTGCAGGGCCTTGGCCACGGTCGCGCCGTCGAAACTGCCGGTGGCGACTATGGTGTCGAGCATGATCTTGGTGCCGATGTAGTCGGCGGCCAGCGGGTAGGTAGGGTTGATGCCGTACTTGGCCTGGGTCAGCTTGACCAGCTCGCGGTTGAGCGGGGTGTCGACCTGGTGCCAGTACTGCGCGCCGAGGTAGACGCCTTCGAGCACGTCGCTGCCCAGCTCCTGGAACTGGTCGAGCCCGGCGGACCACACCAGTAGCACTTTCATGCGTTCCTTGATGCCGAAGTTCACCGCCTGGCGCAGGGCGTTGGAGGACTGGCTGCCGAAGTTGAGCAGCACCAGCACGTCGGGCTGGGCGGCGATGGCGTTGGTCAGGTAGCCGGAGAACTCCTGTTCCTGCAACGAGTGATAGCTGTTGCCGACGTGCTCGATGCCATGCTCGGCGCACACCTGTCTGGCGCCGGCCAGCAGCGCTTCGCCGAATACGTATTGCGGGGTGATGGTGTACCAGCGCTTGGCCTCGGGCAGGCGCTTGATCAGCGGCACCATGGTTTCGCGAATGGCGCCGTAGGTCGGCACCGACCAGCGAAAGGTCGAGGCATTGCAGTCCTTGCCGGTGACTTCGTCGGCGCCCACCGGGGTCATGAACACGCCGTTGACCTTGCTCACTTCCTTGGCCACCGCCAGCGCCGAAGACGACAGGGTGCAGCCCTGGAAGAATCGCGCGCCGTCCTGGGCAATCGCCTCCTGGACCTTGCGCACCGCCTTGCCGGCGTTGCCTTCGGTGTCGATCACCTTGTAGTTCAGCGGGCGGCCGAGCAGGGTCGGGTACTGTTCCACCGCCAGGCGCGAGCCCATGTCGGCGAACTTGCCGTAGCTGGCGAAGGCGCCGGACATCGACTTGAGCCCGTAGAAGGTAAAGGGTTCGGCGGCAAAGGCGTTGCGCACCCCCAGCGGAAGGCTGAGGGCTCCGGCAACGGTCAGACTGGCTTTCAACAACGTACGACGCTGCATGGGGTAACTCCCTGGTTTAGTTATTGGCAGGAGTGGCAATGGCAAAACGGCGCAGCAGCCTGTGTTCAGGCTTTGTTATTGGCGAAGCGGCGTGTGGCGGGTGCGGCGGTTATCAGTGGTGGTGATCGAACTCCAGCAGGAAGTGTTGGGTGACCTCGCCCTCGAGGGCGCTCATATGGTGTTCGGCGTCGCACATGTGTTCGTGCATCAGCTGGCGTACCGCGGCTTCGTCCTCGGCTTTGAAGGCCAGCAACAGGCGCTTGTGGTAATCGAGGTTGGCGGCGTCGAACTGCTTGCGCTTGGGCTTGTAGGCCTTCTTCAGCACTACCAGGTCGCGCAGCAGGTCATTGAGGAACTGCGCCATGAAACTCAGCAGCGGGTTGGGGCAGGCGCGGCCCAGCAGGTTGTGGAATTCCAGCTCGGCGATGCGCTGTTCGCGCTGGCCGGCCTCGCTGTCTTCCGGGGCGCTGCAGAAGTCGATGTTGGCCTGCAGCGCCTCGAAGTCGTCGGCGCTGAGACGGCCGATCACCGACACCGCCAGCTCCACTTCGATGACCTTGCGCAGCTGGTACACCTGCTCGCCGTCCATCTGCTGGAAGTGCAGGTAATTGCGCAGGGCGCGGCTCGCCGGCTCGGTGCCGGCCTGGTTCAGGTAGGCGCCGCCGCTGGGGCCGGTGCGGGTGTTGACCAGCCCTTCGACCTCCAGCGCCTTGAGCGCTTCGCGGGCCGAACCCTTGGAGCACTGGAAGCTTTCCATCAACTCGCGCTCGGTCGGCAAGCGGTCGCCGGGACGCAGGGCGTTGATCACGATGGAGCGTTTGACCGACTCGACAATCACGTCGGAAAGCTTCTGGCGTTTGCGGCGAACAGGTCGTTTGAGCATGTTTTCGATTTATCGTATTAATGCGGATAAATAGTACTTAATAGGGCTGGGCGCGGTGCGTCAATCATCCAGGGAACGAGGTGTCGTTTTCGATGCGGGAGGGTCGTAATCAGACCCCGGGGGAGTGGTGGCGAGGCACTGGTCTTCGTCCTGTGCCAGGCCTTGTCCAGCCACTAAGCTGATGGCAGGTCATGCAGTCATAGAGGGGAAGAACCCATGATTCTGTGCAAACGCGCCTACGAACCGGCGAGCCCCGACGACGGGTATCGGGTGCTGGTGGATCGGCTGTGGCCGCGTAACTGTCGCAAGGAGCAGTTGCCGCTGGACGAGTGGTTGAAAGACCTGGCGCCGTCCACCGGATTGCGCCGTGCCTTCAAGTCCGGCGAGCTGGATTTCGCCACCTTCCGCAGCCGTTACCGCCAGGAACTGACGGCCCGCCCCGAGCATTGGTGGGCGTTGCTGGAACGCGCGCAAAAGGGCCGCCTGACCCTGGTGTACTCGGCCCATGATGAAGTGCATAACAATGCCCGGGTGCTGGCCGAGTGGCTGGAGGACGAGCTGGACCGGCAGGGTGAGGGGAGCTCGCCGGTGTGTTACGCGCACCTGTCACCGCCTGAATGAAGGCGCTGCGCTTCAGGGTTGCCTCAACATCACATAAGCCTCGCCGCCGCGCCGGTCGTGCATCAGCAGGAAGGTCTGCTTATCGAGGGTGATTTGCGCCGGCAGGTGCTGCGCCACCGGGGTGCTGGAGAACTGCTCGGCCAGCTTGAGAAATTGCGCGGTCAGGGTCTTGTCCCGCTGCGACGGCGTGGTCACCGCGCATTGCTTGCCTTTCTGCACCTGGACCCCAAGGCTGTGGTCTGGCCTGAGTCCCATCCGCGCATAGCCGGCATCGTCCAGCCTGGCGATGCCATAGCCCTTGGCTGCGTTGTCGGCCCCGGCGAAGGAGGGCGCGGACTTCAGGCAGATATCGCGAAAGGCCAGCACGCCTTCGGCAATGGCCGCCGGTTCCTTGTCGATGACTTCGGGCGGGCTGGCGCAGCCGGCCAACAGGGCCAGGGCCAGGCTCAGAGGGCTGAGGATCGTGCGGTTCATCGGACCTCCCAGGCATTCGCGGGGCATGGTTATAGCCTAGCCAAGCTTCTGCCTGCGGGAGGACCTGGGCGACGGGAGCCTTATAGGCGTCGCTGAAAGAAGCGGCTCAGTTGAACCCGACCGACCATCGGTTCAGCGTTTCCGGTTCATGGCGCTGGCTCGGGTCGGTTTCGTAATTGCACTGAGGGCCGCTGCAGGTGTGTTCCAGGGTGATCGGTGCCTTGAACTCCAGGTGGAACTTGCTGGGTTCCGGCTCCGCCGCCGGGCCGGCCGTTGCCTCTGTCAGGGCGGGCGCCGGGTAGCTCAGGTCCAGGCCTTCGGCCTGTGCCGGCAGGGCCAATACACAGAGCATAAGGCTCGCCAGGAGGGTGTTGTCGCTGGACATCATGGGTACCGCGTTTGCACAAAAGGGTTGCCGAGTATAACGAACGCCTCCCCGGAAATTTAAGCCGAAGGCTCTATCACGGGCCTTGTGCGGCAACGGGTCGCGGTTGGCGCCTCGCACCATGAAACATTTGTCATGGGCCGCCGGCGTCGCCAGCCCCTACACTGGCTTTCACCTCCATGGCTCACGGACACCCCCATGACGGCAGCAGCGGCGGCAAGCATCCTCGAAACGATCGAAGGCCAGCGCCTCAATGGCCCGGCGGGCGAACCCTGGCGCGAGTGGGGGCCGTACCTGAGCGAGCGGCAGTGGGGCACGGTGCGCGAGGACTACAGCGCCGATGGCGATGCCTGGGCCTACTTGCCCCATGACCATGCCCGCAGCCGGGCCTACCGCTGGGGTGAGGACGGGCTGGCGGGGTTCTCCGACAAGGCCCAGCACTGGTGCCTGGGGCTGGCCCTGTGGAACGAGCGCGACAGCATTCTCAAGGAGCGCCTGTTCGGCCTGAACAACGCCGAGGGCAATCATGGCGAAGACGTCAAGGAGCTGTATTTCTACCTCGACGGCGTGCCCAGCCATGCCTATATGCGCATGCTCTACAAATACCCGCAGGTGGCTTTTCCCTATGAAGACCTGCTGCAGGAGAACGCCCGGCGCGGCCTGGACGATACCGAGTACGAGATCCTCGACACCGGGGTGTTCGAGGATGATCGCTACTTCGACGTGACGGTGGAATACGCCAAGCACGCGGTCGACGACATCTTCATGCGGGTCACGGTGCACAACCGCTTCCACCAGCCGGCGCGCCTGCGGGTCTTGCCCCAGGTCTGGGCGCGCAACACCTGGAGCTGGGGCGGTGATTCGCGCAAGCCGAGCCTGCGCCTGGAGGGCGAGCAACTGCTGGCCCGGCATCCGCGCTGTTCGCCGATGCAGGTCACGGCCTGGGGGCCGGAGCGCTGCGAGTGGCTGTTCTGCAACAACGAAACCAACTTCCCGAAGCTCGATGGCCTCGCCACGCCCGGCCCGTTCAAGGATGGGATCAACGACTACCTGCTGGGAGGTGTCAGCACCGCCATTGCCCGCGACGGCGGAACCCGTGCTGCCGCCCACTTCACCCTGGAGCTGGCCGGGCTGGAGAGCAAAAGCCTGTACCTGCGTTTTGCTCCGGCCGGTTCGGCCCAGGTCAGCGCCCGGACCCTGTTCGAACAGCGGCGGGCCGAGGCCGACGAGTTCTACGCCGCGCTGCAACAGGGCATCGCCGATGCCGACGCGCGCAATGTCCAGCGCCAGGCCCTGGCCGGGCTGCTGTGGTCCAAGCAACTCTACGATTTCGACGTCAACCGCTGGCTCGACGGCGACCCCGGCCAGCCCCCGCCACCGGCATCCCACGCCCATGTGCGCAACAGCCATTGGCGGCACCTGGCGAACTTCGACATCGTGGCCATGCCCGACACCTGGGAATACCCCTGGTATGCCTCCTGGGACCTGGGTTTCCAGGCGGTGGCCCTGGCCTTGATCGATCCGGGGTTCGCCAAGCACCAACTGTTGCTGCTGGTCAAGGACCGCTTCATGCACCCCAATGGGCAGTTGCCGGCCTACGAATGGCGCTTCGACGACGCCAACCCGCCGGTGCACGCCTGGGCCAGCTGGCGGGTGTACCAGCGGGAAAAAGCCCTGACCGGCCAGGGCGACATGGATTTTCTCGAACGGGTCTTCCACAAGCTGTTGCTGAACTTCTCCTGGTGGGTCAACCGCAAGGATGCCGAAGGGCGCAACCTGTTCCAGGGCGGTTTCCTCGGCCTCGACAATATCGGCCTGTTCGACCGCTCGGCGCCCTTGCCGCCGGGCTACACCCTGGACCAGGCCGACGGCACCGCCTGGGTCGCGGCCTATGCCCTGGACCTGATGCGCATCGCCCTGGAACTGGCCAGGCGCAACCCGGTGTACGTGGATATCGCGGTGAAGTTCTTCGAGCACTTCCTGTACATCGCCGGGGCCATCAACCGGCTGGACGACGGCGACGCAGGGCTGTGGGACGATCAGGACCGGTTCTTCTACGACGTGCTGCATCGTCCCGACGGCGGCAACGAACCGCTGCGCCTGCGCTCCATCGTCGGCCTGATGCCGCTGTTCGCCGTGCAGGTGCTGGAACAGCATGAACACGAATGCCTGCCGGGGCTGCGCGAGCGCTTGCTGGGGTTCATGCACCATCGGCCGGACCTGGCCCGCCTGGTATCGCGCTGGAACGAACCGGGGCAGGGCAATCGCCTGTTGCTCGCGCTGTTGCGCGGCGAGCGCACCAAGGACCTGCTCAAGCGCATGCTCGACGAGGCCGAGTTTCTCTGTGACTTCGGCATTCGCTCACTGTCCAGAAACTTCGCCGAACAACCCTTCGCGTTGCAGGTTGACGGTCACCAACTGTGCGCCCGTTATGCGCCGGCCGATTCCGACTCACGGCTGTACGGCGGCAACTCCAACTGGCGCGGGCTGCTGTGGATGCCGATCAACTACATGCTGATCGAATCGCTGCGCGAGTTTCATCGCTACTACGCCGACAACTTCTCGGTGGAATACCCCAGCGGCTCCGGCTACCTGGCGTCCCTGGAGGAAGTCGCCGACAGCCTGAGCCAGCGCCTGAGCCGCCTGTTCCTGCGCGACGAGGACGGGCGCCGCCCGTCGATGTGCGCCTACGCGCAGTTGCAGGCCGATCCCCGGGACCGGGAGTTGCTGCTGTTTCACGAGTACTTCCACGGCGACACCGGCCGCGGCCTGGGAGCCAGCCACCAGACCGGCTGGACGGCGCTGGTGGCGTTGTTGTTACAGCCTTAGCGGCAACGGGGGAGGGGGCGCTGCCTGGGTTACGGCAGCCTGTTCTTGTGCAACATCGTGGTGACTGTTTTACGGCCGCTACGCGCCCGATCGCAGGCTGCGCCAGCGGCTACAGGGACGATCGGCCGATCAGGCACTCAAGGTATCCGGCTGCGGCACGGCCCAATCCTCGATCAACCGCTGCGGGGTGCAGCAGGTCTTGCGCTTGTAGACGAAACCGGCGCATTTCTCGGCGAAGCCGTGGCGGTTCTGCACCATGTCCAGGTGCATCTGTTCCAGCTCGGCGTTGCGGCAGTGCTGCATCAGTTGCGGGTCGGCGTTGGCCTTGCGCTCGCGCAGGGCCTGGTACTTCGGCTCGGTCAGTACGGCGTTGGCCCGTTGCAGCAGCCACAGGCCGAATTCGTCGGGGCAGCGCGGGCCGACTTCCTGGACCATGCCCATCTGCAGGGCCTGGAAGGCGCTGATCGGCAGGCATTCCTCGGTGAGCTTGTGGGCCATGGCATGGCCGACGGCGCGGGGCAGGCTGTAGGTCCAGTACTCCGAGCCGTACAGGCCCATGCTCTTGTAGTGCGGGTTGTAGACGGTATTGGCCCGGGCCAGCACCACATCGGCCGCCAGTGCCAGCATCAGGCCGCCGGCCCCGGCATTGCCGGTCAGGCCGCTGACCACCAGTTGGCGGGCGCTGAGCAGCTCCTTGCAGACGTCGTCGATGGCCTGGATGTTGTTCCAGGCCTCCAGGCCCGGCACCGGCGCGGCCTGGATCACGTTGAGGTGCACGCCGTTGCAGAACGCGCCACGCCCGCCCTTGAACAGCAACACTTTGGTGTCCCGGGCCTTGGCCCATTGCAGCGCGCTGACCAGGCGCTGGCAGTGCTCGGTGCTCATGGCGCCGTTGTAGAACTCGAAGGTCAGCTCGCCGACGTGGCCCGACTCGCGGTAGCGGATCGGCTGGTAGGCCTCGTCGCTGAACGGTTCGCTGGCGACCGACCAGTCCAGATGAGGCACGCCATCCAGTTGGCCGGCCAGCACATGGCGGGCCGGCAGCTTGAAGTGTTCGGTGCCCGGCCGGGCTTTGCGCTTGAGGGAGCCGATCCACAGGCTACGGTCGCCGCAGGCCACCAGCACCGCATCGTCGTGCACCGCCAGCAGTTCGCCGGGGATGCCGCTGCGGCTATCCAGGTGCGCGTCATACAGGTAGTACTGCCCGCCGGCGAGGCTGGCCAGGACTCCGGGCTGGCCGTCGGCGGCGTCGATGCAACGCTTGATGAAGATGGCGCTGTCGTGCCAGCTGAAGCTGCGGTCGTCCTGTTTCATGTTCGGTTGCAGGCGGCCGCGCACTTGCGGCTGGCTGTAGTCCAGCGGTGTCGGGACGAAGTCGCTGCCGAATTTTTCCACCACATCGCGGATGCAGTAGATCGCCGCGTCGGCCACCGGCCCGTTGTACAGCTCGGACTTGCGCACCTGCGCCGGCATCTTGAATTCCCAGGTGGACCAGACCGGCCCGGCATCCATTTCTTCCACCGCCTGCAGGGCGGTGACGCCCCAGCGCTCGAGGTTGTTGCTGATGGCCCAGTCCAGGGCGCTGGCGCCGCGGTCGCCGACGATGCCCGGGTGAATGATGATCACCGGACGCGTCGGGTGGCGCCACAGTTGCTCGGGCACCCGGTCCTTGAGGAAGGGACAGATCACCAGGTCGGCGTCGGCCTGTTCGATCTGCCGGCAGACTTCGTCTTCATGGGTGAACAGCACCACGCTGGGGCGATGGCCGGACTGGCGCAGGTCCAGCCAGGCGCGCTGGGTGAGACCGTTGAAGGCGGTGGACAGCAGAATGATCTTCAGCGATTGCATAACGACTCTTCCTTGAAGGTGAAGCGGGGCCGGCCGTTCCGAAAGCCGTCCCTGGCCGATGGAGGCGCCAGAGTAGAGAGGAGCTTTGGGAGTACTGCTGACCGAGATCAATCAAGTGCGTCGTGCGGCGCGGCGAGTCGCTGGATTACATATATTCGTTAGTTAGTTTTGGTAGATTTTTAATTGCTTCCAAATGGATTCAGGCCTGTTGCACATCTTCGATGTGCTGGAGCGGTACTGCTGAAACGACGAATCCCGCCAGAAGGCGGGATTCGTGGGCAAACAAGGGCTTCCCTGGGGAAGCGCTGGCTTAGGCCGGGAACAGTTCGCTGAGCTTCATCGCCAGCATCATGTCGCCTTCGGCGCGCAGCTTTCCGCCCATGAAGGCCTGCATGCCGTCGGTTTCGCCGCTGACGATGCCTTGCAGGGTTTCGCCGTCCATTACCAGCGTGACCTGGGCGTCCGGGTTCTCGCCTTCCTTGAGCTCGCAGGTGCTGTCTTTGACGATCAGCGAGAAGTTCTTGGTGTCATCGATGCGGAAACCGAAAACCAGGTCCAGGCCGGCAGCGGCAGCTGGGTTGAACTTGGCTTTCATGGCTTGTACGGCGTCGGCTACGGAGGTCATGGTTCGATCCTTTTATGGGTTGTTACAGCAAGGGTCACAGTGATCCGGACTCAGCGGAAAGTGATGAGTTCCGGGGCCTTCAGCAGCTGCAGGTGGGCATGGCTGTTGAAGGAAGCCAGGGCGACCTCGCGACCGCGAAACTTCAGCAGGTTGAGCGAGGTATTGACGATTTGCCAATTCAGTTCGAAGGCCTGGGCGGCAGGCATCCGGGTAATCAGGTGGAGCAGGGCGGTGATGGTGCCGCCGGAGGTGAACACGGCGATTTTCTGGGTGTTGTCGGCCTGTTCCAGAATCCGCTGCAGGCCGGCCTGCACCCGCTCGACGAATCCCAGCCAGCTTTCCAGCCCCGGTGGATCGTAGGTGCCGGCCAGCCAGCGGTCGATGATCAGGGCGAAGATTCTTTGGAATTCGGCGCGGTTCTGCGCGGCGTTGCGCAGGATGTCCAGGGCGTCGGGCTCCTCGGACAACATGGCGGGCAGCAAGGCACGGATCACCGCGTCGGCATCGAATTCGTTGAACGCCGAATCGGTTTCCAGGATCGGCGTGGGCAGGCCCGCGGCGCTGAACTGTTGCAGGGTGGAGTTGGCGGTGTGTTGCTGGCGGCGCAGGTCGCCAGCCAGGCAGCGGTCGAAGTTCACCCCCAGTTCGACCAGGTGTTGACCGAGCACTTCGGCCTGGCGCACACCCGTGGTCGAAAGGACGTCGTAGTCGTCCGCACCGAAGGAGGCCTGGCCATGTCGAATCAGATAGATGCTGCCCACGTCCGCGTCATCCCGGTACGTTGAAAGTTTTGCGAGGTTATGAGGATGCCGGTGAGCTGTCAATGAAAAAACATACGCTTGTTTGAAATGCTCGTTAGAGCTCGGTAACAGGAGGTTTCGCGACTGGCCGACGCCTGGCTGCGCCGGTATGCTGGAGCCATTCCGCCACGTGTTGGCAGTGATGCACGTCTTTAAGGAGTCCCTGTGGAGTTTCTCTCCGAGTACGCCAGTTTCCTGGCCAAAACCGTCACCCTGGTCATCGCCATCCTGGTGGTGCTGATCACCGCTGCCTCGCTGCGCAGCAAAGGCCGGCGCAAGGGCGCCGGGCAGTTGCATGTGAGCAAGCTCAACGATTTCTACAAAGGTCTGCGCGAGCGTCTGGAGCAGAGCCTGCTCGACAAGGACCAGCTCAAGGCCCTGCGCAAGTCCGAGGCCAAGGCCGAGAAAAAACACAAGAAGCAGCACGAGGAAAAACCGCGGGTGTTCGTGCTGGATTTCAGCGGCGACATCAAGGCTTCGGCCACCGAGGGGCTGCGCCACGAAATCACCGCGCTGCTGAGCCTGGCCACGCCCAAGGACGAAGTGGTGTTGCGCCTGGAAAGCGCCGGTGGCATGGTGCACAGCTACGGGCTGGCTTCGTCGCAACTGGCGCGGATTCGCCAGGCCGGCGTGCCGTTGACGGTGTGCATCGACAAGGTCGCGGCCAGCGGCGGCTACATGATGGCGTGCATCGGCGAGAAGATCATCAGCGCGCCGTTCGCCATCCTCGGCTCGATCGGCGTGGTGGCGCAGCTGCCGAACGTCAACCGCCTGCTGAAAAAGCACGACATCGACTTTGAAGTGCTGACCGCCGGCGAGTACAAGCGCACCCTGACCGTGTTTGGCGAAAACACCGAAAAGGGCCGGGAGAAGTTCCAGGAAGACCTGGACGTCACCCATCAGCTGTTCAAGAACTTCGTTTCCCGTTACCGGCCGCAACTGGTCATCGACGAGGTGGCCACCGGTGAAGTCTGGCTGGGTGTCGCGGCGCAGGAGAAAAAGCTGGTCGACGAGCTGAAGACCAGTGACGAATACCTGGCCGAACGCGCCAAGAGCGCCGAGCTGTTCCACCTGCATTACGCCGAGCGCAAGAGCCTGCAGGAGCGGGTCGGGCTGGCGGCCAGCGGTTCTATCGACCGTGTGCTGCTGACCTGGTGGAGCCGCCTGACCCAGCAGCGTTTCTGGTAAGGCCGTTGCGGCCTCCTGTAGGAGCGAGCTTGCTCGCGATGGAGGTTGCAGCACCACGTTTCTCTGGAGTTCGTGTTGTCTTGAGGTTTATCGCGAGCAAGCTCGCTCCTACAGGGGCGGGCAGCGCGTTAAAGATGGCAGACACAAAAAAGCCCTGAACCGGTTTCCCGGTCCAGGGCTTTTTGTTGGCGCGGCGTTTAGCGGCGACGGAACAGCGGCAGCGGTTCGTCGGTGGCGGCCTGGTAGGTCACGGAGAAGTCCTTGAGGCTTTCCAGGGCTTCGTACGGGTCCTTGTCGGCGCGCAGGGCGTAGGCGTCGAACCCGCAGCGGCGCAGGTAGAACAGCTGGTCGCGCAAGATGTCGCCGATTGCCCGCAGCTCGCCCTTGAAGCCGTAACGGTCACGCAGCAGGCGGGCGTTGGAGTAGTTGCGGCCGTCGGTGAAGGCCGGGAAGTTCAGGGCGATGACCTGGAAGTGCTGCACGTCATCGCCGATCTCTTCGGCTTCTTCATCGCTGTCCAGCCACACGCCCAGGCCGCCGTCGCGGGCCTTGAGGGCATGAGCGTGCTCGCGCCACAGGGCCAGCGGCACGATCAGGTCGTCGCAGTTGGAAATGCCGTCGAGGGTCGCGTCCTTGGGCAGCAGGTGCCAGGTTTCGTCGATGACCTCGTTGTTCTTAATTATTCGCTGCATAGACGCGCTCCTTGAAGAGGTCGATGCCAATACGTTGGTAGGTGTCGATGAAGCGCTCGTCTTCGGTACGTTGTTCCACGTACACGTCGATCAGCTTCGAGATCACGTCGGGCATGTCGTCCTGGGCGAAGGACGGGCCGAGGATCTTGCCCAGGCTGGCGTCGCGGCTGGCGCTACCACCCAGGGAAACCTGATAGAACTCTTCGCCTTTCTTGTCCACGCCGAGGATGCCGATGTGGCCCACGTGGTGGTGGCCGCAGGCGTTCATGCAGCCGGAAATGTTCAGGTCCAGCTCGCCGATGTCGAACAGGTAGTCCAGGTCGTCGAAACGGCGCTGGATGGATTCGGCGATCGGGATCGACTTGGCGTTGGCCAGGGAGCAGAAATCACCGCCCGGGCAGCAGATGATGTCGGTCAGCAGGCCGATGTTCGGCGTGGCGAAACCTTGCTCGCGCAGCTCGCCCCACAGGGTGAACAGCTGGCTCTGCTCGACGTCGGCGAGAATCACGTTCTGCTCGTGGGAGGTGCGCAGCTGGCCGAAGCTGTAGCGGTCGGCCAGGTCGGCGATGCCGTCCAGTTGCTTGTCGGTGACGTCGCCCGGGGCTACGCCGGTGGGTTTCAGCGACAGGGTCACGGCGACATAACCCGGCTTCTTGTGGGCCAGGGTGTTGCGCGTGCGCCAGCGGGCGAAGCCCGGATATTGTTTGTCGAGCTCGGCCAGTTCGGCGTCCTGGTTGACCAGTGCCTTGTAGTCCGGATCGACGAAGTGCTTGGCCACCCGATGCACTTCGGCTTCGGTCAGGGTGGTCTGGCCGCCGCGCAGGAAGGTCATTTCCGCTTCGACTTTCTCGGCGAACACCTCTGGGGTCAGGGCCTTGACCAGGATCTTGATCCGCGCCTTGTACTTGTTGTCGCGCCGGCCGTAGCGGTTGTAGACCCGCAGGATGGCGTCGAGGTAGCTCAACAGGTCCTGCCACGGCAGGAACTCGTTGATGAAGGCGCCAACCACCGGGGTCCGGCCCAGGCCGCCACCGACCAGGACCCGGAAGCCCAGCTCGCCAGCGGCGTTGTGCACCGGCTCCAGGCCGATGTCGTGGACTTCGATGGCCGCGCGGTCTGAGGTCGAACCGTTGATGGCGATCTTGAACTTGCGCGGCAGGTAGGCGAACTCAGGGTGGAAGGTGGTCCACTGACGGACGATTTCACACCAGGGGCGCGGGTCGATCAGCTCATCGGCGGCGACGCCGGCGAACTGGTCGGTGGTGACGTTGCGCAGGCAGTTGCCGCTGGTCTGGATGGCGTGCATCTGCACGGTCGCCAGCTCAGCCAGGATGTCCGGGATGTCTTCCAGCGCCGGCCAGTTGAACTGCACGTTCTGCCGGGTACTGATGTGGGCGTAGCCCTTGTCGTAGTCGCGAGCGATCCTGGCCATCATCCGTGCTTGGCGCGAAGTCAGCTGGCCATAAGGCACCGCCACCCGCAGCATCGGGGCAAAACGTTGGATATAGAGGCCATTCTGCAGGCGCAGAGGGCGGAATTCTTCTTCGCTCAGCTCGCCTGCCAGATAGCGCCGGGTCTGATCACGGAACTGCTTGACGCGGTCCTCGATGATCCGCTGATCGTACTCGTCGTATACGTACATATAGATCCTGTTCTCAGGCTTATCAGGTGACGCAGAGGCGGATGTCACCCAAGAAATTCTGCGCGCACGGCCGCGCACTCCCAACGGAGCCGGGCGAAGATACCAGTTTGCAGTTATGCGCAAAAGTGATGTTTGAGTATATGCAAAGAACCAAAACGACTAACGGTATCCGGCCGGCTCAAACCCACATTTGTGGTGAGGGCAATCCTCGACTTAACTGTGCTCGAGTCTTTGTGCAGTCACCGATAAAACCGACAAGAGGCGATGCTATGAGCAATCCAACCAAGGCAAGGAAAAGCGACAGCGCTGTCGATGCTTGGGCCATTCTCTTTCTGATCATTCTGGTCGTGGGAACGGCGGTGTTCTGGGTCAGTCATCAATAGTTGCGGTCGAGCGACGAACAGAGTCCGAATTGTCTGTAGGAAATGACGATTTGCCGACATTGGCCAGTATTTTGCCAGTTATACTGCAGGGCAATATTCCGGGACTCTGGTCGCAATGTTCAAGGCGTTTGATAAGTGTCTGCTGCTGGTGCTGCTTGTACTGAGTCCAGCGTTCTGGGCCATGGCCCATGCCTCCTCGGTGGTGTTTTTGAACCCGGGCCATTCCACTGAAACCTTCTGGGTCGGTTATTCACAGTTCATGCAGGCCGCGGCCAACGACCTCGGCCTGGATCTGCGCGTGCGTTATTCGCAGCGCGATTCGCAAACCACTATCCGCCAGGCCCGGGAAGCCCTGCAGGGCCCGGACCGGCCGGATTACCTGGTGGTGGTCAACGAGCAATATGTCGCACCGGAGATCCTGCGCTTGTCCCAGGGCAGCGGGGTGAAGCTGTTCGTCGTCAATAACGCGCTGACCAGCGATCAGCAACGCTTGCTGGGCGATCGCCAGAGTCGTTATCCCGACTGGATCGGCAGCATGATCGCCAACGACGAGGAAGCTGGCTACCTGATGCTCAAGGAGCTGATCCGTCGTCACGGTCCGTTAGCCCCAGGGCAGTACATCGACCTGCTGGCGTTCTCGGGAGTGAAGAACACCCCGGTGGCGCAATCCCGTGAGCAGGGTCTGCAACGAGCGCTGGCCGAGCATCCCGAGGTGCGGCTACGGCAGCTGGTGTATGGCGAGTGGAATCGCCAGCGTGCGTTTGAGCAGGCCCAGCAGTTGCTCAAGCGCTATCCGCAGACGCAATTGATCTGGTCGGCCAACGACGAGATGGCCCTGGGGGCGATGGAGGCGCTGGAACAGCAGGGGCGGCGACCGGGCAAGGAGGTGCTGTTCAGTGCCCTGAACAGCTCGCCACAGGCCTTGCAGGCGTTGATCGACGGACGCCTGACGGCGCTGATCGCCGGGCATTTCACCCTGGGGGGCTGGGCGATGGTGGTGCTCAACGATGATGCCCGGGGGCTGAACCCTGCGGCCTATGGTGGCCCGAGCTGGCAGCTGGATGTGTTCCAGCTATTGGACAAGGTCCAGGCGCAGCGCTTGCTGGATCTACAGGGTTCGCAGCAATACGGTGTGGACTTTCGCGGGTTGTCGGCCGAGGGCAAGCCGGCCGGCTACCGTTATCCCTTCTCGCTGAATCTGTTGTTGCACTGACAGGCGTTCAAAGCCCCGCCAGGTGCACGACCAGCTTGACGATACCGAACAGGGTCAAGGCAAACACCGCAGTGAACAGAATGCCCAGGATCACGAAATGGCTGGGCTTGCCGTGGGTAAAGTCGCGCTTGCGGTTCTTGCCGCTCTGTACGCCAAAGGCGGCAGCGGCGACGCTTTGCAGCATCTGCCAAAGGGTCGGCGGCTTGTTGTTGATGGGGTCGTCCATAAATCCCTCGACACAAGTGAGTGTAGGGAAAGCATAGACAATTTTCGCGTAGCTCCTGCCCATACACCCTGTAGGAGCGAGCTTGCTCGCGATCAAAACGTCAAGACAACGCGATTCTTCAGATTCACCGCGTTATCGTTGGCGTTCATCGCGAGCAAGCTCGCTCCTACAGTGGGGGCGCGTAGCTGTTAGTTGTCGTAGCCCAGGTTCGGCGCCAGCCAGCGCTCGGTCACGGCCAGGTCCTGGCCTTTGCGCGCGCTGTAGCTGTTGACCTGGTCCTTGTCGATCTTGCCCACGGCGAAGTACTGCGCCTGCGGATGGGCGAAGTACCAGCCGCTGACCGCCGCCGCCGGGAACATGGCGAAGTGTTCGGTGAGGAAAACGCCGCTGCGCCCGGCCTTGCCTTCGGATGCCTCGGGGTCGAGCAGGGCGAACAGGGTGCTCTTCTCGGTATGGTCCGGGCAGGCCGGATAACCCGGGGCAGGGCGGATACCGCTGTACTGCTCCTTGATCAGCGCCTCGTTGTCCAGCTGTTCGTCCTTGGCGTAGCCCCAGTAGTCTTTGCGCACCTGCTGGTGCAGCCACTCGGCGCAAGCCTCGGCCAGGCGGTCGGCCAGGGCCTTGACCATGATCGAGTTGTAGTCGTCGCCCTTGTCCTGATAGGCCTTGGCCACTTCTTCGGCGCCGATGCCGGCGGTGGTGATGAAGCCACCGACGTAGTCGGTCACGCCGCTGTCCTTGGGCGCGACGAAGTCGGCCAGGGAGAAGTTCGGCTTGCCGTCGGTCTTGATGGTCTGCTGGCGCAGGTGGTGCAGCCTGGCCAAGGGCTGGCCGTCGTCGCCATAGACTTCCAGGTCGTCGTCCTGCACCTGGTTGGCCGGCCAGAAGCCGAACACCGCGCGGGCGCTGATCAGCTTCTCGTCGATCAGCTTGTCGAGCATTTCCCGGGCGTCCTTGTACAGCGCGGTGGCGGCTTCACCCACCACCTCGTCCTGAAGGATGCGCGGGAACTTGCCGGCCAGATCCCAGGAGATGAAGAACGGCGTCCAGTCGATGTATTCGGCCAGGACCCGCAGGTCGATATTGTCCAGCACCTTGGCCCCGGTGAAGGTCGGCACGGTCGGCTGGTAGCTGCTCCAGTCGAACTGCGGCTTCTTGGCCACGGCCGCCGGGTAGCTCAGGCGCTCGGTGCGGGCGCTGCGATTGGCGGTGCGCTCGCGGACTTCCACGTACTCTTCGCGGGTGCGCTCGACGAAACCGGCCTTGAGCTCCTTGGACAGCAGCTGGGTGGCCACGCCCACGGCGCGCGAGGCGTCGGTGACGTAGACCACCGCGTCATTGCTGTACTTGGGCTCGATCTTCACCGCCGTGTGCGCCTTGGAGGTGGTGGCGCCACCGATCATCAGCGGCAGGTGGAAGTCCTGGCGCTGCATTTCCCGGGCGACGTGGACCATCTCGTCGAGCGACGGGGTGATCAGGCCGGACAGGCCAATGATGTCGCACTTCTGTTCCTTGGCCACCTGCAGGATCTTCTCTGCCGGCACCATCACGCCGAGGTCGACGATGTCGTAGCCGTTACAGCCCAGGACCACGCCGACGATGTTCTTGCCGATGTCGTGCACGTCGCCCTTGACCGTGGCCATGAGGATCTTGCCCTTGGCTTGCGGCTTGTCGCCTTTTTCCAGCTCGATAAAGGGAATCAGGTGAGCCACCGCCTGCTTCATCACCCGGGCGGACTTCACCACCTGGGGCAGGAACATTTTGCCGGCGCCGAACAGGTCGCCGACGATGTTCATGCCGGCCATCAGCGGGCCTTCGATGACTTCGATCGGGCGGGCGAAGGACAGCCGCGACTCTTCGGTGTCTTCGACGATATGGGTGGTGATGCCCTTGACCAGGGCGTGTTCCAGGCGCTTGTTGACGTCCCAGTTGCGCCACTCTTCGGTCTCGGCTTCCTTGACGCTGCCGTCGCCCTTGTACTTGTCGGCGATGGCGAGGAGGGCGTCGGTGCCTTCCGGGGTGCGGTTGAGGATCACGTCCTCCACGGCGTCGCGCAGCTCCTGCGGGATCTGGTCGTAGATCTCCAGCTGGCCGGCGTTGACGATACCCATGGTCAGGCCGTTGCGGATCGCATACAGCAGGAACACCGAGTGGATCGCCTCGCGCACCGGGTTGTTGCCGCGGAAGGAGAACGACACGTTGGACACCCCGCCGGAACTCAGCGCGTAGGGCAACTCGTCGCGGATGTAGGCGCAGGCGTTGATGAAGTCCACCGCGTAGTTGTTGTGCTCCTCGATGCCGGTGGCCACGGCGAAGATGTTCGGGTCGAAGATGATGTCTTCCGGCGGGAAGCCGACGTCGTTGACCAGGATGTCGTAGGAGCGTTTGCAGATTTCCTTCTTGCGCGCCTCGGTGTCGGCCTGGCCGGCTTCGTCGAAGGCCATCACCACCACGGCGGCGCCGTAGCGCTTGCACAGCTTGGCGTGATGAATGAACTGCTCGACGCCTTCCTTCATGCTGATGGAGTTGACGATGCCCTTGCCCTGGATGCACTTGAGGCCGGCTTCGATCACTTCCCACTTGGAGGAGTCGATCATGATCGGCACGCGCGAGATGTCCGGCTCGCCGGCGATCAGGTTGAGGAAGGTCACCATGGCCTTCTTCGAGTCCAGCATGCCTTCGTCCATGTTGATGTCGATCACCTGGGCGCCGGCTTCGACCTGCTGCAGGGCGACTTCCAGGGCCTCGGTGTAGTTCTCTTCACGGATCAGGCGGGCGAACTTGGCGGAACCGGTGATGTTGGTGCGCTCGCCGACGTTGACGAACAACGACTGGCGATCGATGGTGAACGGCTCCAGGCCCGACAGGCGGCAGGCCTTGGGGATGTCCGGGATCTGCCGCGGCGCATAACCAGCGACGGCCTTGGCGATGGCCTCGATATGCCCCGGGGTGGTGCCGCAGCAGCCGCCGACGATGTTCAGGAAGCCGCTCTGGGCGAATTCTTCGATGACCTTGGCGGTTTGTACCGGCAGTTCGTCGTACTCGCCGAATTCGTTGGGCAGGCCGGCGTTGGGGTGCGCGGAGACGTGGGTGCTGGCCTTATTCGACAGCTCTTCCAGGTAGGGGCGCAGTTCGCTGGCGCCGAGGGCGCAGTTCAGGCCGACGGAGATCGGCTTGGCGTGGGCCACCGAGTTCCAGAAGGCTTCGGTAGTCTGCCCGGACAGGGTGCGGCCCGAGGCATCGGTGATGGTGCCGGAGATCATGATCGGCAGTTCCAGGCCCAGCTCTTCGAACACGCCCTGCACGGCGAAGATCGCCGCCTTGGCGTTGAGAGTGTCGAAGATGGTCTCGATCAGGATCAGGTCGGCGCCGCCCTCGATCAGGCCCTTGGTGGCCTCGGTATAGTTCTCCACCAGTTCGTCGAAGGTGACGTTGCGGTAGCCGGGGTTGTTGACGTCCGGCGACAGCGAGCAGGTGCGGCTGGTCGGGCCCAGGACGCCGGCGACGAAGCGCGGCTTGTCCGGGGTTTCCAGGGTCTTGGCATCGGCGACCTTGCGCGCCAGGCGCGCGCCTTCGACGTTGAGCTCGTAGACCAGCGCTTCCATGCCGTAGTCGGCCATGGAAATCTGCGTGGCGTTGAAGGTGTTGGTTTCGAGGATGTCGGCGCCGGCATCCAGGTAGGCCTTCTCGATGCCGCCGATCACGTCCGGACGGGTCAGCACCAGCAGGTCGTTGTTGCCCTTGACGTCGCTCGGCCAGTCGGCGAAGCGTTTGCCACGGTAGTCCTGCTCCTCGAGCTTGTAGCTCTGGATCATGGTGCCCATGCCGCCGTCGAGAATCAGGATGCGCTCTTTGAGGGCTTGCTGAAGGGCTTGGAGGCGCGTGCTGCGATCGGACATGAAAGACTACCTGGAAGGGCCATTACGAAGGGCGAGGATCATAGCAAACCTGTGCGCTTTTAGAGCATGCGGCGGTTTTGCATGAATATCGCTCATGTTGGTGGCGGTGCTGGCCCGGTAGAATCGCCGGATTTTCTTATGGATTGGACCAGGGATATGTCTTACCGCGTTGTCATCGGCAGTGTGCTGCTGCTTTTAAGTTCGTTCGCCAGCGCCCAGGGTCCCGCGCCAGCGATCTCCTACACCCGCGATATCCAGCCGATCTTCACCGAGAAATGCGTGGCCTGCCATGCCTGCTACGACTCGGCCTGCCAGCTCAACCTGGGCAGCGGCGAGGGCGCGGCCCGCGGCGCCTCGAAGATCCCGGTGTACGACGGCGAACGCAGCAAGGCACAGACGCCGACCCGCTTGTTCTATGACGCTTCCGGCAAGCACGCCTGGCAGGGTATGGGCTTCTACTCGGTGCTCGATGCCCAGGGCAGCCAGGCGGCGCTGATGGCGCGCATGCTCGAGCTGGGCCACAAGACGCCGTTGCAACCCAACGCCAAGCTGCCGGAGGACATTGTCCTGGGCCTGAACCGCGAGAACATGTGCGCGCAACCGGCCGAATTCGATGGTTATGCCAAGGCCCATCCGCGCGAAGGCATGCCGCTGGCGGTGACCGGCCTGACCGATCAGCAATACCAGACCCTGCAACGCTGGCTGGCCTCCGGGGCGCCGATCGACGAACAGGGCCTGGCGCCGAGCGCCAAGGAAGCGATGCAGGTGCTGCAGTGGGAAAACCTGCTCAATGCCCCGGGCGCCCGGGAAAGCCTGGTGGCCCGCTGGCTGTTCGAGCACTGGTTCCTCGCTCACATCTATTTCGAGGGCGGCGAGCCGGGGCATTTCTTCCAGTGGGTGCGCTCGCGCACGCCGAGTGGCCAGCCGATCGACCTGATCAACACCCGCCGACCCAACGACGACCCGGGCACCCAGGTGTATTACCGCCTGTGGCCGGTGCAAGGGGTGATCGTGCACAAGACCCACATCACCTACCCGCTGAGCGCGGCGAAGATGGCGCGGGTCAAGACCCTGTTCTACAGCGGCGATTATCAGGTCAGCGCGCTGCCGGGTTATGGCCCGGGCCGCCGCGCCAACCCGTTCGAGACCTTCGAGGCGATTCCGGCCAAGGCCCGCTACCAGTTCATGCTGGATAACGCCGAGTACTTCGTGCGCACCTTTATCCGCGGCCCGGTGTGCCGCGGGCAGATCGCCACCGATGTGATCCGCGACAACTTCTGGGCGCTGTTCCAGGCCCCGGAACACGACCTCTACATCACCGACCCGGCCTACCGCGGCCAGGCCACGCCGCTGCTGGCCATGCCTGGGCAGAACGATGACGTCGGCAGCGTGCTGAGCCTGTGGCTGGCCTACCGCGACAAACGCAACGAATACGAGATCCTGCGCCGCGACTCCTACGCCAATGCCCCGGCGCCGAGCTGGTCGACCCTGTGGGCGGGCAACGACAACGCGCTGCTGAGCATCTTCCGCCACTTCGACAGCGCCTCGGTGACCAAGGGGCTGATCGGCGAGGTGCCGCAGACCATGTGGCTGTTCGACTACCCGCTGCTGGAGCGCACCTACTACCAGCTGGCGGTCAACTTCGACGTGTTCGGCAATGTCTCGCACCAGGCGCAGACCCGGCTGTACTTCGACCTGATCCGCAACGGCGCCGAGCAGAACTTCCTGCGCCTGATGCCCGCCGGCACCCGCGAGGACTTCCTCGACGATTGGTACCAGAACAGCGGCAAATTCAAGATGTGGCTGGACTACGAGTCCATCGACGACAACAAGGCCAGTGCCCTGGTCCTGGACGAGAAGGACCCGAAACGCGACTTCGCCAATCAGTTGCTGAGTCGTTACGGCGACCTCAATGCGCGGCCCGATCCGATCAACCGCTGCGACGGCGCCTACTGCTCCCGGCCGAACATCGACCCGGCGCTGCAGAATGCCGAACAGGCCCTCAGCGGCCTGGTTTCGCGGCCGGCGGCCGGCATGCGGGTCATCGACCTGTTGCCGGAGGCCACCATGCTGCGCATCCAGGCGCCGAGCGGCAAGCGGGTGTTCTACAGCATGCTGCGCAACCGTGCCCACAGTAACGTGGCGTTCCTGCTGGGCGAGTCGCTGCGCTACCAGCCGGGCCTGGACACCCTGACCATCTACCCGGGCGTGCTCAGCAGCTACCCGAACTTCATGTTCAATATTCCTGCCGAGCAAGTGCCGGCGTTCGTGGCCGAGATGGAAAACGCCAAGGACGCCCATCGTTTCGAGAAAATCGTCGAGCGCTGGGGGATCCGTCGCAGCCATCCGCAGTTCTGGCAGTACTTCCATGACCAGACCCAATACATCCTGGAAACCGATCCGAAAGAGGCGGGCGTACTGGACATGAACCGCTACGAGAACCTCTGAGGGCGCCAAGCCCTTGAAATTCCGGGTCGGAGCCCTCAGGTTCCGGCCCGGCCCACCCCGCAAGAGCCTTGCAAAAAAATCCCAGGCGTTGCGTTGACCACGCAGCGCGGGCCTATCGACCAAGGTCTATCCCGACAAAAATACTAGGACTTTGTCCGGCACGCCGATTGGCGTAAACTGCGCCCACGCCTGCGAGGAATTTCCATGACCGCTATTACCATTACCGACGCCGCCCACGATTATCTGGCTGATCTGCTCTCCAAGCAGAACACCCCGGGCATTGGCATCCGCATCTTTATCACCCAGCCAGGGACTCAGTACGCCGAGACCTGCATCGCCTATTGCAAGCCGGGTGAAGAAAAACCCGAAGACAAAGCCCTGGGGCTGAAGAGCTTCACCGCCTACATCGACGCCTTCAGCGAAGGTTTCCTCGATGACGCGGTCGTCGACTACGCCACCGACCGCATGGGCGGCCAGCTGACCATCAAGGCGCCCAACGCCAAGGTACCGATGGTCAACGCCGACAGCCCGATCAACGAGCGCATCAACTACTACCTGCAAACCGAGATCAACCCGGGGCTGGCCAGCCACGGCGGCCAGGTCAGCCTGATCGATGTGGTCGAGGACGGCATCGCCGTGCTGCAGTTCGGTGGTGGTTGCCAAGGCTGCGGCCAGGCCGACGTGACCTTGAAGGAAGGCATCGAGCGCACCCTGCTCGAGCGCATTCCCGAGCTCAAGGGTGTACGTGACGTCACCGACCACACGCAGAAAGAAAACGCCTACTACTAAGGCGTTCGCTGCGAACAAAAAAACGGCGCCCCGTGAGCGCCGTTTTTTTATGCCCGGATGTATGTGGCCCCAGTTGCTCCGCGGCGCCTGGATCGCGGGCAAGCTTCGCTCCTACAGAGGAATGCGCATGCTTTTGTAGGAGCGAGCTTGCTCGCGATAAGGCCTCAAGGCCGATACAAATGCGCATGCCCCGCGCGATACAGCGACGACTCGCTGAAACTGTCCGTGGCCAGCACCCGGCCCACCAGGATCAACGCCGTGCGCCGAAACCCCTTGGCCTGGACCTTTTCGGCAATGTCCGCCAGCGTGCCCAGCACCCAGTCCTGATCCGGCCAGGTCGCCCGGTGTACCACCGCAATCGGGCAGTCGGCGCCGTAATGGGGCAGCAGCTCGGCGACGATTTTCTGCAGATGGTTGACCCCCAGGTGTACTGCCATGGTGGTGCCGTGGGCGGCCAGGCTGGCGAATGACTCACCGGCGGGCATCGAGGTCTTGTCGGCATAACGGGTCAGGATCACGCTCTGGGCGACGTCCGGCAGGGTCAGTTCGGCCCCCAGCAAGGCCGCGCAGGCCGCGGTGGCGGTCACGCCGGGGATGATTTCGAAGGGGATGCCCAGCTCGCGCAGGCAGCGAATCTGTTCGCCGATGGCACCGTACAGGCTCGGGTCGCCGGAATGCACCCGGGCCACGTCCTGGCCTTTGGCATGGGCGTCCTTGATCAATTCGATGATCTGTTCCAGATGCAATTCGGCGCTGTTGACCAGCTGTTCGGCACTATGACCCTGGAGCACGGCTTCGGGCACCAGGGAGCCGGCATAGATGATGACCGGGCAGCTGTGGATCAGCCGTTGGCCCTTGACGGTGATCAGTTCCGGGTCGCCGGGACCTGCGCCGATAAAAAAGACGGTCATGGCGTTCTCCTGTGAAAAAAGGGGCGAGGCAACCTCACAGATGAAGATTGCTCATGATCAGCGGCGGGGATTATCGAAGATTTACCCGGAGCAGGCCAAGGCGAGGGTCGCCTGGGCATATTTCTGCCGCGTGACCAGCAGCTTTGCCGGGCTTCGGGCCAGCTGTTCGGCCAGGGCCAGGGCGGCACTTTCGGCGACCCCGTAGCAGCCGGTGTGCTCGTAGGCGATCTCTGAACGATGGCTGAGTTGCGGCGCATAAGGCGTCAACTGGCGGCTGCTGAAACAGGTCAGGGGCAGGCCCAGTTGCGCGGCCAGGGCTAGCAGCCCGGGTTCCTCGCGTTTCAGGTCGATGCTGGCCAGCGCCTTGATCTGCCCGAGGTCGATGCGGTGGGCGCTCAGGGTCTGGTCGAGCAGGGCACGCAAGGTCTCCACCGGGCAGCCCCGCTGGCAGCCCAGGCCGACCACCAGGGTCGGCGCTGTGCTGGCAGCCGTCATGCCGAGTACTGATCGTCGCTCTTGCGGCGGAACAGCCAGGCGCTGATCAGGCCCAGGGCCAGCCAGAACGCGGCGTTGGTCAGTTGCGAAGCGATCTTGAACTGCGCTTCCAGTGCTTGCGGCGCGAGCATCGAATGCACTTCCGGCTGTGGCGCGCCGATGAGGTGCGGCACGGCGAGGATGGCCACGCCCAGCACTTTCAGCAACCAGTGGCGCGCGAAGACGACCAGGGCAATGCCGACCGCGGTGGAGGCGGCGGTGCCGACCCACCAGATCTGCCGTTGCCCCAGGTCCGCGGCGGCGGTGCCCGGCAGTTCGGGCGGCAGGCCGAGGGTCGGCGCCAGGCAGAAGGTGGCATAACCGGCCAGGCCCCAGAGCAGGCCCTGGGAAGTACGGTTCGGCGCACGCAGGGTGTAGAGGCCGGCGAGCATCAGGGCGAAGCCCACGGCGACCACCAGGTTGCCGCCAGTGGTGGACAGCACGCGCTGCCAGCCGTCCTCCGGCTCCCAGGCTTCGGCGTCATGGCTGTGGGCGGCGGTGCCGGCGGCGTGTTCATGCACGTCTTCGTGCTGGGCGGCCGGGGCCTTCTCGTAGGTTTCCGCCTCCAGGATCAGCGGCGCGACCCAAAAGCTTTGCAGCAGGGTCAGCAACAGGGCCGCCAGCAACCCGGTGAACCCCGCGGTTTGCGCGATACGCTTGATCATCTCGGCAGGTCTCAGTGGCAAGGGAAGGCGGCGCTGTGACGGGTATCGTGGGCGGCGTTGTGCACCGCTTCGATATGGGAGAAGCCGGCGAAATACACAAGACACGCGCCGAGAATCGAGGCGCCGATGGCGGCGACCAGGCGTTGGCTCAGGGTGGCGGTGCTGCTGGTGGAGTGGCTGGTGCTGCTGATGATCGACATGGCGCTTCCCTCTGGTGTGTCAGCGGGTGAATCGAGCGCAGCAAGACCCCGCGAGACGGGCTCGCGGGGAATTAACAGCGCCCGCCCACCGCGGGTTTGTTATGACTGTGTAGCGGGCCGGTCTCCGGGCTCGCGAGGGGCGGGGCTTGCGCCACGCCTGCAAGAATCGCCTTCCCATGCCGGACTGCTGGCACAGTGGATCTGATTCTTCGCTCGCTTACCGTTGCGGGGGCAGCACCGGACTGATCAAGGCTGTTGGCCTGTGACGCACCGGTTTCCCGTTTCACCCTGTGAAGGGCACCCGTAACAAGTTGTGTAGGAGAGCATGGGCGAGGGAGGGGCGTCAATTGGCAAGGGTTCTCGTTTTCGATCGCGATTGGCCTGTCTTCGCGCCGCATGAAGATTGACCGCCCCCCAAGCTCTGCGTAGCCTTGCGCTCTCGAGGTTCTTCGGCGTCTGCCGAAGCTAGGTTCTGTACGAAAAGTCGGCGAGCGAAGGTCAGGCAAGGCAAAAACAGGCGAGGAAGCGGAGTGTAGGGGCCTACATGAGCATTCCGAGCCTGTTTTTAACGCAGCATGGCCGAGCGCAGCCACTTGTCGTACAGAACCTAAGAAGGGAACGCGGTCCAAGCCGCGGCTGCCCCCGCAACTGTAAACGGTGATGAACGATGCAAGGCCACTGCCAGGCGGCGGGAAGGCGCATCGTTCGCCAGTCCAATGACCGGCGCACCGCCAGCCAGGAGACCTGCCTCGGACTCGATTCTCACTACAACCGGGCGGGGTGATCCGGTGGCGAACTCTTCCGTGCACCTGCCTGCGCGGTTCTCGTCCCGTATGCCCGCCACCTTGCCAAAGGGCATCCGATGAAAACACTGGCCAAACTTCCCGTCACCATCGTTACCGGCTTCCTCGGCTCGGGCAAAACCACTTTGCTGCGGCATATGCTGGACAACGCCCAGGGCCGCCGCATCGCGGTGATCGTCAACGAGTTCGGCGAGCTGGGCATTGACGGCGAGATCCTCAAGCAGTGCGCCATCGGTTGTACCGAGGAAGAGGCCAGCGGCCGCGTCTACGAGCTGGCCAACGGCTGCCTGTGCTGCACCGTGCAGGAAGAGTTCTTCCCGGTGATGCGCGAGTTGGTGGCCCGTCGCGGCGACCTCGACCATATCCTCATCGAAACCTCCGGCCTGGCCCTGCCCAAACCTTTGGTCCAGGCTTTCCAGTGGCCGGAAATCCGCAGCGCCTGCACCGTCGACGCAGTGATCACCGTGGTCGACAGCCCGGCCGTGGCCGCCGGCACCTTCGCTGCCTTCCCGGACCAGGTGGACGCCCAGCGCAAGCTCGACCCAAACCTCGACCACGAGTCGCCGCTGCACGAGCTGTTCGCCGACCAACTGTCCAGCGCCGACCTGGTGATCCTCAACAAGGCCGACCTGATCAGCCCGGAAGGCCTGGCCAAGGTGCGGCTGGAAGTCGCCGAGGAACTACCGCCGGCGGTGAAAGTCATCGAAGCCAGCAGCGGTCGCCTGCCGCTGGACGTGCTGCTGGGCCTGGGCAAGGGTTCGGAAGAACACATCGACGGCCGCCACAGCCACCACGATCACCACCATAACGGTGACGCTGCTGTTGAGGGGGAGCATGACGACCACGATCACGACGCCTTCGATTCCATCTCCATCGAGCTGCCACAGGCCGACGAAAGCCTGCTGCTGGACGCCCTGACCCAACTGGTGGTGCAGCACGGCATCCTGCGGGTCAAGGGTTTCGCGGCGATCCCCAACAAGCCGATGCGCCTGTTGATCCAGGGTGTGGGCACGCGCTTCGACAAGCACTTCGACCGCCAGTGGGGCGCCGATGAAGCCCGCACCACGCGCCTGGTGCTGATCGGCCAGGAACTGGACGCGACCCTGCTCGAAGCGCAATTGCGCGCCGCGCTCAGCGTGTAAGCCATGCACCTGCTCAGGACCCAGCCCGGCGGTTTCGTGTCGGATGACAATATTGCCGACCTGGGACAAACCCCCGCCGAGCTGGTGATCCTGTGCAGCGGCGACTCCAGCCTGGCGCTGCTGGCCGAAGCGGCGCAGCAACTGCCGGAAGACTACCCGAGCTTTCGCCTGGCCAACCCGATGCAGGTGCAGAACCATGCCTCGGTCGACCTGTATGTCGACCAGGTGCTGCGCCACGCCAAGGTGATCCTGATTTCCCTGCACGGTGGCATCGCCTATTGGCGTTATGGCATCGAGCAACTGGTGCAGCTGGCGCAACGCGGCGTGCAGCTGATCCTGGTGCCGGGCGACGATCGCCCGGACCCGGAGCTGAGCGACCTGAGCACGGTGCCCGCCGCCGACCGCGAGCGCCTCTGGCACTTCCTGCGCCAGGGCGGCATGGGCAATGCGCTGAACCTGTACCGCTGCCTGGCCAGTGGCTGGCTGGGGCGCGATTACCCTTGGTCCGAGCCGCAGACCCTGCCGCGCACGGCGATCTACCACCCGCACAGAAGCAGCGCTGCCCTCAGCGACTGGCAAGCCGACTGGCGGGCCGGCCAGCCGGTGGCGGCGCTGCTGTTCTACCGTTCGCATTTGCAGGCGGCCAACACCGCCTTTATCGATGAGTTCTGCCGGCGCTTGCAGGCGGCCGGCCTGAACCCGCTGCCGATCGCCCTGGCCAGCCTGAAAGAACCCGGTTGCCTGACGGTGGTCGAGGAGCTGCTGGATGAGGTGCAGGCGGCGGTGATTCTCAACACCACCGGCTTTGCCCAGTCCAGCCCGGAGGCGCCGCACCTGCGGCCGTTCCGCCGCAATATCCCGGTGATCCAGGCCATCTGCGCCCAGGACAACGAACCCGGCTGGCGCGCCAGCGAGCAGGGCCTGGGCCCGCGGGACCTGGCGATGCACATCGCCTTGCCGGAACTGGACGGGCGCATCATCAGCCGGCCCATCAGCTTCAAGGACCTGGCCTGGCGCAGCGAGCGCAGCCAGTCGGACGTGGTCTGCTACCGCTCGGCCCCCGAGCGCATGGATTTTGTCGCCGAACTGGCGCGGCGTTGGGTCGATCTGGCCCGGCTGGCCAATGGCGAAAAACGCATCGCGCTGATTCTTGCCAACTACCCGACCCGCGACGGCCGCATCGGCAACGGCGTGGGCCTGGACACGCCGGCGGCGGCGCTGAATATCCTGCGTGCCCTGCAAGCCGAGGGTTACCCGCTGCCGGCCGAGTTGCCGGACAGCGGTACAGCGCTGATCCAGCAATTGCTCGGCGGGGTCAGCAACGACCTGGACAGCCTCGACCTGCGCCCGTGCCAGCAAAGCCTGGCGCTGGACGAGTACCAGGCCATGTTTAACGCGCTGCCTGAAGCCAATCGCCTGGCGGTGCTCGAACGCTGGGGCGGGCCACAAAACGACCCGATGTTCCGCAGCGGGCGGCTGATGATTGCCGGCCTGCGTTTTGGCCTGACCTTCGTCGGCATCCAGCCGGCACGTGGCTATCAGGTCGATCCGAGCGCGGTCTATCACGACCCGGACCTGGTGCCGCCCCACGCGTACCTGGCGTTCTATTTCTGGCTGCGCCAGACCTACGGCGCCCATGGGCTGATCCATGTCGGCAAGCACGGCAACCTGGAATGGCTGCCGGGCAAGGGCGTCGGCCTGTCCGAAAGCTGCTGGCCGGATGTGCTGCTGGGGCCGCTGCCGAATATCTATCCGTTTATCGTCAACGACCCGGGCGAGGGTGCCCAGGCCAAGCGCCGGACCCAGGCGGTGATCATCGATCACCTGATGCCGCCGCTGACCCGCGCCGAAACCTACGGCCCGCTGCGCGACCTGGAACTGCTGGCCGACGAGTACTACGAAGCGCAACTGCTCGATCCGCGCCGTGCTCGCGAGTTGCAGAAGGACATTCTCAAGCTGGTGCGGGTGACCCGGCTCGACCGCGAACTGCAACTGGATGGGCAGCTCGACAGCGAGGCCGACGCCGCGCTCTGGCTGCCACGGCTGGATACCTACCTGTGCGACCTGAAGGAGTCGCAGATCCGCGACGGTCTGCATGTGTTCGGCGAGTCGCCCGTGGGCCGCCTGCGCATCGACACCTTGCTGGCCTTGCTGCGCCTTCCCCGCGGCGATGGCCGGGGCGCGCAGTCGAGCCTGTTGCGGGCCCTGGCCAAGGCCTTCGAGCTGGGTTTCGATCCGCTGGATTGCGCCCTGGCCGAACCCTGGAGCGGGCGCCGGCCACAGGTCTTGCAGGACATCAGCGAGCAGCTGTGGCGCACCGCCGGCGATACCCGCGAACGCCTGGAGCTGTTCGCCGGGCGCTTGATAGAAGCGGCCTTGGCCGGTGAGGTCGAGCAACTGAACGAGCCCGGCTGGAGCGAGGTCAAGGCGATCATCGACAGCCTGCGCGAGGTGGTGGCACCGCGCCTGGATGCCTGCGGCCCGGCGGAAATGCGCGGCTTGCTGGATGCCCTGGGCGGGCGTTTCGTTCCGGCAGGACCCAGCGGCGCACCGAGTCGCGGGCGCCTGGACGTGCTGCCCACCGGGCGCAATTTCTACTCGGTGGACGTGCGCAACCTGCCGACCACCACCGCCTGGCGCATCGGTTTCCAGTCGGCCAACCTGATCCTCGAACGGCACCTGCAGGACCATGGCGACCACCTGCGCCAGCTCGGCCTGTCGGTGTGGGGCACAGCGACCATGCGCACCGGCGGCGACGATATCGCCCAGGCCATGGCGCTGATGGGCGTGCGTCCGGTGTGGGCCACCGGCAGCCAGCGGGTCGATGACTTCGAGATCCTGCCGTTGAGCCTGCTGGACCGCCCACGGGTGGACGTGACGTTGCGGGTGTCCGGGTTCTTCCGCGACGCCTTCGCCAACCTGATCCGCCTGTTCGACGCCGCCGTGCAGGCGGTGGCCGCGCTGGACGAGCCGGACGACCTCAACCCGCTGGCGGCCAAGGTCCGCGCCGAGCGCGAAGCGCTGCTGCAGTCCGGCCTGGATGCCGAGGCCGCGCAGCGCCAGGCCGGCTGGCGGATCTTCGGCGCCAAGCCCGGGGCCTATGGCGCGGGCGTGCAGGGGGCTATCGACGGTCGCCTGTGGCAGAGCCGCGAGGACCTGGCCGAGGTCTACCTGAACTGGGGCGGCTACGCCTATGGCGGCGCCGATGAAGGCACCGCGGCCCGTGGCCAGTTCGCCCAGCGCCTGAGCCAGGTGCAGGCGGTGCTGCAGAACCAGGACAATCGCGAACACGATCTGCTGGATTCCAACGACTACTACCAGTTCCAGGGCGGCATGCTCGCCGCCGTGGAAAGCCTCAGTGGCGAAAAGGCCGCCAGCTACCATGGCGACCACAGCCAGCCGGACCTGCCGAAAATCCGCAGCCTCAAGGAAGAGCTGAATCGGGTGATCCGCTCCCGCGCGGCCAACCCGAAATGGATCGCAGGGGTGAAGCGCCACGGCTACAAGGGTGCCTTTGAAATGGCCGCCACCCTGGATAATCTGTTCGCCTTCGACGCCACCACCCAGTTGATCGACGATCACCAGTACGCCTTGCTGGCCGACGCCTATCTGCTGGACCCGGCGACCCGCGAATTCATCCAGCAGCACAACCCCCATGCGTTACGCGATATGACCGAGCGCCTGCTCGAGGCCCAGCAGCGCGGGATGTGGCAGGAGCCCGGTGAGTACCGCGAGGCCCTGGAAAACCTGCTGCTGGATATAGAAGAAGATGGCTGACGTGCCCGAGGACCGCGTCCTCGATCGCGGGCAAGCCTCGCTCCTACAGAAGCGTGATTACCTGTAGGAGCGAGCTTGCTCGCGATAACGATCTGGCCAACGACACCCGACTCGACCCAACCGAGAACCGACATGAGCGATACCCCACATTTCCCGCTGTCCGCCGTGGTCGGCGCCGATGACCTGAAACTGGCGCTGTGCCTGACGGCCATCGACCCGAAAATCGGCGGGGTGTTGATCGAGGGGCCGCGGGGCATGGCCAAGTCGACCCTGGCCCGCGGCCTGGCGGACCTGCTGGCGAGCGGGCAGTTCGTCACCTTGCCCCTGGGCGCGACCGAGGAACGCCTGGTCGGCACCCTGGACCTGGACGCGGCCCTGGGCGAAGGCCGGGCGCAGTTTTCCCCGGGGGTGCTGGCCAAGGCCGATGGCGGGGTGCTCTATGTCGACGAGGTGAACCTGCTGCCGGACCATCTGGTGGACCTGCTGCTGGACGTGGCCGCCAGCGGCACCAACCTGATCGAGCGCGACGGTATTTCCCACCGGCATTCGGCCAGGTTCGTGCTGATCGGCACCATGAACCCGGAAGAGGGCGAACTGCGTCCACAACTGCTGGACCGCTTTGGCCTGAATGTCGCCCTGAGCGGCCAGACGCCGCCCACTGAGCGGGGCCAGATCATTCGCCGGCGGCTGGATTTCGACTGCGACCCCCAGGGCTTCTGCCAGCAGTGGGCCGCCGAGCAGGAGGCTCTGCGCCAACGTTGCCAGCAGGCGCGGGGGTTGCTGGCGGAGATTGCCCTGGACGATCAGGCGCTGGAGCGGATCACCGAACGCTGTTTCGCCGCGGGCGTCGACGGCCTGCGCGCGGACCTGGTCTGGCTGCGTGCCGCCCGCGCCCATGCGGCCTGGCGCGGTGCCCGGGCCATCGAGGAGCAGGACATAGACGCGGTGGCCGAATTCGCCCTGCGCCACCGCCGTCGTGACAACCCGCCGAGCGCGGCCCATCAGCCGCAGCCCTCTCAAGCACCAGCCCCGGCCCAATCCAGCCCCGCCGAGGGCCAGGGCCAATGGGGCGAGCTGCCGGCCCAGGCGCTGGCCACCGGCGCTCGCCGTGAAGTGCCGAGCTGGCCAAAAAAGCCCTAGGCATTCGCCCCCGGTCCGACGCGGGGGCGAATGCCAAACCCCGCGCCGGGCGGTTGGACCAGGGCAGGCAAGGCCGCGCGCGGGCGGCCGTCCAGGGTTCGATCAACTGGCCAGGCACCTTGCTTAACGGCCGGCCCCGCCAGCGCGACGACCTGTTGTGGCACCTGCGCGGCCGTTCGCCCCATGAACTGTGGCTGGTAATCGTCGATGCATCGGCCTCGACCCGCCGCCATCAGGCGCTGAGCGATGCCAAGGGCCTGCTGGCCCAGCTGTTCGACGATGCCTACCGACAGCGCGCACGCCTGGCCTTGCTGACCGCCAGCGGCCGCGCGCCGAACTGGCAGGTGCAGGGGCTGAAGGCCTCGAAGGATTTGCGCGACTGGCTCGACGGGCTGGGCGCGGGCGGCGGCACACCGTTGCTGGCGGCCTTGGCCGAGGCGGGGCAATGGCTGGTTTCGCGGCAGAAGCGCTATCCGGCCGAACAGCAGCGGGTACTGTTGCTCACCGACGGCCGGCTCAAGACCCTGCCGCCCTTGGCGCACCTCGGTTGCCCGACCCTGTTGATCGATATCGAACGCGGGCCGATCCGCCTCGGCCGCGCTCGCGAGCTGGCGCAGCAACTGGATGCGCAGTACCGGCATATCGATGGGGTGTGATGGGGGTGAGGGCAGTCCGGCCATGAGCCGGTCGACGACTGCCCCCGGATCAGCGCTTCAGCCGCCGAAAGGAGCGGAACGGATGGCTTCGCCTTTCCTGGCGCAGGAAGGCGGGTTGGTCATGCCCAGTGTGAGCAGGTTGCCGCCGTTGATGATGCAGTTGAACTCCTTGTTGTCGTTGGTTTTCAAGGCCACGTAGGTGTTGGTGCCTTCGGTGCGACGGCTGACGATGCTGACGTCCGAGGGCGCATAACCCAGGGCGCCGCTGGTCTGGGATTTGATCTGTTCATCGCTCAGGGTATTGGTCTTGCCGGCAATGGAGTTGCAACCGGCGAGTCCGAGGGTGAGGGCGCAAGCCAGGGCAAGGGGGACGACTCTCATGTGTTACTCCTTATTATTAGGGGGGAGGTCCGCCAAGAATCCTAGCAGCGGCGTATTTTTTTGCTGGCTGCGCTGCTGGTTTTTTGCGATCCGCTGCGCGAATTGAGCATTACCAGCCGACGGACGGATGCGTTTACTCGGGTGCCCCGTCCTTTCACTCGAGAGCGTCCCCTCGCTTGCGCCCTTGCATCGGCTATTACCAGGCCATTTCCTGTCGGTACTGGCGCGTGCGCCCGCTGCTGTTCAACTGGTCGAGCAGCAACACCTGCCAGGGGCGTACTTGAAGTTTGCGCGCCCGCCCGCGACTCAGGCGATGCATTTGCAGGCGGACGATGGTTATGGGGCCTGGTCATGGCCACCGAACGATTTCAGTGGCCATATGACGAGTCCCACCTGATTTCACTCCACGCTCAGCGTCAACGGCCGCGGCTGCGGGATGGGGTTGCGCATCAACGTACCGACCGTTACCGCCGCGAGCAGCGCCAGGAGCCCGGCGACCCAGAGCACCACGCCGAAGCCGTCGACGAAGGCCTGGCGGGCCAGGGGTTCGACCAGCCCTTTCGCGGAGTCGGGCAGCAGTGCCAGGGCCGCGGGCATGTCGCCGGCCACCACCCGTGAGGCGATGGCCTGGGCCTGGTCGAGCCATGGCGTGGCGCTCTTGCCCAGGCTGACGTGCAGGCGTTGCTGGGTATGGCTGCCGAGCAGGGCGCCGAACACGCCGATGGCCAGCATGATGGCGCTGAAGCGCATGGTGGTGCTCAGGCCCGAGGCCATGCCGGCGCGGTCGCGGGGCACACAGGCCATGATGTTTTTCTGCGTGTCGCCATTGAGCAGGCCGGCACCGGCGCCGGTCACCGCGATGGCCAGGGCAAAGTTCAGGTAGCCGCCAGCCTGCACGGCCCAGGCCGCGAGCAGGTTGCCGCAGCCGACCAGGGTCAGGCCGGCGGCCATCAGGGTCGCCGGGGCATAACGCGTCGCCAGGCGCACGCCGATGCGCGGACAGATCAGCATGGTCAGGGCAAATGGCAGCATGCCCAGCCCCGAGGCGATGGCCGAGAAGCCCAGGCCGTTCTGCAGGTAGAAGGGCAGCAGGGTCATCATCACCTGGGCGCAGCCGGCGTAGGCGAACATCCCCAGCAGGGCACCGATAAAGCGCGGATGGCGGAACAGCTGCAGGTCGACCATGGGCCGGCGCTGCACCCGTTCGATCAGCACGAACAATCCGAGCAGCGCCACGCCGGCCAACAGCCGGGTGTAGGTCAGCGGGTGGCTCCAGCCGATGCGATTGGCTTCGATCAGGCCCCAGATCAGGCACAGCAGGCTGGCGCTGAAGGCCAGGCTGCCCCAGGGATCGAGGCGCGCGGCCTGGGTATCGCGGGACTCCGGTATCGCGCGCCACACCATCAGCACCAGCAGCCCGCCCACCGGCAGGTTGAGGTAGAAAATCCAGCGCCAGCCGATGGACTCGGTGATCAGGCCGCCAACGGTTGGCGCGGCGGTCATCGCCACGCCCATGCAGGCCCCCCAGAACGCCCAGGCCTTGGCCCGTTCGACCTCGTCATGGAAGGTGTGGCCGATGGTGGCCAGGGCCGAGGTCAGCAGCAGCGCCGCGCCGACGCCCTTGATCGCCCGGGCGATGTCGAGCAACAGCACGTTGGGCGCGGCGCCACAGCCGAGCGAGGCGAGGATGAACAGCCCGAGGCCACAGAGCAGGGTGCGCTTGCGCCCGAAGCGGTCGGCCAGGCTGCCGGCCGGCAGCAGCAGGGCGGCGAAGGCCAGCATGTAGGCGCTGACCACCCACTCGATATCGGCAAAGTTGGCCCCCAGGTCGCGGGCGATGCTCGGCAGCGTCACCGCGACGATGTTGGTGTCGAGCACGATCAGCGAGCACACCCCGGAGGCAGTGAGCAGGGTCAGGCGCGGGCTGGCTGGCCTCATGGCTGCACCCGTTGATCCAGCGCGGCGAGGGCGGCCTGGGCGATTTCATCGTCGTGGGCCGGGGTGTCGGCGCTGATGCCGATGGCGCCGATCACCTGGCCGTCGACGCGGATCGGCTGCGCGCCTTTCATCATCAGCAGGCCCGAAGTGATGGCCGCCTGGCGCCCGCCGTTGATGGCGTTTTCCAGGTCGCCGGAAGGGCGCTTGAACAATGCCGAAGTGCGCGCCTTGCCCTGGGCCAGCTCGATGCCGGCCACCACCGGCGCCCCGTCCATGCGCGCGCTGAGGATCGGCCAGCCGCCGTCGTCGACGATTGCCACGGCGCAGGGCCAGCCCTTGGCCGTGGCGGTTTCCTGGGCGGCGTTGAGCAGTTGCTGGGCGGTGGCGAAATTGAGGATTGCCTTCTGGGCAACGTCGGCGTTTTTCTCGGCGGCGAAAGTCGCGGGCACGCTGCAGCAAGTGATCAGGGCCAGAAACAGAGGTTTGACGTGCATGGCTTAGGCTCTCTACTGTAAAGGTCCAGCCAGCTTATCCCGGGCTTTCGCCCGCTCTGTTAGGCGCGCTGGAGCACTTCATTACCTTTGAGCTAACGTACTTATGGAAATCCGTCATTTCCGCTATTTCCTGGCGGTGGCCCGGCAACGCAATTTCACCCGCGCCGCCGAACAGCTGGGCATCGCGCCGCCGACCCTGAGCCGGCAGATCCAGGACATGGAGCAGGCCCTGGGCACCCGTTTGTTCGTGCGCCAGCAGCGCGAGGTCAGCCTGACCGAGGCTGGCGCCGCCCTGGTGCGCGAGGCCGAGGCCACGGTGCGCCAGTTCGAGTTCGCGCAACGTAACGCCCAGCGCGCCGGGCGCGGCGAGATCGGCCATATCGAGTTGGGCTACGTGGCCTCGGCGGTGTATTCGGGGCTGTTGCAAAAACAGGTGCAGCGCTTCAGCCAGGACTGCCCGGACGTCAGCCTGAGCGTGCGCGAAAGCCCGATGGCGGCGTTGCCGGCCCTGGTGGCCGAGGGACGCTTCGACATCGGCTACATCCGCTCGCCCATGACCCTGCCCGAAGGGGTCGAGGCGGTCCGCCTGGATGCCGAAGGTTTTGTCCTGGCGCTGCCCGCCGAGTCCTGGCTGGGACGCTTGCCGGAGATCGCCCCGGCCCATCTGCACAACGAGACCTTCGTGCTTCCGGAGCAGATCAGCGGCACCTTGCAGGTCGCGGCCGAGGGCGGCTATGCGCCGAAACTGGGGCCGCAGCCCGGCGGCCTGGTGGCGGTGCTGGCCCTGGTCTCCCTGGGGCAGGGCGTGGCCGTGGTGCCGGAGTCGGTGGTCGGGCACGTGGGGTTGCCCAATGTGTTGTACCGGCCGATCCAGGGCAGCACGGCGTCGTCCTGGCTGTCACTGATCCACCGCCGCTTCGAAAAGGCGCCCGCGGTGGCGCGGTATATCGAGCAGGTCAGAGGCCAATGCTCTTGAAATTTTTTGTAAAGAATTCGTCGGGGCCCGTGGGCACAAGGCTTTGAGCGCAACTGCGCAACTTCTTGCGCAATTCATCGTTGCTAGAGTGGCGGACTCAATGGAGCGACCGACAGATCGCGCTGCTTGGAGGAAGCAGGATGGTTCGATTTCAAGGACTGAGATCCTCAATTCGTCTTTATGGCTTGGTCACCGTCACAGGCATTCACGATCATCTTGCCCTGGATCCGGTGCAGATAAACTGTGTCGGCGACCCTGATGCACCCATCGTTCGAGTGTTCATTTCCCGGTTGGATGCGGAGATCTACCTGCGTTCTTCCCATCTGCGCCACTATCGTGTGGTGCCACTTCGGCTGTTCGATCCTACCCACAGCTTCTCAGCCACGCCGATGGCTGGCTGAAACTCAATATCTGCCTGGGTTTCGCGGCTCAGGGCGACTGCCTCCTCAGCACCGATCAACAGGAAATGATTCCGGTCGGGCTGACTGCCTGGACCCGGCCCTTCCTGGATGACCAGGGTTACTACCTGCAATGGTCGGATACGGAATTACCCGAGTACCTGCTGAACGCCTATAAAAGTGTTGGCGTACCGGACTACAACCGGCAGCTCAACGAACTGGATGACTGGGCGCCAGCCGCCATGGAGCGGACTGTCGCTGATGCGCTTCAGATGTCGCCCCCCGTCAAGGCTCCCGGTTCGATGGCCAGCCAGCTTGCATTATTCGATGTGGAGGATGCCTGTTGGCGCTTTGGCCTCTTCCAGATCGATGGCGTAGGGACAACATGCAATACCTAACGGATGAAGGAGATTGCCAATGAGTGGAAAACCTGCGGCCCGTGTCACGGATATGACCGCTTGTCCATTGCCCGGGCACGCCAGCAACCCGATTGTCTCGGGTTCGCCTGACGTATTGTTCGATGGGCTCAGTGCAGCGCGGATGACGGACACCACGGCCTGCGGCAGTGCCCTGGTCAGCGGCGTGGTTGCCAATGTGCTGATCAATGGATTGCCGGTCGCGACCCTGGGGACGACGGGCAACCACGGGAATGTGGTGGTGAGCGGATCGGGAAGCGTGATCATCGGGCAGCAGGTCAGCGCTGCTGCGGTCGCTCCAGTGGTCAAGATTCCCGGGCTTTGTCTGCCGTGCCTGTTGGCGGCGGCACAGCGCAATGAAACCTTTGTCCCGCTGCAGAGCCTGGGGAACTGACCATGAGTGCTTCAGGCAATGGACGCCGACCTGATCCGAATGTTCTGCAATTTCGCACCCATATCCGTCATTGCCTGGAACAGCATCCTGAAACCCGGCTCTATGTGCTGGTGGATGGCGCCCGTTACATGACCCTGGAGAATCGCCTGGACGCGGCCGGGGCGGCGATCCGCGTCGAGTGGTTGCTGGCCGCTACCGAACTGGACGAAATCAGCCGTGGCGGGCCGGCACTGGTGGAGTTCGTAGGGGATAGTGCCGAGGCCACGCAACTGCTCGACTGGCTGATCGAGCGGGACCAGAAGTCGCCGCTGGTTTCGTGGCTGTGGAGCGAGCGCTCCTTTGAAGCGTTGAGCAATCATCTCAAATCCCATTTGTTCAGCCGCCTGCCGGATGGTCGGATGGCGCTGTTTCGTTATTACAACCCGACCGTCCGTCGTGGCCTGGAGAGTGTCCTGGACAGTGAGCAGCGAATGGCCCTGATGTTGCCGCTCAATCGCTGGCAGATCTGGCAGCCATTGGCCCTGGCGTACCAGACGTATTACCGGGTTGGGCAGGAGGCTCGCCATGCTTGAGTTGACGGCAGACCAGCTGAAAGCGCTGGAGCGGGTTCGGCAAAATGAGGTGATCGAGAAGATCATGCTCGAGATACGTCAGTACAATCCTCAGTGGCTAGAGCAAAAAGGGCATTGGCAGACCATCCAGTACCTCAAGGACTACCGGGAAAAAGCCTGGGCCCTGCAAATCGAAGAGCCGGATGCGGTTGAAAACTTCATGCGCTTTGGCCTGCTGTTTCCCGGTTTTGAAGAAACACCCGGATTTATCCGGTGGATGAAAAGGCCGGTAAACGACACCCCGGAGCAGCGTTTTCGCGATTACGAAAGCGTCATGGATTTCGTCCAGGGGCAACGGGCCTGGCGGGCCGCACTCAAGACAGGGATGCCTGAATGACAAGTTTCATTAGCGGAGCCGTAGTGCAACTGGCGCCTCCCATCAGCGGCGGGTTGCGTATGCCGTTGCCTCGCACCGGGCCGAGGCTGCCCTTCGATATACCCATGCCCGCGCCGACCCGGTTACCGATGCCGCCGCCCCGGCCGTCGCCGGTGCCACCGCCACCGCCGGAAGTGGTGCCCCGGCCGCTACCGCCCCCAAGGCCCATGCCGCAACCGATGCCGTTGCCCAAGCCCGAGGCCTTGCCCAAGACGGATGCGCCGGCCAGGACCCGGGACCGGACCCAGGAGGCCGAACGGGACTGCAAACGGCAGAAGAAGGACTGCGTGAAATGCCCTCCCGAAGACGGGCATATGTACATTCCCGTCAATGGCAAGGGGCACAGCATGAGCGACCTGTCGAGCCGCTACCAGCAGTGGGTGACCAACTTCCCGTTTCCCTGGGAGTGGCTGTGGAGTGGTACCGATTGGGATGGTTTTGTGAAAAACCGCTGTACCTTGCAAGAAGCCAAGGCCAACTACGAATTCTTCATCTTCCTCGGTTTCAAGTATCCGAAGGCTGCCAAGAACGTTGAGAAGGACCTGATCGTGAAGGCGTTCAAGCAGGCAGACAAGGCCAAGCCCAGCCCGCCGGTGATGCTCGAGTGGCATTTTCTTCAGCGGGTGGTTTACGAGTATTGCTCCGAGAAATACGAGGAGGGTGGGCTCACCAACCTGAAGGCTTATTGGAACCCGATGCCCGGCACCAAGGAGCATGAGGAGTACCAGAAAGTGCGTCGCCAGGAGGAAAAGGAGCTGGAAGAGTTCTACAAGCAAAACCCAGACTTAATGGCCTGAGACCGGATGGAGTGCTCATGGATACGTTCAAACGTTTCAATTTCAAGCTGAGCTTCGATAAGCAGAAGATTGCCCAGGTCACCGAGCAGGAACAAATCGACAGGAGCCTGGCCTTTCTCAAGGCGATAGGCGAGATCGACCCGATCCTCAAGAACTGGTTCTTGTGCGCCGAAGGCAAGGATGACGGCCTGACGCACAATGTGCTCCTCGATCCGAACAGTCTGCGGCGGGAAATAGCCTCCTGGAAAGACTCGGACTTCGACGTCAACGACATGAGTTTTGTGCTGTGGAACGGGATATCCGATCCACTCAAGGGAGGGCTTTCGATCACCTATCACGCACGAAGCGGCGGCTCGTTGCCCGCGGGTATCGAGTTTTCCGAAGCCGGGACATTGGTCCGTTGCCTGCAGGATCCTCGGCAGGGCATTGTCGAATTAATGAACACGGCGGTCGGTCTCTGGCCGGAAATTTCCTGGGGCGTGGTCGCCCCCAACGAATATTTTCGCAAGCAGCGGGTGTTCCAGGACCGGCAGACCATCGGCTGGATCGGCTATTGTCCGCACCCGCTGTCGGCGGCGGACTTTCCGGAGGTCGCTGAACTGCGTCCCATCCCATCCCGGGGAACCATCGTCGTTTCCTGCCCCGGCATCATGGACGAGAAGAACGTCCAGCATGTGCAGGTAGTGGGTGACACCGATATCAAGCTGGTGGAGCTCGGGCTTTTGCCCGGACGCTATTGAGTCAGCCCGGGCAGGCTCGCTTTTGCTGTGGCGAGCTTGCCTGCGATAGCTGTGGTCAGACACCCCCGATAAGATCTTGAAATGATTTCCCGATAGGAAATCTCCCTTGAGGTTGTAGGATTCAAGTCCGTTTTTCTTCACAGGACTTGCATGAACACCCTCTCGGAGCCTCCCAGTCGTCCCTGTTCCTGGACGCCTCATTCTTTCCCCGCTCGATCCGCCTTGCGGTGCCTTTCGCCAGTCATAGGGCGCGGCCGTTACCCCGAACCTGTTGTTTTTCGCTGCTCGCCGCCGGTTGTCGCAACCGTTGGGCGCTGGCCTGCGTTCGCCGTTCCAAGGCCTTGTGGCCTTGCCTTGCCGTGCCCGGCTGTCTGATTTCACTGGAGAGATAGAGTCGTTTTTATGGAATGGATAATGGACCCCACGGCCTGGCTTGGCCTGTTGACCCTGATCGTGCTGGAGCTGGTGCTGGGTATCGACAACCTGGTGTTTATCGCGATCCTCGCGGACAAGTTGCCACCCCACCAGCGTGACCGCGCGCGGATCATCGGCCTGTCCCTGGCGCTGATCATGCGCCTGGGCCTGCTGGCGAGCATTTCCTGGTTGGTGACCCTGACCGCGCCGCTGTTCGAGGTGTTCGGCAAGAGCTTCTCCGGCCGTGACCTGATCATGCTGTTCGGCGGTGTGTTCCTGTTGTTCAAGGCCACCATGGAATTGCATGAACGCCTGGAAGGCCATGTCAGCCAGCGCACCGGCAACGCCGCTTACGCATTGTTCTGGCCGATCGTGGCGCAGATCGTGGTGCTCGACGCGGTGTTCTCCCTGGACGCGGTGATCACCGCCGTGGGCATGGTTGACGAACTGGCGGTGATGATGATCGCAGTGGTCATTTCCATCGGCCTGATGATCGTCGCCAGCAAGCCGCTGACCCGCTTCGTCAACGCCCACCCGACGGTGATCATGCTGTGCCTGGGCTTCTTGATGATGATCGGTTTTGCCCTGACCGCCGAAGGCCTGGGCTTCCATATCCCCAAAGGCTACCTGTACGCGGCCATCGGCTTCTCGATCCTGATCGAGCTGTTCAACCAGATCGCCCGTGCCCGCCGCAAGAAATCCATGCAGGGCCTGCAGCCGATGCGTGAGCGCACGGCCCATGCGGTGATGCGCCTGCTGGGCGGTCGCCAGTTGGCGGTGGAGGAGGTGGGCGAGGAGATCGTCGATCTGCTGGACAATGGCCAAGCGCCGAGCGCCGAGCTGTTCGACCGCCGCGAGCGGGTGATGATCAGCGGCGTGCTGCAACTGGCCGAACGGCCGATCCGCAGCCTGATGACCGTGCGCGCCGACGTCGACTACATCGACCTGGCCGACGATGCCGAAGCCATCCGCGACAAGCTGATGCATTCGTCCTACTCGCGCCTGCCGCTGATTCGCGACGGCGCGGTGGAAGAGCCGCTGGGCTTCGTGCACAAGAAGGAACTGCTCAAGGAATACCTGGCCGGTAACGAGCCGAACCTGGAGCACCTGGCACGCACGGCGATCAACCTGCTGGACAGCTTCTCGATCCTCAACGCCCTGGAACAGATGCGCAAGGCCTCGACCCACATCGCGTTCGTGATCAACGAATTCGGCGATTTCGTCGGCGTGCTGAGCATGACCGACATCCTCGAATCCATCGCCGGCGAGCTGCCCGATGCCAGCGAAATCGAAGGCCCGGACATTGTCGAAGAGCAGGGCGGTTTCATGGTCAGCGGTGCCTTGAACCTGGCGCAGATTCGCCAGCGCACCGGCTTCAACGCCGAAGCCACCGAGGACTACCAGACCCTGGCCGGGCTGGTGATGAGCCTGCTGGACCGCTTGCCGGTGATTGGCGACCGGCTGCAATGGCAGGACTGGACGCTGCAGGTGGTGACGGTGGAAGAGCGGCGGGTGACGCGGGTGCTGCTCAGCCGCGAGGGCGAGTAACCGAGGTCGGCCAGCTGGCTGGCCGCCGTCGCCCTCACTGCGGTTGAAGCCTTGCGTCTATTCCTGCACCATCGCCGCCCGCTTGTTCAATGGATGGAAGAGAAATATGCGCAAGGTTCGCATGGGCGCGGTACGCGGCAGGGCCGTCATGGGGGGATGCTGCCTGTTCACCCTGGCGCTGCTTGGCGGTTGTGATGACCAGGATGCGGCACCCGCGGTGGCGCACCCGGTGGTGGAAATAGCCCTGCATGAGCCCATCGCCCAGGTGCTCGCCCGGAGCCCGCTGCGGTTTTCCAAGGACTGTCTGAAACCCGTCAGGATGTGCTGGTACGAAATCGAGCGCTCCCCCAATGACAAGAACCTGCCGGTCGCCCTGATCGGCGGTGGCGAGCATGCGCTCAGGATCGAACAGGTCTCGGGGATCAGCACGGTGATCGACGAGGCCCTTGGAGATACGGTCAGTAATATCGACATCAACTTACGAGGGCTGCCGGACAACAGCCCCTATACCGAGCAACAGGCCTTCATTCTCCAGCGTATCGCCGAGCTCAAGAGCGCTGGCTGGAAGCGTTACTACCTGCCCTCGGAGCCGCGGGTTTCCGGCTCCCAGGCCGACAAGATTCCCTCTGGCGACAATGTGCTGGGCCACTACGTGCTCAACCATCCCTGGCTCGACCCGGATTACCCGATCCCGCTTGAGCACTGGCTGCACGATAAGTCCTTCTACAGCTGGTACTTCCATCGGGACGACGCCTACCTGCATGTCTGGTCCTGGTGTTGGGATGACAGGCAGGCGCCCATGGAGCGAGCCACTTGCCTGACCACCCTGCAGTTCCAGAGCGAGTACGACTTCTGGTCGTCCAGCTTCGAGGAGAACGAGCGACCGCGCTGGAAGGAGCTGATGCCCGCCAAGCTGGCCAAGGACCGGGAGACGCGGCGAGGGGTGGAAGAACAATTGCGGGCCGCCGGAATCGAGATCGACGACAGCTACCAGGATCCGCCGATCAAGGCGCTGGCACCCTGAGCGCCTGAGCTGTCGAGGGGCAGTGGGATCACGGGTGAAAGGTGTAACGATCCTTGCCCGTGTGCTTGGACTGGTACAGCGCCTTGTCCGCCTTGACCAGCGCCTGGTTCAGGCTGTCGCTGTCCTCGACCCGGGCCAGGCCGATGCTGATGGTCACCGGGTGGCGGGCCGGCGCTTGGCGCACCACCTGGCACAGGCGTTCGGCCAGTTGCTCCACGTCGCTGCGGCGCACGCCGCACAGGTAGATGGCGAACTCCTCGCCGCCCAGGCGTGCGTAGTCGAAACCGGCCATCACCGTGCTGATGTCCGCGGCCACCTGCTTGAGCACCTCGTCGCCGCTGTCGTGGCCGTATAGGTCGTTGATTTTCTTGAAGTTGTCGACGTCGATCATCGCCAGGTAGTGGTCATGCTGCCGGGGTTGCGCCGCCAGTTGTTCGCTGGCGCGGGCCATGAACGAGCGGCGGTTGGGGATGCCGGTCAGGGTGTCGTTGTAGGCCTGTTCCAGCAACAGCTTGGACATGATGTAGGTGTGCAGCTTGGCCTGGCGTAGCTTGATGAAGCTGTAGAGGGTCAGGGCGGTGAGAAACAGGGCGTAGATCAACAGCATGGCGCCCTTGAGTTCCAGCACCGAGGTCTGGGTCATGATGAACGGGTCGAGCACCACCCAGGTCAGCACGACGGTGGCGAAGAACGACCAGCGGCGCAGGGGCAGCACCGAGGCACTGTAGAGCATGCTCGAGGCGCCGATGATCAGCCAGTCGGGGCGCAGCTCCAGCGGCATGCCTTCGATCACCAGGCGGATGCCCGCGCCGATGATCAGCACGAAGACCAGGTTGAGCCACTGGAAGTGCCGGACCTTTTTGGTGAAGGCCAGCACGATCGCGTTGATCGCGAGCGCGGCCAGGAACGCCATCGAGTACAGGGTGAAGCCCTGCTTGCCGGGGAAGCTGACGATCAGGTTGAACAGCAGCCAGATGCTGATGCTGGCGACGTAGATCAGCAGGCAGAAACCGTGCAGCCGCTCGAAGTCGTACTGGGCGAACTCGGCCTTGAGGGCCGGCGGCGTGGCCTGTTTCAGCACTTGCGCTTCAATGGTCTTGAGCATTGCGGGCCTTGGGCGTGAACGGGTGGGCGGGGGCGACAAGCCTCCTGGCGAGCGCGGACTGCGCAGGGTCCCGGGGCTGAATGAAAGCAGTGGGCGTGGGACTTGTCCAACTGCGGCGGGCGCCGCTGTGGGCGTCCTTCAAGGTCGTGGTGCGGCTTGTTTCAAGGTGACGTGGTGTTGGCGATCAGGTTGCGAGCTTGAGGGCGGTCGGAGTGCGCAAGCGTGGGGAGCATGCCGGCCGGCATGCGCAGCGGCGGAGGCCGCGACGAGGCCTCCGCGCCTGGGCTTCAGCCTGGCTGACGCTGTTTCAGCGCCGCATCCTGGGCATTGAAGGTGCGCGCCGCGGCGGCCACTTCCTTGCGTACGATGGTCTTGCCGATCGGCGCCAGGGCGATGCCCGCCAGCTTCAGGTGCTGGATGCCGAAAGGAATGCCGATAATGGTGATAAAGCACAGCAGCGCCGACATCACATGCCCCAGCGCCAGCCAGATACCGCCGAACACGAACCAGAGCACGTTGCCGATCACCCCCAGGCCGCTGGTGCCGATATCGTCCTTGTTGTTCAGCTCGCGCCGGCTGATCGCCTCCTTGCCGAACGGAAAGAACGAGAAGGTGCCGATGACGAAACAGGCCCGGCCCCAGGGAATGCCGACGATGCTGATAAAGGCCAGGATGCCCCACAGCCACCAGCACAGGCCCATGAAAATGCCGCCGAGGATAAACCAGAGAAAATTGCCGATGGCGCTCATGTGAAGCTTCCTTGTTTGAACCGTGAAGGGTATCGAGCAGGCCCCGTTCGAGGCCCGTGCAGGTATAGACGCTTATTCCTTGCGCCGAGTCAGACCGGAGACGATCGCCACCAGCAACAGGCTGATGCCCCAGCCGATGAGGGTTTCGAGCCAGATCAGCAGACGGATGCCGTGGCCCCATTCGAGATTCTTGAGTTCATCCCAATAGCCGGGGAAGGGCGTCGGGGTGATCGGACCCCAGTCCTTTTCTTGCTGCAGATCGACCAGCGACAGCAGGATGTCCAGCGAATACGCGCCGGGACTGAAACCGGTGTACTCACCGCGCAAGGCCTTGCAGGTGTACCAGTTGCCTACGGTGGAAGGCAGATCCTGCTTAGGGTGTTGCTCTTTCCAGGCATCGCCATATTCAGGGGTACAACTGGCGTAGGCCTCGTTCTGGAATACCAGTGGGTTGCTGGGGGCGAAGACCTCGTGTTCGACGGCGGCGTACCAGTAGACGCTGGTGCACACCAGCCAGGTGCCGAAGAACCAGGAGAGCAGGCGCATGGGGCGGTAGCCGAAACCGGTGAAAAGGCCATAGAGCGAATGCAGGCCCAAGGCTGGCAGGCGGTACAGCCACCTCAGGCCGCGAGGAATGCCTGCGGGTGCCTGGCCGATCAGGCCGACTTTGCGCAAGCGTTTTTCGAACGCGATACCTACCTCGCGAGCTTCCTCCGCATGGCCCATTTCCTCGAGGACGTGCTGAAGGTGACGCCAGGGTTGCGGGCGGAATTTGCTGGCCGAACCTTTGAGCCCGTCAGCCCCGGTATTTGCAGGTATCTGCCGATCGAGCCAGTCAATGCGTTCCTGGGCTCTCAAGGGAGCCTCGGTTGTCAGGAAGTCGTAAGTGAACCCATTGAGGCCAATTTCCTTGCCCCAAGTGCTCGCGTCATCGTGCAGGGTGCCCACGTGGGAGCTGCTGAGGGTCGCGTTATCAAGAGGGAGGGCCAGATTTGTCATGATCAGGACACCCTCGACATGGGCACTTTGAGCGATTAGTGTTTTGCCGTTCTCGTCTTTGTCCTTTCTTTCAAAACGAGCCTCTTTGAGGCTGAGTTGCCCCCGGATACGGGCGCCTGAAAGTCTAACGGGCCCCTGAGAGTGAAACCCAGTGGTGAGAAAGACATTCCCTTGGACAGTGATGCCGTCGGCGCTCAGTGCCGACGCATCCGTCGCCTTGAAACTACAGTCCCGGCAATTGAGCTGTCCTTTGATTACCGCTCCGTTCAGGCAGACCTCGCCGAGCGCGATGAACTTTTCTTCGAAATGGACACTGTGAGCGACCAGACCGTCGGCGACCAAGGCATAGCCACCCTGGCCATTCAGACTAGTGCCGCGCAACAGCAAGGCCGCACCAATCTTGGATTTCTGCAGGCTCATGCTTTCCCTGGACTTTAGATGGTCCAGGTACATCGCTCCTGAAACCGTCATCAGATTGGCTTTGAGACTTTTACAGTGGCTGTAGGCAAGATTGATGGTGCCTCTTACCGATGCGCCTCTCAGGCTCAGATTCTGCAGGGCGCAATGGGTTAGCGTGATGCTCGCGTTTATCTGGGTTTCTCTGAGCTCCAGATCGCCTTCGATAAACGCTCCCTTCAACATCACCCCGAGTTCATGAACGGGGTTCAGATCGTCACCACCCAGAATCAGGAAGCGCAGGAAGCCTGCTCGAACGGTATTGCTTGGTGTGGCATCTGTGGGGCGCTGCGTCGAAATTTCGGTCATCCCTCCCAACGCTGCGTGCTTGAGAAGAAGCTGTTCAGCAGGCTTTAAAGGCAAAAAATCCGCTAACGAACGCCCATGAGGAACGGCCATTGATTTACTCCTTCACGCTGCTGAAAAAAGCGGTTGCAGGTGTCTTTAACGACCCTGAGAACAAGGGGCTGATGCTGTAACCAGCAAGGCGGGACAACGCACAAAGCGCGAGCAAGAAACGCATGAAAACTTCCATGTAAGATCGCCGACCGGCAAAAAAAGTGGCGCTATGCTATCGGCTTGCCGCCCCTGACAAAAGCACAAACCCTGGCTTTTCCCAGGAGTAACCGCTTGATGCTTCTACAGATTGGCCGCTGCCGGTCGACACAGCGCAATGCAGGTAGATGAACCTGCGGCAGATGCCCGGCTTCAAGGTGGGCGACAAGGGGCTGGCGCGGGGCAACGTGCTGGTGGGATACGCGCCGTGGAAAGGCGGTCCGAAGCACAACTGACCGCCGTCACAGGGGGCTGTAGGGGGAGCCACTCTCGCGATCCGCGAAGTTGAGGCGGTCAGGCGCAGCGCGTTTTCGTTGACGATTTATCGCGAGCAAGCTCGCTCCTACAGGGGGGGCTGTTGTTCATCAGGCTCTCAGGGATCGACCTGCGCCATCAGCTCCGGCACCGACTCGGGGCGTTTGGCGTAACGCTGGGCCAGCACCGCGCAGACCATCAACTGGATCTGGTGGAACAGCATCAGCGGCAGGATCAGCACGCCCATGGTGCTGCCGGCGAACAGCACCTGGGCCATGGGCACGCCGGTGGCCAGGCTCTTCTTCGAGCCACAGAAGAGGATGGTGATGCGGTCTTCCTGGTTGAAGCCGAAGAGCTTGCTCAGCAGGCTGGAGGCCAGCAGCGCCAACGCCAGCAGCACGCCGCAGGCCAGCACCAGCCCGGCCAGGTTCCACAACGGGATCTGGTGCCAGATGCCTTCGTTCACCGCCTCGCTGAAGGCGCCGTAGACCACCAGCAGGATCGAACCCTGGTCGACGAATTTCAGCCAGTTCTTGTTGCGGCCCACCCAGGCGCCGATCCAGCGGCGGGCGATCTGCCCGGCGATGAAGGGCAGCAGCAACTGCACGCTGATCTTGATGATGGCATCCAGGGTCGAGCCGGCATCGCCGTGCACATTCAGCAGCAGGGTCACCAGCAACGGCGTGAGGAAAATCCCGAACAGGCTGGACGCCGCGGCGCTGCAGATCGCCGCCGGCACGTTGCCCCGCGCCAGGGAGGTGAAGGCAATCGCCGACTGCACGGTGGCGGGCAGGGCGCAGAGGTAGAGCATGCCCAGGTACAGCTCGTTGCCGATCAGCGGCGACAGCAGCGGCTTGAGCGCCAGCCCGAGGATCGGGAACAGCACGAAGGTCAGGCTGAAGATCAGCAGGTGCAGGCGCCAGTGGCCGGCCCCGGCGATGATCGCCTCGCGCGACAGCTTGGCGCCGTGGAGGAAGAACAGCAGGGCGATGGCGGCGTTGGTCAGCCAGCCGAAGCCTAGCGCCACCTGGCCGCTGGCCGGCAGGAAGCTGGCCAGCAGCACCACGCCGATCAGGGTCAGGGTGAAATTGTCGGGCAAAAGACGTGAGCGACTCATAACGGGATCATCCAGGGGTTGCCAGGGCGGTGGGCCGACTCTAACGTGATGGTGGACTGCCGACTAACGCCAATGAGCCAGTAAATGCCGCCTAAAGGACATGAAAAGATCGTCCGCCGCAGTATTCCCGGTCTGCCGAGCCTGCCGCGACCGGTGTACGGCCGCACCGAATCCCTGCCCAATCGGGCGCTGACCCGGCGCCACAGCCACCCCTGGGTGCAATTGTCCTACGCCATCCAGGGCGTGCTGGAAGTGCAGACCAGCGCCGGGCGTTTTGTCGCCCCGCCGCAGCGGGCGGTGTGGATTCCGGCCGGCATGCCGCACAAGGTGTTCAGCTCGCCGCGTACCGAAATGCGCAGCCTGTACCTGGATTGCCGTGTCACCGCCTGGGCCGGCGCGACCTGCCAGGTGCTGGCGGTGAGCAGCCTGCTGCGCGAATTGATCCGCGCCTTCAGCGAGCTGCCGGTGGAATACGCCGAAGACGGCGCCGACGGCCGCCTGGCCCAGGTCCTGCTGGACCAACTGGCCGCCGCGCCGCAACTGGACCTGATGCTGCCGCTGCCCCAGGACCCGCGCCTGCGGCAGATCTACCGCAGCCTGCAAGCGCACCCGGACCAGCCGACCACCCTGGGGCAATGGAGCGAAAAGCTGGGCGTGACGGAGAAAACCCTCAGCCGCTTGTTCCTGCAGGACACCGGCCTGACCTTCCGCGCCTGGCGCCAACGGCTGCGCCTGCTGGGCGCGCTGACGCCCCTGGAGCAAGGCGAGCGGGTAACGGACGTGGCGCTGGCCTGCGGCTACGACTCGACCTCGGCCTTTATCGCGGCGTTCCGCCAGCAGTTCGATGCCACGCCTGGGGAGTTTTTCCGCCAGGCCTGATCGTCACCTGTAGGAGCGAGGCTTGCCCGCGATAACGTCAGTGGCTGCCCCCTCAACCCTGGACCTTGTACCCGTCATCCAGCGCGAACGGCCACCGCGTCATGCAAAAAACTAAGCCGGCGTCAGCCGTTCAATCCTGGCCGGCGCAGCCACAACCAGCGGCGCAAAGCTGTGGGCCTGGGCCATGTTCCACATGCGTGCATAGAACTCCGAACTGATCGGCCGCTGCAGCAGTTCGCCGGGTTCGAGGAACACGTGGATCTGCGAGAACAGCCGCACCTCGGTGGTGGTCATGCGCCGCACCAGGTGCTTGGCCTGCAATTGCGCCGGGTGGTCGAGGCCGGCGGCGCTGAGCATTTCGCCGAGGGCGACCAGGGTGTTGCGGTGGAAGTTGTGCACCCGCTCGGCCTTGTCCGTGACCTGCAGCGCTTTCTGGCGCAGCGGGTCCTGGGTGGCGACGCCGGTGGGGCATTTGTTGGTGTGGCAGCTTTGCGACTGGATGCAGCCGATGGCGAACATGAAACCGCGCGCGGCATTGACCCAGTCGGCGCCGATGGTCAGCACGCTGGCGATGTCGAAGGCGCTGATCACCTTGCCGCTGGCGCCGAGCTTGATCTGTGAGCGCAGGCCGGCGCCGACCAGAGTGTTATGGACGAACAGCAGGCCCTCGCGCATGGGCATGCCGATGTTATCGGTGAACTCTCGGGGCGCGGCGCCGGTGCCGCCTTCCTTGCCGTCGACCACGATGAAGTCCGGCTGGATGCCGGTCTCGAGCATGGCCTTGACGATGGCCATGAACTCCCAGGGATGACCCACGCAGAACTTGAAACCCACCGGCTTGCCACCGGACAGGTTGCGCAACTTGACGATGAATTCCAGCAACTGGATGGGCGTGCTGAACTCCGAATGCCGCGCCGGCGACACGCAGTCATGGCCCATCTGCACGCCACGGGTCTGGGCGATTTCGGCGGTGACCTTGTGCTTGGGCAGGATGCCGCCATGGCCAGGTTTGGCGCCCTGGCTGAGTTTGATCTCGATCATCTTCACCTGCGGATGGCTGGCCTGCTCGGAGAAGCGCTGGGCATCGAAACGGCCGTCCAGGGTGCGGCAACCGAAATAGCCGCTGCCGATTTCCCAGATCAGGTCGCCGGCGAACTCCTGGTGATAGGGGCTGATGCTGCCTTCCCCGGTGTCATGGGCGAAGCCGCCGAGCCGGGCGCCTTTGTTCAGGGCGCGGATGGCGTTGGCGCTCAGTGCGCCAAAGCTCATGGCCGAGATGTTGAACACCGAGGCGCTGTAGGGCTGCAGGCAGTCCGGCCCACCGACCACCACGCGGAACTGGCTGGGGTCGCAGGCATCGCCCGGGACCATGGAATGGCTGATGAACTCGAAGCCGGGCTGATAGACGTCGGCCAGGGTGCCAAAGGCTTTTTCCGCGGGCTGGTTCTTGGCGCGGGCGTAGACCATCGAACGTTGCGAGCGGGAGAAGGGCAGCTTCTCGTCGTCGCCTTCCAGCAGGTACTGGCGGATCTCCGGGCGAATCGACTCGATCAGGTAGCGGATATTGCCGATGATCGGGTAGTTGCGGCGCACCGCGTGATGGCTCTGCAGCAGGTCATTGAAGCCGACCAGGCTGAGCACCCCGGCCAGGATAATCAGCCCCTGGCCCCAGAGGCTGGCGGGCCAGAACAGCAGGCCGAACAAGGTCAGGGCAAGGCAAAGGGTCAGGGTCGCGTAGCGACTCAACAGCGATATTTTCATGATCGTTCCTTGGGCAAATCGCAAGACAGGGGTTCCGGCGGGCAGGCAGGGCGGGCTCAGTCCGAGTTGCGGATCTGTTGGTAGCGCTCTTGCAGCTCCTGGCGCTGTTGTTTGCGCAGCAGGCCCTGGGCGTAGCGGCGTTTCTCGATAGCGGTTTCCGGCACGAAGGCGCGCACCGGGTGCGGGCGTCCATCGGGGTCGACGGCGACCATGGTGAAGTAGCAACTGTTGGTATGGCGCACCGTGCGCTCGTGGATGTTCTCGGTCATCACCTTGACCCCGACTTCCATCGAGGTGCGCCCGGTGTAATTGACCGAGGCCAGGAAGGTCACCAGTTCGCCGACATGGATCGGCTCCTTGAAGATCACCTGATCCACCGACAGTGTGACCACATAGCGCCCGGCATAGCGCTTGGCGCAGGCGAAGGCCACCTCGTCGAGCAGCTTGAGCAGGGCGCCGCCGTGCACGTTGCCGGAGAAATTGGCTTTGTCGGGCGTCATGAGCACGCTCATGCTCAATTGATAACTGCCTGGTTCCATGGGGGACCTCATCAGGGGCGTCGGGGCTGTCCGTTGGCTCGCAATGGCCGGCCTAGGGCCTGCGGACAGCTTTTGGCTGGAGGTCGGAAGGGTAATCAGAAGTGTTGATAGTTAGCTAGCTATCATTTGAAATGAGCTGTTGCGGGGATTGCAATAATGCGTGGGGAAAGGCGATGCCTAGCGCTCGTTATTCAACGTTGAGCGGGGAGTTGAGGTCGTTTGAGGGCTACGGATCAGAATTTTGAGAATGGCCTTAAAGCCTGGAGCATCGGCCTTCAGTAGGGTGCTGTCTGGTCAAAGTCAGCCCCGAAAAGGACATGCATGGATGAGCGGCTACGTACCCAATGACCCAAAAGGCTACCGCAACAAAGGAATGGAGCCTGTAGACCTTGGTGCTCAACGATGGGCCGAATACAAGGAGCTTCCACCAACGGCAGAAGAAAAACCTAAGCCGGTTGGGTGCACATTTACCAAGCCTTGCAAGCTGCCAGACGGCGTCATCAATTACGCCAGCGTTTTCATCCCCACTGACTCCATAGCGGAGTATGGCCAGCTCACACTATTGGGTTGGCGTGAAATTGACGTTGCAGGAAACGTCAAGCTCGGGACTATCAGCGGGAGGGCCTTGCCCCCAGCAATGGGGACAATTGCTTTAGGCAGCGCTGGTGCTTCAGGCGCAGCTGCTACTGGAGCTGTTGTCATGGAAGGCGCCGCCAAGGCAATAACTGTTATCGAAGAAATTGGTGTGCTGAGCGCCGGGGTTGTGTCGAGCACCCTGCTTGGTGTGATAGCAATGCTTTGGCCTTCAAGCCTGGGTGATAGTTCTCTATACACCGACGAACAACTCAAATCTCTCAAGGAAGGACGTACTCGGGTTCGACTTCATATTGAGCAACAAGCCGATGGCTCATTGAAAGGTTACGGATACAACACTGAGAAACGCCGTGATTGGGAAATGATTCCTGTCGTGCAATTCGAGGCGCAGGGCTCCCATCAGGTGGCGGACTTCGGTAACGGCATCACGTTGATATGGACGCCTGCCGTTGATCCGTCCGGTACTGCGGGCATTCCTCCACTGGAGGGGGCTCCACAGGCACCGCAGATATGGATTTATCCGCCTACCGAACAGGCAGATAACATCATCGTCAATCCCCTGTATCCGCCTGAGTACAAAGATTTCATTCTGGTTTTTCCGCCAGAAGCCGGAATACAACCGCTGTACATCGTGCTCAGTGTGCCGGGAGGCCTCGGCTATCATAGGGCTCCTGATGTTCTCCCGGCATTTCCAGATGCCGTGAGTGTTCGCCCGAAGTCGTTCGTCCAAGGTGGTGGAAGCAAGCGGGATCGTTGGAAGGATTCCAAGGGACGAATTTACGAGTGGGACTATCAACACGGTGCGGTCGAGATTTATGACAAGCAAGGTAAGCACCTGGGGGAGTTCAATGCTGAAACGGGTAAGCAAACCAAGCCAGCAAAACCGGGAAGAACGACGATTAAATAACTAGAGGGACACCCGCGTCATGTACCTGCGAATTACAGGCTTTTTCCCAGAACCGAACGAAGATGATTCGTTGCAATATAAAAAAGTGGTCCAGAAAGAGTTGGAGCCCTCCGTACTTGAGATCATGGGCTGGTCCTCTCTTGATGAGGGCTTGGTGGGCGAGTTTGAGCTGACGCCAAACCAGGCAAGGCTTGTTGCTCGTTTGTTGAAGGAGCCTGCGATAGAAGGGCTGGCACTGTTTATTGGTTGTCACTAACAGGTGTGGGCTTTGCTCGCGATAGCATTGATGCCAGTCCCTAAACCCTGCCGAGTTCACCCGCAGGGGGAACAGATTCGTTCAAGCACATAGGTAACACCGCGATCCCTGTAGCCGCTGCCGCAGGCTGCGATCGGGCGCTTGCGCCCGCCAAACCTGAATCCGCGATCTGGCTTTTGGAATATGGCTGCAGGCCGCGATTCGCTTCTGTAGGAGCGAGGCTTGCCCGCGATGGTGGTGGTGGCCTCGCTGGTGATGTTGGATGGTGTACATATCCATTCCTGCGGTCACGGCCACTTATGGTTCCGCCCTTACGGCGGGTCACTTTTTTTCAAACGCCAAAAAAAGTAACCAAAAAACGCTTGCCCCTGCGTACGGCCTTCGCTGCGCTCAGGTTCCCTCGTTACGGTGTCCATCAGGGGGCATCGCCCTCCGGTTGGCTTCGCTTCAACCTCCATGCGACGTCCTCGACTGCGTCGAGGGGCGCTGCGCGCCATCCCCCTGATGAACACCTCCACTCGGCCTCCCGATGGGGCGGGTGGATCAAGAGCTAGATCAAAAGCCAAAGCCAAAGCCAAAGCACAGCAAGAGCAAAGACTAGGCGCCGTGGTTTAAGGCTCTGGCAGCTCCGTCGCCCGTTGTTCTGCCACATGCAACACATCGCATCCGTCCTGCAACAGCAAGGTTGCCACGCTGGAGAAGCGCATCAGGTCGAGGTCGTCGGCGTTGCGGCTGGTCATGCCGGACACGCTGTCCAGCATGTCGCGGGCAGCGCGGATGCGCAGGCCGGCGTAGGTCAGCAGGTCAAGCAAGGGGGCTTGAGGGTTGATGAAGGCGACGGGGTGGTCGGTGGTGTTGGAGGAGCTAAATGCTTGGTAGTCCATTGGGTAACACTCCATAACTTCGGGAGTTACCACCGTTCGCGGCCAAGCGAGGGAGGGTGGCAACTGTACGCGGGTTGGCCGACCGGGCCCGAAGCATCCCGGCACACCCGAAGGTGTCCCACGCACAGTCGCCATAACACGAACGTGCAGGCGCAAAAAAAGCGCTTGCCTTTCGGATGGTGAGCGCCTGTGCGCTACGGGATGCTGACGGCCAAGTCAGGTCGCTGAATTTGCAGCGACGAGGAACTATAGGGGGACAGGAACGTTATCGCAAGTAAGAAGTGTTGAATTTTTTTACGCTGGAAGGGAATAATTTTATTAAATTTTTGAATGTTTTTTAAAGATTTAGTTTTGTGTGGGTATGTTGTAAGTGTGGTGATTTGTTATGCGGGAGGAGAGAGCGTAGCCCTCGCCTCAATGGAAAATATGAGATGATGTTTTTGAGCTTTAATTGGTTATTCTAGAAAATTCTCGATTGTAATGTTCAAAGATTTCTCGGTTGTTGGTTGGTAGTGAGTGTATAAAACGATCGACTAAAACTGCCTGTACGTAGTCCTTTGCTGGTTTTGCTATGTTGTCAGTGTTGTGAAGGAAGTATGAAAGTACTCTAAATGAAAAGCTCTCGTAAAGATGCCCGAAGCAATCCTCTAACGGGTTAAGTCGAAGGTCAATCCTTCTTCTTATTGGTCGCGCTAGTGTCTGGCGTTTATGTTTTAATGTGTTTCTGAGTTGTGAGATGTTTGGTGATGGTTTTTTTGATCTATCAATGTAAATATATTTTTCATAACACTCTCGGTCAAAAAAAGATTGATCTTGCTGTATGAGTATTGCGTCAAGCGTGACTAGCTTTGTTATTGACCTTTTGAAGGCTTCAAGCAGTTCAAGGATTCCGTTGAGTACCTCTCTTGCGGCTATTCGGCATGCTCCAACTATAGATATGTAGGTTTCAAATATGGTTGAAGCTGACCAGCAATCGTTCTCCCAGCTATAGCCGTGGGTATAAATTATGTTTTGGTTGGTAATTAGAGTGCCTGATAAGTTTTGAAAGTCTCTATCCATTGCTGCAATGGTATTGGATATCTCCCCTGAAGCAATCTTGTTGGCGATCGCTGTTACGGCCGTCTTTGACCCTAGGGATCTAAAGTGGTAATTGTTGTTAGGGCGAAATTTTGTAAATAGCGATTGCCAGAATCGTATGTCACAAGTGTTTGAGTTGTATTTTCCATTAGATAAGTCTTCGCTTGAAATGCTTGGGCCTCCCTCAAGGAAAACTATACTATCGCAACGATTAAATAATGCTAGGTTGGTTAGTCCTGAGTTGGTTCTGGTGAACGTCATTGTATTTTGTCCTCCATGTCAAAAACTTTATTCCAGAAGTGGCTGACAACATCGGGAGAATGTGTTGCACAAATAATTTGCGCTCTAGGATTGATGCGCGTTAAGCTCTCTATCAGTTTTTCCTGCCATCTAACATGCAGTGAAAGTTCGGGCTCGTCTGCTATATAGATCCAAGGTGCTGATTGTTGAATGAGAGCTTCTCCTAGGATGATTACTAATTGCTTTTCTCCTGAAGACAAACCACGGATAGACATTCTTTTTCCAGAAGCGGTAGTGGCTTCAATTTCATTTTGTTGATTGATGCTTATTGTTTTTCGTTCAAAGAGGCTGTTAAGTACATCGATGAATGCATTTTTTGGATGAAGAATAGCTGATTGTTTGTTTATTGATTGACTCCAGTCTTGTACGATTCGATGACTACGATACGCACTGATTAGAGGCATTATTTCCTTTAGAGCAAGCGGGCGATGTTGTTCTATTTTTACTCGGGCCTCGTCGACTTCTTCGTAGTGTTTGTCTAGCTTTATTTTTGCGTTGCTGCCAATGTCTAGTTTGTGGAAAATCTCAATTAAAGAGTTCTTTTCTTTTTCCAAGTCAAGATTCTTTACTGAACTGAAAACAGTTGATTCTGTTTGTTCGGTAATTAATGAAACTATCATGGCTCGCTGAAAGTCTGCGATTTCTTTAGAAACCATGGCGGATAGTAGCGAAAAATATTTTGAAAGTTGTACGCTAAGTTCTTCAAGTTTCTGGTCGACGGATGATTCAAAGCTCTCTTCGCTTTTCTTGTTTGTGTTGGTCGCTCTATGTATCGAAAGCCAACTCACATTTGCAATTTCTGAAAGCTTTGCAAGTATCCCCCGAGTGCGTGACTTTGAATAACCTATGTTGTGACGGCCGATTCCTCTTCTAATGAGCATCTCTTCTTCAAATTCATCGAGTGAATAAGTGGTGAAGTTGTCGGATGCTTTTTCTTTTATTCTGTAAACAATGCTATTGTATGGTGATTTTTCATTTTCAGCCTTTTCTACTTCTATTATTGGTTTCTTACGCCCACCAATTTCTGATAGGTAAAGTGTTATTGCTGAGAAAGGTAGCCTGTCGAGGGTCGCGAAATCTGCTGAAAGTGCAGCGGCAATTATATTTATTACAGTGGTCTTGCCTGAACCGTTTACGCCAATAAAAAAATTTATATCCTTATGGAAATTTATTTCTATTTCTCTGTCGCCCCAGAAGCCTTTTATATGAACCTTGTTGAGAATATTCACGTGCATCCCTGTATAGTTAGTGGCTTTAAATTTTTATGCTATCCGATGGCTATATATGAATAGTTAGCGCTATTTGTGGTGGCCTATGGCTCCATGTGAGCAATTAAAGTGCCATCTAGCGCGAGATGCAAGAAATTGCATGGGCTAGGCCTTATAACTGAGTGGTGAGAGGCAATGTTAAGGGCTTGCTACCCCATCCCCGTATCCTTTCGTATCACTCTTCCACTCGATCCTTTACATAACACTCCGTTCTTACTCATTTCCTCATGCCTCTATCCCACTCCTATTTCACATGGCACACTTTCCATCATAAATTCCGTTTTTATGGTTTTTGTTCCGCTATAGTGGAATTTTATTGTTTTTGATTTCTTAGTACCCCGGTTCTTAACCCTTCATTTTCCAATCAGGAGAAACACCCCATGAGCATCACTCGCTACGGCACCGGCAGCACCGCAGGCGGTGGCCAGCCTCGTCCTTTCGCTCGTGCCGTTGAGGCCGATGGTTGGTTGTATGTGTCCGGTCAGGTGCCGGCACTGGATGGCGAAATTATTCATGGTGGCATCGTTGAGCAGACGCATCAGACGATGCGCAATCTGGTGGCGATTCTGGAGGAGGCGGGGTACGGCCTGGAGGATGTGGTGCGGGTCGGGGTGTGGCTGGAGGATCCGCGGGATTTCTGGAGTTTCAACAAGGTGTTCGGGGAGTATTTCAAGCCGGAGCATGCGCCCGCTCGGGCCTGTGTGCAGGCCAGCATGATGGTGGATTGCAAGGTCGAGATTGATTGTGTGGCGTACAGGAAGAAGGGCTGATTTGCGGTGTTTTTGTAGACGCCTGTAGCCGCTGCCGAGCCATGGCGAGGCTGCGATCGACCGCGAAGCGGGCGCGCGGTCTTGAAATCGTTGAAGGTCCTGCGGACCTTATCGCAGCCTCGCTGGGGCTCGGCAGCGGCTACAGGGATAGGGGCAATGCCGGGGTGTTGGGTGCGCCGGGAATTTCGTGATTTGTAGGAAATGGCACTGATATGACCGAAGACAGCATCAAGCGTCGGGCCAAGGGGCTGGACCGGGCGTTCGATATTCTCGATTTCCTCAAGGAGATCGGCCAGCCGTTGCGGCCCCACGATATCGCCAAGGGCATCGGCAGCCCCAAGTCCACGGTGTACGAGCTGGTGGCGTCCTTGCTGGAGCGGCGGATTCTCGAGCCGGTGGGCCAGGATGGGCATGTGTACCTGGGCCGTCAGCTGTACTTCCTGGGGCAGGCCCATCTGCGCCATTTCGACCTGACCCGCGAGGCCGACTCGGCCTTGCAGGAGATCGTCAGCCAGACCCGCGAGACCGCGCAGATGTGCCTGCTCAACGGGCGCAAGTACACGGTGGCGCTGATGAAGGAGGGCGAGCGGCATTTTCGCATTTCCTCGAATATCGGCGAGAACGCGCCGATTCCCTGGACCGCTTCCGGGCGGCTGTTGCTGGGGCATTTGAGCGATGAGCAGATCGTCGAGTTGATCGACGAGCGCGACTTCATTCTCCCCGACGGTGAGCGCCTGCCTGTGGCGACTTTCTTGAAGGAAATCCGTCAGGCCACGGAGGACGGTTTTTTCTCCTTCGACAGCGTGGCCGACACCTTTACCCATTGCTTCGCCGCCCCGGTGCGGGACGAGCGCGGGGTGTGCATCTGCACCCTGTGCATCGTCGCGCCACGGGCCGATGCCCAGAACAATTACGCCGACTACCGCCGGGTGCTGATCGACAGCGCGAATCGCCTGGCCCGTCGCATCAACGACTAGTGCTGGCCCCTGTGGCGGCGCTGTAAGGAGTTCGAATATGTCTTCTGTCTTGACCAACGCAGCAGTGGAAAAGGGCGCCGCCCAACCCGGCGTCAGCCTGGTGCGCGACGTCAGCCTGCCGGCCCTGGTGCTGCACCGCGCGGCGCTGGAACACAACATCCGCTGGATGCAGAAGTTCGTCAGCGACAGCGGCGCCGAGCTGGCGCCCCACGGCAAGACCAGCATGACCCCGGCACTGTTCCGCCGGCAGTTGGAGGCGGGCGCCTGGGGCATCACCCTGGCCACCGCGGTGCAGACCCGTGCGGCCTACGCCCACGGCGTGCGTCGGGTGCTGATGGCCAACCAGCTGGTGGGCACGCCGAACATGGGGTTGATCGCCGAGCTGCTGGCCGACCCAAGCTTCGACTTCTATTGCATGGTCGATCACCCGGACAACGTCGCCGACCTCGGGCAGTTCTTCGCCGCGCGCGGGGTGCGCCTGAACGTGATGATTGAGTACGGCGTGGTCGGCGGCCGTTGTGGCTGCCGCAGCGAGCAGGAAGTGCTGGCGCTGGCGCAGGCGATCCAGGCGCAGCCGGCCTTGGCCTTGTGCGGCATCGAGGGCTACGAAGGGGTGATCCATGGCGATCACGCGGTGAGTGGTATCCGGGAGTTCGCCGCGTCCCTGGTGCGCCTGGCGGTGCAGTTGCAGGACGACGGGCTGTTCGCCATCGACCAGCCGATCATCACCGCCTCGGGTTCGGCCTGGTATGACCTGATCGCCGAGTCCTTCGAGGCGCAGAACGCCCAGGGGCGTTTCCTCAGTGTGCTGCGGCCCGGCAGTTACGTGGCTCATGACCATGGCATCTATAAAGAGGCGCAGTGCTGCGTGCTCGACCGTCGCAGCGACCTGCACGAAGGCCTGCGCCCGGCGCTGGAAGTCTGGGCCCATGTGCAGTCCCTGCCGGAGCCGGGGTTCGCGGTGATCGCCCTGGGTAAGCGCGACGTGGCTTATGACGCCGGGTTGCCGGTGCCGTTGCTGCGTTACAAGCCGGGCGTGCTGCCGGCCAAGGGCGATGATGTCAGCGCCTGCAAGGTCACGGCGGTGATGGACCAGCACGCGTTCATGACCGTTGCGCCGGGGGTTGAGTTGCGGGTGGGGGACATTATTGCTTTTGGTACTTCGCACCCGTGCCTGACCTTTGATAAGTGGCGCACCGGGTTGCTGGTGGATGAGCGGCTGGATGTGCTGGAGAGCATGGAGACCTGTTTCTAGGTCGAGCAGCGCCGCGTTGCGGCTGATCGCGAGCAAGCTCGCTCCTACAAGGGCAACGCTGTCCCTGTAGGAGCGAGCTTGTTCGCGATAGGGCCCGCCCAGACAACACTTCCCGCAGAGACCTACCTATGAGCATTGCCAAACGCATCGCCCTGATCGGCGAATGCATGATCGAACTGCAACACCGCGCCGACGGCAGCCTGCAACAGAGCTTCGGCGGCGACACCCTGAACACTGCCGTGTACCTGGCCCGCGAACTGGGCGAGGGCACTTGCGTCGACTATGTCACCGCCCTGGGTGACGACAGTTTCAGCGATGCAATGTGCCAGGGCTGGGTCGAGGAAGGCATCGGCCTGGGCATGGTCCAGCGCCTGCCGGGGCGTTTGCCCGGGCTGTACTGCATCCAGACCGACGCCAAGGGCGAGCGGCGCTTTCTTTACTGGCGCAACGAAGCGGCGGTGCGCGACTGTTTCACCACCCCCGCGGCCGAGCCGATTTTGGCGGCGCTGCCGGCCTACGATGTGCTGTATTTCAGCGGCATCACCCTGGCGGTGCTGGGCGAGCAGGGGCGCAAGAAGCTGATCGAGACCTTGATCGAGGCGCGCCAGCGTGGGGCGTGGATAGTCTTCGACAATAACTATCGGCCACGGCTCTGGGCTTCGGTGGAACAGGCGCAGGCGGCTTATCGCCAGGTGCTGGCCTATGTCGATCTGGCGCTGCTGACCGTGGATGACGAGCAGGCGTTGTTCGGGTATGGCGACAGTGCGGCGGTATTTGCCGCTTACCCGGATACCCCGGAAGTGGTGCTCAAGCGGGGCGCCGAAGCGTGCCTGATCCGCTGTGGCGGCGAGTTGTTCGAGGTGCCGGCGCAACGGGTGGAGCAGGTGGTGGACACCACGGCGGCGGGGGATTCGTTCAGTGCGGCGTATCTGGCGTGTCGCTTGCGCGGCGGTAGCCCGCAGCAGGCGGCAGAGGCGGGGCATCGCTTGGCGAGCCGGGTGATTCAGGTGCCGGGGGCGTTGATCCCAAGAGCCTGATGCAATCCCTGTAGCCGCTGCCGCAGGCTGCGATCGACCGGAACGGTCGTGGCGTACTCAAGATCGCTGAAGGTCCTTCGGCCCTTATCGCAGCCTGCGGCAGCGGCTACAGGCGCAGTCGCGCGGCGGTCACGCGGGATGCGTCAATCGCGGTAGAACACCTGCACCAGGTGATAACCGAACTTGCTTTTGATCGGCCCGTGCACGGTGCGCAGGGGCTTTTTGAAGATCACCTGGTCGATGGCCCCGACCATCTGCCCCGGCCGTACTTCACCCAGGTCGCCGCCGCGTTTGCCGGAGGGGCAGGTGGAGTATTTCTTTGCCAGCACGTCGAAGGCCTCGCCCTTGGCGATGCGCTGCTTGAGCTGTTCGGCCTCTTCGGCGGTTTTCACCAGGATGTGGCGGGCTTGGGCTTTCATGGGGCAGTTACCTTGGAACGGTGCGGACGGCGGCCGCGGATTATGCCTGAAATCAGCCCTGCTGGCCGATCATCTGACGAATCTTCTGGGCCAGCGCCTCGATGGAAAACGGCTTGGCGATCAGGTCCATGCCGGCGTCGAGAAAGCCCTGGCGCTCGGCGGCCTTTTCCGCATAACCGGTCATGAACAGCACCTTGAGCTGCGGCCGCTGCTGGCGGGCGATTTCCGCCAGTTGCCGGCCGTTCATGCCCGGCAGGCCGACGTCGGTCACCAGCAGGTCGATGCGCCGCTCGGACTCCAGCAACGGCAGCGCGCTCTTGGCGTCCTCGGCCTCGAAGGCGGTGTAGCCCAGTTCGCCCAGCACGTTGAGCACCAGCATGCGCACCGCCGGGTCGTCTTCCACCAGCATCACCGATTCGCCGGCCACCGCGTAGGGCGCTTCGACGCTGGCCGGTGCCGGGCTGTCGGCCTGGGCTCCGCTGTGCAGGCGCGGCAGGTACAGGCGCACGCAGGTGCCCTGGCCCGGTTCGCTGCTGATGGTCAGGTGGCCGCCGGATTGCTGGGCGAAGCCGTAGATCATCGACAGCCCCAGGCCCGTGCCCTGGCCGATGGGCTTGGTGGTGAAGAACGGGTCGAAGGCCTTGGCCAGTACCCGCGGGGTCATGCCGGCGCCGTTGTCGCTGACGCCGAGCATCACGTAGTCGCCGGCCTTGACCGGTTCCAGGGTGCCCAGGTCGCTGCCGTTGAGGTAGCTGTTGGCGGTCTCGATGGTCAGCACGCCGCCGTCGGGCATGGCGTCGCGGGCGTTGATCACCAGGTTGAGCAGGGCGTTTTCCAGCTGGCTGGCGTCGCTGTTGATCGACCAGACGTTGTCGCCCAGGTTCATCTTCAGCTCGATGTGTTCGCCCTTGGTGTGGTTGAACAGGTCGTGCAGCGAACGCACCAGCTGGTTCGGTTCCAGCGGCCGGCGGTCCAGCGACTGACGCCGGGAAAACGCCAGCAGGCGATGGGTGAGGGCGGCCGCGCGCTTGGCCGAGGACATCGCGGCCTCGGTGAAACGGCCGATCTCGGCGCTGCGATTGTCATCGATGTAGCGCTGCATCAGTTCCAGGCTGCCGATGATGCCGGTGAGCATGTTGTTGAAGTCGTGAGCGATGCCGCCGGTGAGCTGGCCCACGGCCTCCATCTTCTGCGCATGGCGCAGGGCGTTTTCGGCGCGCTCGCGCTCGAACATCTCGCTCTGCAGGCGCTGGTTGGCGGCGGCCAGCGCCTGGGTGCGCTCGGCCACCCGTTCTTCCAGGGTTTCGTTGAGGTGGCGCAGGGCTTCCTCGGTCTGTTTGCGCTCGGTCTCGTCGATCACGAAGATGTAGAAACCATTGATCGCGCCGTCGGCGCCGTAGCGCGGCAGGTACTTCATCAGCGCATGCCGCGCGCGCCCGTCGCGATGCGGTGAGTTGGCTTCGAAGCTGCAGGGCTTGCCGGCCAGGGCGGCGGCGATCTTGTCGGCGCGGGTGGCGTAGATCTCGTCCCCCACCACTTCGCGGATGGTCCGGCCGTACAGCTCCTGCGGGGTCAGGCCGTACCAGTCGAGGTAGGCGCTGTTGTTCAGGCGAAAACGCTCTTCGTGGTCGACGTAGCCGATCAGCACCGGCATGGCGTTGATGATCAACTGCAACTCGGTCTGGCTCTGGCGCAGCGCCTGTTCCATCTGCTTGCGGTCGGTCAGGTCCAGGGCGGCGCCGAGGAAGCGCACCGGCCGGCCGTGGTGATCCTTGTAGCAGCGCCCGCGGGCGAAGACCCAGCGGACCTGGCCGTCGGGCTGTTGCAGGCGGTATTCCTCGGCGTATTCGGTGCCGTGGGTGATGCAGTGCTTGATGCTGCGCGCCACCATGCCGCGGTCTTCCGGGTGCACGCCCTTGAGGTATTCGCTGATGGGCAGTTGCCCGGCCAGGGCCGGGTCGATGCTGTGCAGTTGGGCGAAGTGGGCGTCGGCGATAAAGCGGTCGTCGCCGATGTCCCAGTCCCAGGTGCCGACCGCGTCGGTCGCCGCCAGCGCCAGTTGCAGGCGTTCTTCGGTTTCGTGCTGGGCCTTGAGGCTGGCCGCCGAGCGCTGCTCCAGTTCCAGGGCGATGCGCCGCCGCTCGTTGGTTTCGATGCTGGTCACCAGGATCCCGGCGACTTCGCCGCTTTCGTCGCGGATCGGGCTGTAGGTCAGGTCCAGCCAGACGTCCGACTCGCGGCCGTGGCGCTGCAGGGTGAAGGGTTTTTCGCTGAAGGTGCGTACCTGGCCTTGCAGCACGGCGTGGTAGATCGGCGTGGTGAAGTCCTGGAGTTCCGGCCAGGTCAGGTGGGTCGGCTGGCCGAAGGCGCCAGGGTGCTTGTTGCCGGCCAGCAGGGCGAAACCGTCGTTGTAGATCTGCGTCAGCTGCGTGCCCCACAACAGCAGCATCGGCATCGGCGAATGAATCACGATGTCCACCGCGGTGCGCAGGCTCTGCGGCCAGTGGTCGACCGCGCCCAGCGGCGTGGCGGCCCAGTCCAGCCGGGCAATCAGGGTTTCGGCTTCGCTGCCGGAGGTGGGGGCGTTCATGTCGGGGCTGTCCTGAGCGTGCATCACGCCGGCATTGTAACCGCTGCCGCCGGCTGCGATCGACGGCGTAGCCGGCGCAAGGGCGGTTTCCGCGATCCGGCAGGTGGATCGGGTTGTCCGGTTTTGCGGCCCCTGCGGTGCCGGGCGCAGCCTGCGGCAGCGGCTACAGGGACAATGATTTTCGCGGATGGCCCGTTTTGCGGGGAGGTGGAGTTTGTGGCGGGCAGGTCCGGCCTCATCGCGGGCAAGCCTCGCTCCTACAAGCGCAAAC